>CAKVIC010000003.1 GCA_934754655.1 uncultured Candidatus Melainabacteria bacterium | reverse complement strand
ATTATTGGAAAAGAATCCTGAAAAATTCCAAAAACTCTATCCGGATTTATACGAACATTTAACAAATAAAGAAATTCAAAAGACTGCAGGAAAAGTATCTGCTTATGCTAAAACAAGTATTGGGGAATTTATAGCCGAGACATACGCAAAAATGATAGAAGGTGAAAATATTCCTGAAGATGTTATGAAATTGTACAAAAAATACAACGGACCATTATTGAAAGGTATGTAATAGGTTGTGTTGTAGATATATTATTATAACTTGTTTAAGATATATCTGTAATATTTAATAAATTTTTTATCGAATATTTGATATTTTTTGAATTTTACCTTTTTCTCTATAAAGGTTTTTGAAAAGTGTTTGAGATTTTCTATAATTGTTAATTGACGCTTCCAGTGACATGTTTACAGAAAAATAAACAACAGGAATTGTTAATGTAATCGTTATTATCATTATTATAACGTGTTTTATTACGCTTTGTATCATGCTAAAACGACGTTTGGTTATCGCAATATCATCTTGCTCTCTTAAAATTCTATTTATTAAATTTTTTCGTTCTTTGATTGTTAAACTATTCATAAAATCAGTGTTTTCAGGATTTACATAAATAACATATTTTGTGTATTTTACGTTATCATCTAATAAATCTAGGCTGTCATTGTATTCAATTTGTTCAGGGGTTGCCGGAATTTCTTTGATTTTACCTTTTGACAGAACTTCTATATTTGAGCTATCAACATTTGTGTTTTCAGATTCTTCTTGAATACTTGCATTGTTATCAAAACCACTTTGTTGAAGTGAAGCATCTAAGCGTTCTTCATCTTTTGCTCGCTCTTTTAGTTTTTCTTTTGCGTTAATAACAGAAGGGCTATCTTGAGTATCATCAGGTTCAGAGCTGTCTTTTTTTGCGAGAGCATCAAAATTTTGTTTGTTTAATCGTGCTTTGTATTTTTTTATAAAATTGTCATCAAGATTTTCATTATATGTTGCTTTTTCTACTGCTTTTTTAGGTTTATTTGTAGAATCGACTTCTTCAAATAATTCTGAATCATCACCGGAATTTTGAAATTCTTGTGAATCTGCAGAAAGCTTGCCTTCTAATTGTTCTATGACATCAACCGATACCTCTTCATTTAAAGAGGCTAACTCATTTATGTCTAACGGATCTTCATTGTTATTAAGTCTTTTTGCGTTTTCTTCCGCCATCAAAATATCTTTCTTTAACTCTCACTTTTTTTATGATATTATTATATATGATATTTTTAATATTATCAACAGTAAGAAGGGTTAATATGCAAATAAATGCTGAGGATTTAAAACGATATATAAATAAATTATCAAGTGCAAAAATTTTGGTGATTGGTGATTTGGCGCTTGATGAAATGGTTTATGGAGATACTGAACGGATTTCTCGCGAGGCACCTGTTTTAATACTTCAACACACGCATACAAAACATATTTTGGGTGGGGCGTCAAACGCGGCTCATAACGTTTCTTCGATAAATGACGGCAAGGTTTCTGTTATTGGTATTGTTGGGGAAGATTATCAAGCTGAAGATTTGAAAGCAGCTTTTTTTGAAGCGGATGTGGATTGTACGCATTTAGTTTCTGATAAAGAGCGGAAAACTATTACAAAAACACGGATTTCCGGCTCTTGCTCTCAATCTGTTACTCAACAAATTGTAAGAATTGATAGGCAAACGAATGCGCCAATTTCTAATGAAACAGAAAACCGTTTGATACAAAAGATTAAGTCGCAAATTCCTTTGTGTGACTTGATTATTTTATCTGATTATCATATAGGAACTTTAAGTGATAATGTTATAAAATCAGTGTTTGAGGTTGCAAAAGAACATTCTAAAAAAGTTATTGTTGATGCACAAAAAAATTATTATAGATATAAAGATGCATATTCAATGACTCCAAATTTGCCTGATACACAAAAGTATATTGGCAAATATTTACGTTCGCGTGAGGATTTTATTGAAGCCGGCATGCAAATGATAAATGAAAATCATTTAGAAAATGTTTTGATAACTTGTGGTTCTGATGGCATGGTGGTTGTTGAAAAAGGCGGTGAGTATACGCATATTCCTGTGTTTAATAAATCAAAAGTGTTTGATGTGACAGGTGCCGGCGATACTGTGACGGCTCTTTTCTCGCTTGCTATTGCTATTGGTGCTCCTGCTGTTTATGCGGCGGTCATTGGAAATATTGCGGCAGGAATTGTTGTTAAGCAGTATGGTTGCGCAACTACAACGATTAAAGAACTTTTAGAGAATCTTCCTTCAAAATTTAATTTAGAAAACTAGCATGGAAAATTCTTGAAAATAAAATTAAATTAATAAAAAGAGAGGTTTTATATGAATAAATTTTTTAAAAAAATTGGTTTTGTTGATTTAATAATTGTTATTGGAGTGATAATCGCTTTATGCGTGGGTTTGTTTACTGTTAAACATTTTCGTCAAACAGCAGATAAGCAAATTGAAGCAACTTCAAAAATTGAATTTGAAGTTTTCTTGCGTGGTGTAACCGTTACCGGTGAAAATTTCCCGATAAAATCCGGTGACAAAACATTTTTGACAATCAGAAACGTTCCTTATACTGAATTAAACGTAATCAATGCTACTTCGCAGCCTAGAAAAACATTTTCGCCAACTGTAAAAGATTCAACAATGTTAGTGCTTGATCCTGCTCAACCGGCTGTTTTTGATGCCGTTATAACAATTACAGATACGGCAAAAATTACAAAAGACGGCGCTGTTGTTGGTGGAAATAAAATTAAAATGGGATTGCCAGTAACTATTGAAGGTGAAAATTATAAATTCAACGGGACAATTTCAAATGTAAAAGTTTCCGGTGAAACAAAAGTCGAGAATGCTGGTGAGAATAGTAATTTAGGTTAGTAATATAAATGTTTTTGAACAAAATTTTTTCTATTGCGCAAAATATAACGCAAAATTTGTATAAAAATAGTTTGGTTTTGCAAAATATCGATAAATTAATTTTCCTATGTTTGGCTTTGTTAATTGTTTCATCAATTTTTATGCCTTCAGATAGTATTGGTAATTTTGCGTTTGTAATGATATTTTTAACAATCATAAAACTCTGTACAAAACCAAATGCGAGATTGTATTTTTCATCAGGCGATGTATTTTTAATAATTTATTTATTATTAGTTCTAATTAGTGTTGCCGGTTCGTCTTTATTTGCATTGAGTTTAAAAGGGTTTTGCAAAACCGTTTTGTATGTTGGGTTTTATTTTTCATTTGTAGATTTTATTAGATCAAATAAGCGAATGATAAAATATGTTTTTTTGCTAATTGCGTTTATGGCATTTGTTGAATCAGGATTTGCAATTATGCAAAATTTTATGTCGGTATCAGAAATTTCCGGTTGGCAAGACATGTCGCGACTTAATCCGGAAGAAGTGATGACAAGAGTTTATGGAACTTTAAAACCGTTTAATCCTAATTTGTTTGGCGGGTTTATGCTTGCAATTGCACCAACAACAGTTGTTGCGTTTGTTTTACCATTTTTGAACAAGCATTTAAAAACTTCATTAACTTGTGTGTTGGTTTTTGTATTGACGATTTTATCTATAATTTTGACCGGTTGCAGGGGAGCATATATAGGATTATTTTTTGAATTATGTTTTCTTGCTTTAATCATGTTTAAATTCTTGAAACCGAAATTTAGAAAACTTTTTGCAACAATTACGGCATGTTTGAGTACAATTATTTTGTTTTTGATGTTATCAATAACTTCTGTTCGAGCAAGATTAATTTCAATTTTTGCAATGCGAAATGATAGTTCAAATTCTTTTAGATTTAATGTTTATAATTCTTGCGTGCAAATGTTTAAGGATAATTGGATTTTAGGAATCGGGGTTGGAAACCAAAATTTTCGTGAAATATACGGTTTGTATATGAAAACGGGGTTTGATGCATTAAGCGCGTACAATATTTATTTGGAGCTTGCTGTAGAGAGCGGAATTTTTGCGCTTTTGGCTTTTGTTTCAATGATAATTACAAATTTAGTAAAAGCCGTTAAATATTTAAAACATAGAAATAACATAACTTCTTTTTATATTGCAATAGCATTTGCTTCATTATTAGGTATTTTAATTCACGGCTTTGTTGATACTGTATTTTTTAGACCACAAATTCAATTTATATTTTGGATTATGCTTGGTATAATAAGAGTTCTTACAGCGAAAAATCGGGAGAAACTTCTTTATGATAGAAGATGAAATTAAAAAGTTACGTGATGAGATAAATAAAAATAATTATAATTATTATGTTTTGGATAATCCAACAATAAGCGATTATGAATATGATTCGTTGTTTTCTAAATTAAAAGAATTGGAAAATGCGCGCCCCGATTTAATTACATCAGATAGTCCAACTCAAAGAGTCGGTGGGATAAGTGATTCTTTTGCTGAATATAAGCATAAATATCGTTTGTATAGTCTTGATAATACTTATAGTGCCGAAGAATTAAGAAAATGGTATGAAAGAGTTCAAAAAGAGTTTTCGCAAAAGGTTCAGCTTGTTTGTGAATTAAAGATAGACGGTCTTGCTATCGCGTTGACTTATAAAAATGGACTTTTTACTACAGGCGTTACTCGTGGTGACGGCGTCGTTGGTGAAAATATTACTCAAAATTTAAAAACAATTAAAGCGATTCCTTTGAAATTGTTTGAAAATGCCGATGTTGAGATACGTGGTGAAATTTATATGCCAAAAACTTCTTTTGAGCGATTGAATGAAGAAAATTTAGCACACGGAGAAAAAGTTTTTGCAAATCCAAGAAACGCGGCGGCAGGTTCTTTGCGCCAGCTTGACAGCTCAATTACTGCAAAACGTGATTTATCAATGTTTACGTATACTGCAATAATTGAGCGTGCTGATAAAAAACCAAAAACTCATTGGGAAAGTTTGCAATACGTTAAAGAATTAGGTTTTAAAACTAATCCTAATATTAGATTAGTGGATGATATTGAGGGTGCAATTGAATTTTGCAAAGAATGGGAAACTAAGCGTTTTGATTTAAATTATGCAACTGATGGTGTTGTAATAAAGGTAAATCGTTTAGATTATCAAAATGAATTAGGGTTTACGGCTCGCGCGCCAAAGTGGGCTACAGCGTTTAAATTTCCGCCGGAAGAAATTTCGACAAAATTAGTCAATATTGAAGTTGGGGTTGGAAAAACCGGAGCTGTTACTCCTGTTGCGGTATTAGAGCCTGTAAATTTAGCAGGTAGTGTTGTTTCAAGAGCAAGTTTGCATAATTTTGATGAAATATCAAGGCTTGATGTACGAATTGGTGACAGAGTAATGATAAAAAAAGCTGCGGAAATTATACCTAAAGTTATAAAAGTTGTGGAAAGTGAAGAACACGATTCTTATCCGATTTATGTTGCACCAAAAGAATGTCCGGATTGTCATTCAAAATTGGTAACGCGTGAAGGTGAAGTTAATTTGTATTGTGATAATCCGCATTGTCCTTCTATTTTGAAAGCAAAATTAGAATATTGGGTTTCTAAAGAAGCCATGGATATTGATAATGTCGGACCATCGGTTATTTCTCAGTTGTATGAAAATGGCATGGTAAAATTTCCTGTAGATTTTTATAAATTAACAATTGATGATTTTATGAAATTGGATTTGGTAAAAGAAAAATCTGCTACAAATATGTATAATGCAATACAAGCAAGTGTTAATCAACCATTATCTAGGTTTGTTACTGCGCTTTCTATAAGACATGTTGGCAAAGAAACGGCAGAGCTTTTGGTTAATGAATTTCCGACGCTTGAAGATTTGAGTAATGCGAGTTTAGATGAGCTTGCAAAAATCGATGGAATTGGTGATAAAATCGCAAAAAGTGTTTATGAATTTTTCAAAAATCCTGAAAATATCAATATGATTGAAGAGTTTAAAAAGATTGGTTTTGAATTCAAAAATCATTTGCAAAATAAAACTGATGAGCTTGCGGGTAAAACTTTTGTCTTAACCGGAACGTTAGAGAGCATGACACGCGATGAAGCCGGTGAAAAAATTAAAATGAGAGGTGGAAAAACATCATCTTCTGTTTCTAAAAATACGTCTTTTGTTGTTGCTGGAGCTAATGCCGGTTCAAAACTTGACAAAGCAGAAAAATTAGGTGTTATAATATTAGATGAGAAAAGTTTTTTGAGTATGCTAGGTGAATAAATAGATAAAGGATGAGGTAATGAAAAATAATTTAAATGTAATTCAAATAAGAGGTTTAAGAGGTTTGATATTTGCAGTTATGATTGGTTGCTGTTTGGTTGCCGGATTTGTGGTTTTTCCAGGTTGGCTTTGTATGCAGATATGGAACGCTTTAGAAAAAAGCTTTGCTCCTATGGTTCCAATGATTGGAATTTATCAAGGTATTGTTTTGTGGGCAATAATTGCTATTTCATATATGTTGTTTAGAAAAAATAAAGTTGTAATTTGTTTTAAATCTCCAGATGGATTGAGCGAAGATGAATTAAAAAGTGTTTTTACTGATGTTAAACGACAAGCCCAAACTGATGCAATAATTCAAGCAATGAAAAAGGCAAGAGAAGCTGAACTGAAAACTGAAAATAAAGATATAAAAACAGATTTTATAGAATCTAAAAACATTGAATCAAAAGATTCAACGCATGATTCTATTTAGTTTTGCAGAAATAAAAATTTGCAGAAGAATTATTCTTCTGCAAATTTTTTATGTAATTATTTAGCCTTTAAACATGCTAAAGCCATTTTGCAAAGCTAGTAAGGCATTACCCCAAAAGCCCCATTTATCAGTGTTTGTGTTGGTGTAAACGGCATTTGTATTGTAATATTGAGTCATACCACCTTGCCCCATGGCGCTAAAAATTGAGTTGGTAAAGTTACCATAAGGTGAGCCACCCATATTAAAAGGCGATAATGTGTTACCATTTTGAGCAATACTATAGCCCATACTTGTTAATAAATTTGTGAAAAATGAATTTGACATATCTTTTATACTTTCTCTTACTCTTATATAAAGTATTTTTTGTGAGCGGAATTTCAAGTTAATATTAAATCTTAACAATTGTTTACAATTCTAAAAACTGTAAAAACTAAAAATAATAAGCAAAAGACCTTAATTTAAAGATTCTTGGCTATTAATAAGTTTATATTTATTTGATTATCAAGTTTTTTGTTTGTATAATCTAATAAGTGTAAAAAATACAATGTTGGGAAAAAAATGACTTTAAATTTTCAAGACTTAATTTTAAATTTATCACGTTTTTGGTCAGATTACGGTTGTGTAATTCAGCAACCTTATGATATTGAAAAAGGGGCTTCTACAATGAATCCTGCCACTTTTTTAAGAGCGTTGGGACCTGAACCTTGGCAAACAGCAATGGTTGAACCTTGTCGTCGTCCGACGGATGCACGTTATGGTGAAAACCCAAATCGTTTAGGACATTATTTTCAATATCAAGTTATTTTAAAGCCTTCTCCTGATAATGCTCAAGAGCTTTATTTGAAAAGTTTAGAGGCTATGGGAATTGATTTATTAAAACACGATGTTAGATTTGTTGAAGATAACTGGGAATCTCCAACACTTGGCGCTGCCGGTGTCGGTTGGGAAGTTTGGCTTGATGGTATGGAAATTACACAATTTACGTATTTTCAACAAGTTGGCGGTTTAGAAGTTAAACCTGTAGCGTTAGAAATTACTTATGGTTTAGAAAGAATCGCTATGTATATTCAAAACAAAGAATCTGTTTTTGATATAAATTGGAATAATACCCTAAAATATGGTGATATCTATTTACAAAATGAAATAGAGCAATCAAAATATAATTTTGAATATTCAAATGCTGAAAGATTATTTAGTTTATTTGATTCTTATCAAAAAGAAGTTGATAATTGTATTGAAGCGGAACTTGTTTTGCCAGCGTATGATTATGTATTAAAATGTTCTCACACATTTAATTTGCTTGATGCACGTGGTGTTATCAGTAAAGATGAAAGAAATAACTTTATAAGACGTGTTAGAACAATGGCATCAGCGGTTGCTAATTTATATGTGAAACAACGCGAAAAACTCGGTTTCCCTTTATTAAAATAAACTTAAACCTATCACTTTAAAGTAAAATTTTGCGTGTTTTTTGACGCAAAGAAAGGATATAAATGGCTGAAAATAATTTCAAATCAAAAATTTCAAGTGCTTTAAAAAAAATGTTAACAATCAAAAGCCCTGATGATGCTTTAGCAAATGCAAAAGCTGGTGGCTTAGAAAAAACTCTTGGAGTTTGGGATTTAATTATTTTAGGTGTTGGCGCAATTATTGGTTCAGGAATATTTGCAATTGTTGGTATTGCCGCCGCAGGAGAAAATGGTGCAGGGCCTGCTCTTGTTATTTCAATGATAATAGCTGCTATTGCATGTATTTTTTCAGCATTATGCTATACAGAGTTTGCAACAATGATTCCTGTTGCCGGTGGAGCATACACTTATACCTTTGCAACGCTAGGTGAGGGTATGGCTTGGTTAATAGGTTGGATTTTAATGCTTGAATATGCAATCGGTTTTATTGCTGTTGCGTGTGCTTGGACAAACCATTTTATGCAATTTTTGAAAGGGTTTGCAAATATATTGCCGGCTTGGGTTGTAAATCTGCCTTTATGGTTGGTTAACGATTATAGAAGTGCTGTAAATGTTTGTACTCAACAAGGTTTAGATGTTAGTGCTTCAATTCCGCATATTATGGGATTACCAATTTGTATAAATCTTCCTGCAATTTTTATGATAGCTTTGACTACTGCTATTTTGGTTAAAGGAACTAAAGATTCTGCTAAAATGGCTGGTATAATGGTTGCAATAAAACTTGGTGTTATTGCATTATTCGTTTTTGCAGGCGCATTTTTTGTGCGTCCGGAAAATTGGACTCCATTTGCTCCAAATGGGTTTGAAGGCGTATTTATGGGAGCATTTTTAATATTCTTTGCGTATATAGGTTTTGATGCTTTAGCAACAGCAGCTGAAGAATGCAAAAATCCGCAAAAAGATTTACCAATTGGTATTATTGGCTCATTAGTTATAACCACTGTTGTTTATGTGCTTGTTGCGTTGGTTTTGACAGGCATGCAACCAACTAGCGGAAGTGTTATTCCAGAAGGTTTAATTAAAGCTCCAATGGCTTATTGCATGATGATGACCGGCAAACATTGGGCGACTTATGCATCATATTTTATTTCGTTAGGTTCATTGGCAGGATTGACTTCTGTGTTATTAGTTTTACACATGGCTTCAACTCGTGTATTATTTGCAATGACTCGTGATAACTTTTTGCCAAAAATATTTTTAACAATACATCCAAAATTCAATACTCCTCATATTTTAACAATAACAGTTGGTATTTTAGGAGTTTTGGGAACATTATTTTTGGATTTGAATGTCGCAACTTCGTTATGTAATTTTGGTACATTTACATCATTTATAATAGTTTGTGTTGCGATTTTGATTTTGAGAAAAACAGACCCTAATCGTGAAAGACCTTTTAAAGTGCCTTTCTGCCCAGTATTTCCTTTAATTGGAATAATTTGTTGTGGCGGTTTGATGATTTATTCCATGGTTGTTGCAAAAGGTCAAACAGCAGTACTTTCAACAATGTTGTTTGTTGTATGGGTTATTATGGGTGCGTTAATATATTTATCTTACGGTTATAGAAAAAATCGTGAGGCTGAAATTTTGAAAATTAATACTAACCAAAGAATAGCAGAGGAAAATGAAAAGATTACAAGTAATATTTAACAATTTATTAAAATGCAAAAGCCCACAAGATTTGATTGATGAAGGGTGCCATTCAGATTTAAAAAAGACATTAAATGTTTTTGACTTAATAGTTATTGGCATTGGCGCGGTTGTCGGCACGGGAATTTTTACAATTATAGGAAGTGCAATTGTTGGAAATTCTGAAGGCGCAGGCGCTGGATCTGCAATCATTATATCAATGCTTTTAGCTGCATTAGCAAGCGTATTTTCTGCTTTATCATATTCTGAAATTGCAGCAATGATACCTGTTGCGGGAAGTGCGTATACATACACTTACGCGACAATGGGCGAATTTATGGCTTGGATGGTTGGTTGGATTTTGATGCTTGAATATGCAATTGGTAATATCACTGTTGCAAGCGCTTGGACTGGATATTTTACGCAATTGTTAAAAGGGTTTAAGCATGTTTTACCGGCTTTTGTTACTCATTTTCCATTATGGTTAAGAAATGATTACAGAACAATTTATGAAATGTGTAATAAATACGGTTGGAATGTTCATGACAAAATGCCATTTATTAATTTGCCTTTCGGCGGTGAAATGCCATTTGCGATAAATATTCCTGCAATTTCAATTGTTTTAATATTAACGGCGCTTTTGATAAAAGGGATAAAAGAATCAACAAAAGTTGCAACAATTATGGTTGGTGTAAATTTGTTTATAATTTTATCATTTATTATTGTTGGTGCTCTGTACGTTAAGCCTGATAATTGGGTTCCTTTCGCTCCTAACGGTATTGAAGGAATATTCACGGGCGCTTTTGTAATATTTTTTGCGTATGTAGGTTTTGATGCGATTTCGACAACAGCTGAAGAAACTAAAAATCCTCAAAGAGATTTGCCAATTGCAATATTAGGGACTTTGGGATTATGCACGATTCTTTATATTTGTGTAGCTTTAGTTTTAACTGGTGTAATGCCTTTAAATGCAATTGATACACAGGCTCCGTTAGCTCATGCTATGAGGTTTATTGGTATTCATTGGTATGCAGGTTTAATTTCAGTTGGTGCGCTTTGTGCGTTAACCTCTGTTCTTCTAATTTATCAATTAGGTACAACAAGAATCTTATACGCAATGAGTAGAGATAATTTTTTACCAAAATCTTGGAATAAAATTCATAAAACTTTCAAAACGCCACATTTATTAACTTGGATTTCAGGTATCATAGTTGTTGTTTGTGCATTGTTTATGGATTTAAACATCTCGGCTGAATTGTGTAATTTTGGAACATTTACATCATTTATAATAATTTGTATTGCAGTTTTGATTTTAAGAAAAACAGAGCCAAATCGAGAACGACCTTTCAAAGTTCCATGTTGCCCTTATTTTCCAATTTTAGGTATAATAACATGCTTATCTTTGATGTATTGTAAATTTCATGCAAAAGCAACCTCTGCTGTTTATTTTATAATATGGTTAGTAATTGGTGTTGTAATTTATGCGCTTTATAGTTATCAAGAAAAACGCAAGGAAGAACAAGGGCTTTTATAATTAGTTTTATAAAATGAAGATTTGAAAATAATTGATTTTGCTCTATAATACCATTATGGAAAAAGACGGTAAAAAAATTATTTCAACAAATCGCAAAGCGTTTCATGATTTTTTGATATTCGAAAAATATGTAGCGGGCATTGTTTTGACCGGAACTGAAATTAAGTCAATTCGCAAAGGTACATTAAATTTAAAAGATAGTTTTGCAAAAATTGAAGATAACGAAGTTTTTTTATATAATATGCACATTTCACCTTATGAACAAGGGAATAGATATAACCATGACCCAGATAGAGTGCGTAAATTATTATTAACAAAAAAAGAAATTTTAAAGATTTTGGGCAAAATTAAGAAAGAAAACTATACAATTGTGCCTTTAGAATTGTTTTTATCGCGTGGTTTTGCTAAAATAGAAATAGGTTTAGCAAAAGGTAAAAAACTCTACGATAAGCGTGAAGCAATTTCTAAAAAATCGCAGGATAGGGATATAGCAAGACAAATGAAAAGATGAGGTATCTGTCATGTTTAACAGAGAAACTATTTTAAAAAATTTAAATGCAGAAAATTATTTTATTGATAAACATTCTTTAAGTTTGTTTTTGAATGATTGGAAAATTGATTCTATATATGAAGATGAAGATGGACTTGAGTTTTATGATGATTTATCTTTAGAAAAAATTAAACGCGGAATTTCTTTAAAAGCTCAAGGTTATACTGATGAACAAATTATCGCTAAACTTTCTAAAATGGAAGCTAAAGTTGAAAAAAAAGATGATGAGCCAGTTCAGCCAATAGTTGTTAGTGATTATTTACAACCACAAAATGAGCCACAAAATAGTTCTGAAGAACATACAGTGACAGATTTGACACCAAAAATTGAAAAAAGTTTTACGCTTGATGTGACTTCTCAAACTCTTCAAATGTTAGCAGAAGCTGTTGCTAAAAAAATTAGTGATGATATTACAAATTCAGATATGGCAACACGTTTAATTGAAGCTGGTGGATACAAAAAAGATAACGAAATATTAGCAAAACAAGTTCAAGAGCTTTTGCAACACAATAAAGAGCTTTCTGAAAGAATTGAACATTTAGAAAGCCATTCTTCAAAAAGTTTTTGGAAAAGATTTTGGAGTTCAAAGTAAAAAATTTTAATGTGTGATAAAAGTTTATATGATAGTTTTTTGATTAATTTAGATAAAAAAATATCTAAATATAATGATTTGCATAAGGATTTTATTTGCTGTCGTAAAGGCTGTTCTCATTGTTGTGAAAAAGGTGATTATCCAATTTCAGAAGTCGAATTAGAATATTTAATGCTTGGATATTCAAAATTAAATTATGATATGCGTATAAAAATTCAAGATAATATTAAAATTCTGGAAAAAGGTGGAGCTTGTCCATTTTTGTTAGAAAATTGTTGCTCGGTTTATAAATACCGTCCGATAATCTGTCGTACACATGGCTTGGCATATTTAAATAAAAATAATATTGTAGTTGTTCCTTATTGTACAAGTGAGGGAAAAAATTATTCGACATTGTATTCTAAAGGAATATTTTCAGGCGAACCAATACGCGAAAATCTTTCAACCGATTTTTTACTGAAAGATTTTCGCGCTGATAAAGATTTTATAATAAAACCGCTTTATGATTGGATAAAAGAGGATGCGGAAAAAGTCGAAAAATGACAATTTTTCGAGCTTTTTTTAGTTAAGATTTTCCGCAAATTGTTCTAGCGACATAAACTCCAGATGCGGAAGCTTGTATTAAGCCACGTGTAACTCCTGCACCATCGCCGATTGCGTAAAGATTTTTTACACCTTCGGTTTCAAGAGCATTTGTTAATTTGACTCTTGCGGAATAGAATTTGACTTCGATACCGTATAGTAAAGTGTAGCGTGAAGCTGTGCCCGGAGCAATTTTATCAAGCGCAAAAAGCATTTCAATAATACTTTTCATTTGTCTATAAGGAATAACCAGACTTAAATCCCCTGGTGTCGCACTTTTTAGAGTTGGGGTAATTACGCTTGATTTTATTCTATCCGGCGTAGAACGTCTACCATCAAGTAAGTCACCAAATCTTTGAACAAGGATTCCGCCACCCAACATGTTTGCAAGTCGGGCAATATGTTGACCGTAAGCGATTGGTTCTTTGAAAGGTTCGGTGAATTTTTTGCTTACTAATAACGCGAAATTAGTATTATTAGTTTTGATGTTTGCATAACTATGACCATTAACTGTTGCAATACCGCTGTAATTTTCTTGAACGACTTCGCCGTTAGGATTCATGCAGAAGGTTCTTACTTCATCACCAAAAGTAGGAGAATGATAAACAAGTTTTGATTCATAAAGTTTATCAGTAAGAGGTGCAAACACAGGTGCTGGTAATTCAACTCTTACGCCAACATCAACAGCATTGTTAACCATACCGATTTTATTTTTTGCGAACTCATGTGCTAACCAATCAGCTCCTTCACGACCAGGTGCAATAATGGTGTGTTCTGCTCGAATAGTTTCGCCATTATCTAGAACAATACCTTTTACTTGTTCACATTCAACAATAAGACTTTTTGCCGTAACATTGTTAAGAATAGTAATTTTATCAGTTAAATAATCTTGCATGTGTTTTAAAACATCCAAACTTCGTTCAGTACCTAAATGTCTAACCGGCGAATGAACGAGTTTTAATTCAGCAAGTACAGCTTTTCTTTCGATTTCTCTAAAGGTTTCAAGATTTGTACCAAAAACTTCATCTGTAGCGCCGTGTTCTAAATAAAGTTTGTCCGCGTAATCAATATAATATTCAACATCTTTGCGTGACATATAATCTATTAAGTGACCGCCAACATCCGGTGTTAGAGTAAGTTTTCCGTCAGAAAACGCTCCAGCTCCACCCCAGCCACATAGTAAACCACATTTGTTACAATTAACGCATTTTGGGGCTCCGTTTCTAATTGGACAAATTCGTTTTTCAATTTTTTGACCTTTTTCGATTAAAATAACTTTCCAATCAGGTTTTAATTTAACTATTTCAAGCGCAGAAAAAATTCCGGCAGGTCCGGCTCCGATAATTGCAACATTGTACATTCTTAAATTCCCCTTAAATTGACATCTTACTTTTATACGATACATTAAACATGATGATTAATCAATTTTTTAAATTTAAAATTGAGAGTAACTAATCCTTAAGAGCTATTTTTTTAAAATTCTGTAACAAAACTTTACTTATTAATTGCGAAGATGCAAAATTTATGCTAAAATTTGCTTATAGAATGTAGTGTAGACATCCGACATCTCACCGAAAGGTTTTAATATAAAAATTATGTTACCAAAATAAAGGAGGAAACGGCATGAACGTTACTACAACTGAAACAAAGAAAACTGTGAAATCCGCTTTTAATGATGAATTTGAAAACTATTTGAAAAAGCAACAAATCAAGACAACTTTTAATGGTTCTGAACTTGAATCATTCTCTTGGTATAGAAAAGCTCTTGGTTTAGCTTAGTTAAACGGTTTGATATAAATTTTAGAAAAAAGACAAAAGCCTTGAATAAGGGTTTTTGTCTTTTTTAGGTGTTGGTTATTTTATTGTGTTGTATTATCATAAATATTTTTTCAAATATTGACCGGTATATGAGTTTGGATTTTTTGCAATTTCTTGAGGAGTTCCGCAAGCAACAATATTTCCGCCGGCATCGCCACCTTCCGGCCCTAAATCTATGATGTAATCTGCAATTTTTATTAAATCCATATTGTGTTCAATGATTAAAACAGTGTTTCCGTTATCTGCAAGCTGTTGAATGATTTTTATTAATTTATCCAAATCATACCAATGTAAGCCAACAGATGGCTCATCAAGCAGGTATAAAGTTTTTCCGGTTGAACGTTTGTTTAATTCTGACGCAAGCTTTATTCTTTGCGCTTCACCACCGGAAAGTGTCGTTGCGCTTTGACCTAATTTAATATAATCTAAACCAACGTCAACTAATGTTTTTAATTTGTTTGCAATTTGTGGAACATTTTCGAAAAATTCATAAGCTTCTTTTACGCTCATATTCAAAACATCAGAAATTGATTTTCCTTTATACTTAACCTCTAGGGTTTCATTATTATATCGTTGACCTTTGCAAACATCACATTTTACGTATACGTCAGAAAGAAAATTCATTTCAATTTTTATAACGCCATCGCCACCACAAGCTTCGCAACGTCCGCCTTTAACGTTAAAACTGAATCGTCCGGGTTTGTAACCTCGCATTTTGGCTTCATTCGTTTTTGAATAAAGCTCTCTTATTGGCGTAAATACATCCGTATAAGTTGCAGGGTTCGAGCGTGGAGTTCTTCCGATTGGAGATTGATCAATATCAATGATTTTATCAAGGTTTTCAAATCCTAATATCTCATCTACGCCTTGAGGTTTTGGTTTGCTTTTTCTAAGCTTATGAATTGCATATTCATATATTAAATTTTGCATAAGTGTTGATTTGCCAGAGCCTGAAACACCGGTTAGTACAACGATTTTGCCCAGTGGTATATCTAAATCAAGGTTTTTTAAATTATTTAAATAAGCATTTCTTATTTGTAAATATTGTCCATTTCCTTCGCGAATAGTTTTAGGTACTTCAATTTTTAATTCTCCGCTTAAATATTTGCCGGTAAGCGAATCTTTTGCTTTTTCAATATCCTTTGTGTTTTCGCCTTGGGCAACAATATTTCCGCCATTAATACCTGCTTTTGGTCCTATATCAACAATGTAATCAGCACTTCTTATTGTATCTTCATCGTGCTCTACAACAATGAGCGAATTTCCCATATTTCTTAATTTTATCAAAGTTTTGATAAGTTTGTCATTATCGCGTTGATGCAAACCAATTGACGGCTCATCTAAGACATACAAAACTCCTGAAAGTCCGCTACCGATTTGAGTTGCAAGCCTGATTCTTTGCGCTTCTCCGCCGGATAAAGTCCCAGCCATACGCGATAAATTTAGGTACGAAAGTCCAACATCAATTAAAAACTTAAGTCTAGCGCGAATTTCATCCAAAACTTGTTTTCCGATTTTCATTTGAAAATCAGATAGCGTTAAGTATAAATCTGATATAAAATCGTATTCTTTATCAATAGACATTGAGCAAAATTCAAAAATGTTTTTGCCATTTATTTCTACCGCTAAAGGAAATGGTTTTAATCTGCCACCGCCACAAGCTTCACAAGGTGTTGTGACCATATATTTTTCAATTTCAGCGCGCCAATATTCACTTTCTACTGAATAATGCTTCATCAAAAATGGTAAAACTCCGATAAATTTTTGAAGAGTGTTTCTGTAGCGGTGACTACCAAAATCTCTTATGCGCATAGGAATTCTTTCCTCTGAACCATAAAGAATTATTTTTTTGTGTTCTTCTGGCATGTCTTTAAACGGAATATCAAAATTCATATTGTATTCAAGCTTAATTGCTTGCAAAACATCGTTATAATAAGAAGTTGAGGATTTGCTCCAAGGATAAATGGCACCTTCATTAACAGATTTGTTTTTGTCGGGCACAACTAAATCCGGATCAATTTTAAAATCAACACCGAGTCCACCGCATTTTTCGCAAGCTCCATAAGGCGCGTTGAAGGAGAATATGCGTGGTGATAATTCTTCAAAGCTTAAATTACAATCAGGACAAGCTAGTTTTTCGCTATAAATTTTTTCTTCGCCACCTATGATATCAATTTTTAAAACCCCATCTCCTTTTTGCAAAGCAATTTGCGCACTGTCTGCGATTCTAGATTTTGCAGAAGGTTTTACGACAATTCTATCAATAACAACGGAGATTGTATGAGCTTTTGTTTTCGCTATTTTGATTTCATCTTCATCAAGGTTGAAAATTTCTCCATCAATATTAATTCTTACAAAACCTTCTTGGCGCAATTCTTCAAATAAAGATGAGAATTCGCCTTTTTTGCCATTAACAATAGGTGCTAGAATTTGGATTTTTGTACCTTCTTCTAATTGCATTATGCTATTAACGATTTCATCAATTGTTTGAGGTTTGATTAGAGCTCCACATTTTGGACAGTGTGGAGTACCAATTCTTGCGTATAAAAGTCGTAAATAATCATAAATTTCAGTAACGGTTCCGACTGTAGAGCGCGGATTGTTGCTGGTAGATTTTTGGTCAATAGAAATTGCAGGTGTTAACCCGTCAATTGAATCTACATCGGGTTTATCCATTTGACCTAAAAATTGACGAGCGTATGTTGATAAGCTTTCAACATAACGTCTTTGTCCTTCTGCAAAAATCGTGTCAAAAGCCAGTGAACTTTTTCCAGAGCCTGAAACTCCTGTGAATACAACAAGCTGGTTCTTGGGAATTTCCAAAGAAACATTTTTTAAATTGTGTTCTCGCGCTCCTTTAACTGTAATATTATCATTGCTCATAATATAGGATTATATCACGTAAAACATTTTGATTTCAAATTTAGGATGTAAAGGTTGCTGAAATTTTTGATTATTTTACATTTTGGGGGGAGAAAATCAATTAACAAAAATTACTTTAAATCTCATCCATATAGATGTTATTGAAAAATTTACTTCTCGTTAAAATATCATAGGGAGAGGATAATGTTAATCAAATCAAATACCGAAAATAATTTAGCAAAAGCTATGAACAAAATTTCATTGCCGAAAAAGCCTCAATCTTATAATTTGTGCGTAAAAGCAGATGCTTTAAGATTTGCAAAATTGTATAAAGAATCTGTAAAAGTTTATTTAGATGCAATTATGCAGGATAGAAATTGCGTTGAAGCTTACAGTGGAATTGTAGAATCATATAAATATTTGCAAGAATATTCAAAAGCGATTAAGATTTTGGAAAAACTTTTGACAATTGATGATTCTAATGATAAGTATTATTATGAACTTGGTGTTTGTTATTTGTCTTGCGGAAAACCGGAAGAATCACTTCCTTATTTAATAAAATCAATAGTTTTAAATAATCAAAATTTAGAGGCTCAAATTCAGTTAGCAATTGCGCATGAATTGGTTGGAGAGCCGGAATTGTCTTTAATGATTTATGATAAATTAATAGAAACTAATCCCGAATTTTTAAAAGCTTATTATAATAAAGCGGCCATGTTAATGGGCGAAGGCAATTTTATTGAAGCGTCAAAAACATTTTTCCAAATAATCAAACGTAATTCAAATTACTACAAGGCGCATTTGGGAATTGCTATGAGCTTTGACAAATTAGGAAAATATACTGAGGCCATTAGATATTATAGAAATTTTTTGGAGCTTAAAAGTTTTTCTGAAGATGCTGTGTTTGCCAAAGAACGCTTAAAAGAATTGCGTGATAAAAGAATTTTGCATAAAAATAATTCTTTAAAAATCGTTTAAAGTTTAATTTGTAAAATAAAGGTTTACTACTTATCATTTTTTGTAAACTCCTTTTATGTTAAAATTTTTTTGTATTAAAAATTTGCGAGGTCAATATGAAAATAGCGGTGTTATCTGATATTCATGGCAATATGGATGCATTAGAAGAGGTTTTAAAAGATTTAAAAAAAGAAAGGTGTGAAAAGGTTTTTGTCCTTGGAGATTATGCAATGGCTGGTCCTGAACCGGAAACTGTTGTAAATTGGGCTTACGCAAAGATTGATGATCCAACTTATTCTTTAATCCAAGGAAATACTGATTTGATGATAGCGGATTATACACCTGAATTACGTCAAAAAATGGAGAGTGTAGCACCTGTTATGGCAGAGGCTTTGAGCGATGATGTTGTTCAGCTTAACCAAAATCAAAAAGAATTTTTGAAAAATTTGCCACCAAAATTAGAGATTGAAATAGAGGGTGTCAAGTTTTTGCTTGTGCATGGTTCTCCAAGACGTAATAATGAAGATATTTTGCCAGATACTCCAGTAAAACAGGTTGAGACAATGCTTGATGGTGTGAACGCAGACGTAGTTTTGTGTGGTCATACGCATATCCCTTGCGGATTTCAAACTGCAAGTCGAAAAACCGTTGTAAATGTAGGAAGTGTAGGGCGTCCTTTCACACCGGAACCAAAAGCTTGTTATTTAGTTATAACTGTATCTAACGGAAAATGTATTTTTAATCATAAATTTGTTGAATATAATAAGGAACGTGCAGCGTTGAAACTTCGCGGACGTAAATTCGTAGGCTCTGCAAAACTTGCGAATACTTTGTTAAATCCGAAATTTAGGCATTTTTAGAAGTTGTTTTATAAAGTTCGCATAGCATTTTGTGTAATTTTACGTTATGTACTCTTAAATAGTCAACTCCTTTTTGTATCAAAGGATAAGATATTGCAAGAGTCAGAGAATCTTTTAGCGCATTGTCATCACTGTTTGATAATCCTAACAAAGATTTTCTTGATACACCAACCATTATTGGTGAATTAAGAGAGTAAAATTCCTCGATTCTGTTTAAAATTTCAAAATTATCTTTTTGAGATTTGCCAAAACCTATGCCAACATCAAGTATTATATTTTTAATTCCAGCATCTGTTGCGAGATTAAGTTTTGCTTGCAAACTTTTATAAATTTCTTCTACAACATCTGAATATGTCGGATTATTTTGCATATTATTTGGTAATCCTTGTGAATGTTGGATAATAACTTGAGCTTGATATTTAGAAATAATTTTTGGCATAAGAGAATCATAATCAAATCCGGATACGTCATTAATTATATTTACACCATTGTCAAGTGCAAATTCTGCGACAATCGAGCTTCTTGTATCAACGCTGGTTAATGTTTTGAGGTTTTCACTTTTTATAAATTTTAAAATTGGTGTTAAGCGTTTAATTTGTTCTTCTGCAGAAACTTCTTCTGAATAAGGGCGTGTGCTTTCAGCGCCTATATCTATGATATCTGCACCATCATTTATCATTGAAATTAAATGTTTTTGGGCAGATTTAATATCTGTATATAAACCACCATCAGAAAAAGAATCCGGCGTAACGTTTAAAATCCCGACAATTTTAGTTGTTTGAGGTTTGTTAATTAGTAATTCTAAAATGTTTTCGCTTAAAACTTTCATCGCAAAAGGCTGTTGCTTTAATTTTTCTGCAATTTTTATTAATTGAGAATAGCTACCACCTAAAATTGTATCAGTTGTTAATTTTTTTGCGGTTAAAATTTCTCTATTAACTGCGCAATCAGCCCCGACTGTGAGCGCTGTTTGTTTTAAAATATTTGCCTGTGCAATTGATAAATCAAAAATTTTGATTGTTTTGTAACGATATTTGTCCGCAGCTTTTTTTATATAAGAAGAATCAAACCCGATTTTTTCCAATTCGTGTTCAATATCTTGGGTTACAAGTTCTTTTAGTTTAAAATTTTCCATATAAAAATTGTATCATAAAATGACTTTGCAAAAAGAATATGCTGAAAAATCAAAATTTTACTTATTTTTTTTTATGATAAAATGATTTTATCGAATGAAAATAAAAAGAGGAAAATATATGACAGAACAACAGACACGAGAACCAATCTCCGCACGAGATTCTATAAGACAAACAAGAATTCAAAAATTGGCTGAATTAGCAGATAAAGGCATTAATCCTTATCCTTATTCTTTTGATAAAGACGCTGATGCTGCTTATTTGCAAGAAAAATATAAAGATTTACAACCCGGCGAAGAAACAGAAGATTTTTATTCAGTTGCCGGTCGTGTAATGGCTATTCGTAACACCGGCATGTTTATTGATTTGATGGATACAACAGGCAAAATTCAAATATTTTCACATAAAGAGAATATGGATCCTGATATGGTTAAAACGCTTAAACTTGTTGATATTGGTGATATTTTAGGTTTTTATGGCTCTATTAGAAGAACTCCGCGTGGAGAACTTTCAATCAAAGCAAAAACTTTTAAAGTGCTTTCAAAATCACTATTGCCACTTCCTAACAAACAAATTAGTGAAGAAAAAATGGAACAGTTAAAATCTTATCATAGCATGTCAGATACAGAAACAAAATATAGACAACGTTATGTAGATTTGATTGTTAATGAAAAAACTCGTGATACTTTTAGAAAAAGAAGTTTAATTGTCCAAAAAGTTAGAGAATATCTTTATAATCAAGGTTTTATTGAAGTTGAAACTCCTATGCTTCATACTCAAGCAAGCGGAGCAAATGCTCGTCCTTTTATTACTCATCATAATGCTTTGGATATGGATTTAACATTAAGAATTGCTCCTGAATTGCATTTAAAAAGATTGATGGTTGGCGGATTAAGCGAAAAAATCTTTGAATTATCAAGATGTTTCAGAAACGAAGGTATTGATACAAGACACAATCCGGAATTTACAATGATAGAATTGTATCAATCTTATGTTGATTATAATGAAATGATGGCTTTAACAGAAAATATGGTTGCATACGTTGCTCAAGAAGTTTTAGGCACGATGAAAATCAAATACGGCGATAATGAAATTGACTTAACTCCGCCATGGGATAGAAAAACAATGATAGGTGCTATCAAAGAATATACAGGTGTTGATTTTGGTGAATTCTTTACAGCAAAAGAAGCTTATGATAAAGCAAAATCAATGCATGTAGAAGTTGACGAAGAAATGAACTGGGGTCAAGTTATTGAAGCTGTTTTTGAAGATAAAGTTGAACCAACTTTAATACAACCTATTCATATTATTGATTATCCTCGTGAAATTTCGCCTTTGGCTAAGGTTCATCGTGATAATGAGCGTTTGACTGAGCGTTTTGAAACAAGAGTTAATGGTTGGGAGATTGCGAATGCGTTTTCTGAATTAACTGATCCTATTGACCAACGTCATAGATTTGAAGCCCAAGCTTTGGCAAAAGCAAATGGTGATGAAGAGGCGATGTCAATTGATGAGGATTATATAAACGCTTTAGAATATGGCTTAGCGCCAACCGGTGGTATGGGAATGGGAATTGATAGATTGGTGATGTTACTGACTAATTCTCCGACTATTCGTGACGTTATCGCATTTCCAACTTTAAAAAAGCTTGAAAACTAAAAATGAAGGAATTAGATTTCATAAATATTATAAAAACACAAACATCTTCGAATTATATCGGAGATGATTGTGCTTTTTTAAAAGAATTCAATTTGGTTGTTACTCAAGATAATTTTGTTGAGGATGTGCATTTTAAACGTGAATGGATGAGCGCATATCAAATTGGGTATAAATCTGCTACTGTTAATATTAGTGATGTTTTAGCATCTGGAGCAGAACCAAAGTTCTTGACGGTCGGATTGTCAATGCCTGCAAGTGTAGATGATAATTTTGTAAAAGAATTTTATAGAGGAGTAAAAAATGCCGCTCCTAATGTTGAAGTAATTGGCGGAGATATAACAGGAGCTGATAAAATTTTTGTATCAATAACTGCGTTTGGTGATACTAGAGGAAGAAATATTTCTTCAAGAAAATATGCGAAATCAGGGGATGTGGTTGTCGTAAGTGGTGAATGTGGATCAAGCTCTTTTGGTTTGGATTTACTTTTGGGAAATATTTTAGGCAAAGAAAAAAAAGAGTTTCAAAATCTTATAAAAAAACATCGAGAGCCGGTGTTGGATTGGGATTTCTCAAAACAGGTCGGTAAAAACATTGTTGAAAATTATGCGATGATGGATACATCAGACGGTTTGGCAGATGCAATTTTTAAGATAGCAGATTTAAGTAATGTGATGATAGAATTGGATTATGACAAAATTCCACACAATAGCTGTGTTCAAGAGGAAAAATATATATTATTTGGTGGTGAAGATTATCGTTTGGTCGCAGTTTTTGATAAAAAGTTTTTGAAATATTTGGATAAATATTATGTTATTGGAAGAGTAAATAATCGTATTGGTGATACAAAATTAATTGTTAATAATAAAACATATTCTAGATACGAAGATTTATATGTTTATGAGCATTTTAAAAACGCATAAGTTTTTTGAAAAATTAAATTGTTACGCTTTTTTATCAAAATGTTTTTGGAGTTTATCAGCCATAGGTGTTGCAATAAAAGGTACAAGCACGCGTTTTGCCAATATTGTTGTTAATACCAGAGTAAAAAGATGGGTAAAAGCGACAAAAATGTTTTCTTTATATTTTTCAAATTCTTTTTGAAATTTTTCAGGATTATCTTTTAAGTTTGTTTTTTGAGATAAAAGTTTTTGAAAATCTTTATTAAAATATTTGCCCAACGCTTTTTCAAAAATCTTTTTTTGAACGGCTTTTTTTGAAACTGTTGCGTAGGCTAATAATTGCGCAGCAATCATTAAAGTTCCGGTTGCTAAATCTAATCCTGATAGGAATTTGCGTTTTTCTTCAGGAATTGATTTGTTGTTTTGGTTTTGTTTTACATATATGTAACAGCCGTAGCCATCTTTTGCGACGATTGATGCAACGCTAAATCCTGTAATGAATTTGGAGTTGTTTTCTCTGTAATTTTTACAAATTCTTTTAACAGGTTTTGAGTTTGCAAATGTTTTTATTGGGTTTTTAATAAAATCACCGATTTTTGCCATTATTTGTTCTCCTTTGCTTTTGTATTTGCAATCTTAGGAAAAAATTTTTGCATAAAAGGCGGATAAATTTTATTTAAAGCCCAGCTGGAAAAGGGAATAACCGCAAAACAAACTGCTAAATTGGTCAATCTTTTTAAAGTGGAAACATTGGTTTTGTTTTTTTCAAGAATAGTGTTTAATTGTTTTTTCAATTCATCAGGGTTTAAATTTTTGTTTTTATCTTTTAATATTTTTTCATCTATAATGTAATCGTCGCCAAGTTTAGATTGTTTTATTAATTTGTTTAGATATCTATCGAATGGAATCATAATCCCGATTTGGGTTACAACAGAGATTATTGCCATAGCAACTTGCCTTAATGCGCTGTAAGTTTTTGTGTTTTTATCAGCTTCGGACTGTTTATTGTATTTGATAAATATTGGTGCAACACAGCCTGTTCCTACTGCATTTATTACGATATCTTGTTTTTCTCCCATACGATATCTAAACCCGTTTAGATATCTAATAAATCTGGGCATGTGAGAATTAATATCATTTGGTGATTTCTTTTCAAACACAATGTTATTTATCGACTGTATTTTCATTTTATTGTGATTTGTACTCTATAATTCGACGACAAACTTATATTAGCACAAAAAATAGAAAATTTTTATATTTTTCATTGACAATATTTTTTTAAATATTACAATAAGTTTATAACTTAGTATAGTAAGTTAACGTAGTATATTTAATCAAAGAAGGAGATTAATCTCATGGCACGTGAAAAGTATGAACGTACAAAACCGCACGTTAACATTGGTACAATTGGCCACGTTGACCACGGTAAAACAACATTGACAGCAGCTATCACTGGTGTTATGGCTGCAGCAGGTAAAGCTCAAGCAAAGAAATTTGATGAAATTGATGCTGCTCCTGAAGAAAAAGCAAGAGGTATAACCATCTCTACAGCTCACGTAGAATACGAAACTGATGCTAGACACTACGCTCACGTTGACTGTCCAGGTCACGCTGACTATGTAAAAAACATGATTACTGGTGCAGCTCAAATGGACGGTGCAATTCTTGTAGTTGCTGCAACTGACGGTGCAATGCCTCAAACTCGTGAACACATCTTGTTAGCAAGACAAGTTGGTGTTCCTAACTTAGTTGTATTCTTGAACAAATGTGATATGGTTGATGATCCAGAATTGTTAGAATTAGTTGAAATGGAAGTAAGAGAACTTCTTTCTTCTTATGAATTCGACGGTGACAACATTCCATTCATCCACGGTTCTGCATTAAAAGCTTTAGAAGCTGTTCAAGCAAACCCTAACATAAAACGTGGTGAAGATAAATGGGTTGATAAAATTTGGGAATTGATGGATGCAGTAGATACTTACTTCCCAACTCCAGAACGTGACTTAGACAAACCATTCTTGATGCCAGTTGAAGACGTATTCTCTATCACAGGTCGTGGTACAGTTGCTACTGGTAGAGTAGAACGTGGTATTGTTAAAGTTGGTGATGAAGTTGAATTAGTTGGTTTAGGCGAAACTAAGAAAACAACTGTAACAGGTGTTGAAATGTTCAGAAAACAACTTGACCAAGGTCAAGCTGGTGACAACATTGGTGCTTTGTTAAGAGGTGTTGATAAGACTGAAATCCAACGTGGTCAAGTTCTTGCAAAACCTGGTTCAATCCACCCACACACTAAATTTACAGCTAACGTTTACGTTTTGACAAAAGATGAAGGTGGACGTCACACTCCATTCTTCCCTGGTTACAGACCACAATTCTATATCAGAACAACTGACGTTACTGGTTCTATCAAATTCGATGGCGAAATGGTAATGCCTGGTGATAACGTAGTTATGGAAGTTGAACTTATCGCTCCTGTAGCTATTGAAGAAGGTATGAGATTCGCTATCCGTGAAGGTGGTAGAACAGTTGGTGCTGGTGTTGTTGACAAAATTATTGCTTAATAATACCGGTTTATAAACCTTTAAAAAAGTCCGATTCACAAGAGTCGGGCTTTTTGTTTGAGTTTTTTTTTATATTTATATTTAAACTGGTAAGTTTATACAGTATGTGTGCTTATTGTAAATTTATTTACAAGGTGCATGAAAATAATTAATAATAATTGTTCAACAATAATTAGTAACCGCTTGATTCACCAATTGTATCAACGGCTTCTACCTTGATATCTGTTATTAGTTCAGAATATGAAATGACTACAATAGTTGGGATATGTCTTTCTAATAACTGATAGAGTGGCAAACGAATACGCGGAGAGCATAGTATTACCGGCTGAATGCCAATGTTTTGGTGTGCACGCATTAGTGTCATAGCAGTAGATTCAATTAAATCTTGAACCTGCATTGGATTTAATAAAAACATTGTGCCTAATTCTGTTCTTTGACAACTGTCATCAAGAGTTTTTTCCCATTCTGGTGAAAGAGTCAGAGCGTATAAAACATGGTCTTTATCAACATTATTTAAACAAATTTGTCGACCTAATGCAGCTCTTAAACGTTCTGATAAAATATCAGGCTCTTTTGAGAATCTTGCATAATCACAAAGTCGTTCAAATACAAATATGATATCCTTTATTGAAACTTTTTCTCTGATTAGATTTACAAAGATTTTTCTTAAATCTGATGTTGAAATAATCGCCGGAACAAGGTCATTTACAAGTGTTGGGTCTTGTGAACGTACTAATTCCATTAATTTTAAGACATCAGTTTTTGTCATAACTTCGTCCACATGTTTTCTTACGCATTCTTGTAAATGTGTAACTAAAACATCAGTTGCATCAACGGCTGTAACATTGCGTGCTGATTTTGCATCTTCTTGGCTTATCCAATATGCTTGAGTTTGATAAGTCGGGTCAACGCCAACAATCGCATCTTCCGGAATACTTTTCTTTACGGAATCCCACTGGTCAGCAATAACCATGTATTTTCCAGGGTATACAAAACCTGAGGCAACAACGTTATTACGAATTGAAATAACGTATTCGTTAGCTTCTAGCGCAGAAGAATCCATAATACGTATATTTGGCAAAATATAACCTAATTCATCAGTAACTCGTTGACGTAAAGCTGCAATTTTTGCCAGCAATTGCCCTTCTTGATCAGGGTCTGCTATAACAAGTAATCCTGCGCCAACTTGTAAGCTTAAAACGTCAACCCCAAGTCTTTCATACATTTTATTAGGGTTAACTAAATCTTGCATGTTTTGTCTAACGCTTTCCAATTGTCCTAATTGAGATTGAACATCAGCGTTAACTAATACAGAGAAGCCTGCCATTGTTAAAATTATTGTGAATATTAAAAATGGTAAGAATGGCAAACCTGTAATTGGCGAAGTTACTGTTATTAAACCTAAAAATAATGCGGCAAAAAACAGTGAATATGGCTTTGACAGAATTTGCGCTGTTAAATCTCCGCCCAATGAAGCGTTACCGGCAGATGCACGTGTCATGACGATACCGGCTGCAATTGACATAAGTAGAGAAGGTAGCTGTGAAGCAAGTCCATCACCGATTGTTAACACTGTATATTTGCTGACAGCATCTGCTATTGGCATTTGGTTTACAAGACAACCGATGCACAAGCCACCAACAATATTTATAAGTACGATAATGATACCGGCAATTGTATCACCTTTTACGAATTTCATGGAACCATCCATTGAACCGAATAAGCTAGATTCTCTTTGTAAATCTTCACGTTTTTTTACAGCTTCTTCTGGTGAAATCAACCCTGCGTTAAAATCTGCGTCAATTGTCATTTGCTTACCTGGCATTGCGTCTAATGCAAAACGTGCTGCAACTTCTGCGATACGTTCAGCACCTTTTGTAATTACCATAAATTGAACAACGGTAATAATTAAGAAAATTACGCCACCAACAATCATGTTACCACCAGTTACGAAAGTCCCGAAAGCGTGGACAACTTCACCGGCATCACCTTTTGCAAGGATAAGACGTGTAGATGCAATTGAAAGTACAAGTCGAAACATTGTGCCAATTAATATTATTGATGGGAATGCCGCTAATTCAAGTGGCTTTTGTACGTAAAGAGATATCATCAAAAGTACAATGCCAAGGGTTATATTCAAACTTATTGAAAAATTAATGACCCAATTAGGCATTTCAATGATAAGGATTAACACTAATGCCATAATGAAAAGTGCTAAAAATATTTCACTTATTGGTTTATTACTGCTTCCTCCGCCTTCTGCTGCCATTATATACCTTCCATTGCCTTTTTGATAATTTCAAGTTGTGTCGAAATAGATGCGTCAACAATACCGTTGTTAGTTTGTAAAATACATCCGCCTTCTTCTATTGTTGGGTCGGCAACGACTGTTATTTTTGTATCTATGCCGTATTCATAAGTTAAATTTGGTAAACTGTCTTTGACAAATTGTACGACTTGTGGACGTATTCTTATAGTTACTTTTGCTTCGTTTTTTGCAACCATTTTTAGAACGTCAATTATAGTATTAATAAGTATTTGTGGATCTGTTTCTACTTCTTTTTTAATAATTTTTTTTGCAATATCAATGCTTATTTCCATTACATCAGGTGCGATGTAATCAAATACATCTTTTTTGGCATTCATAAATTTTTTAATTTCGTGGTTTAAATTGTCAATATCTGCTTTTGATTGTTCTAGCCCTTTTCTGTAACCTTCTTCAAATGCAGACTTTTTGATGTTTTCAGATTCTTCTTGCGCTCTAGAAACAATGTTTCTATCATCAATTCTTCTGTAGCCACGACGGCGAGAACCACGGCGTCGTTCTTGTCTTTGTTCAAAATCAATATTTTCAATATCGAATAAATCTATTTCTGGTTCTCGAGCTTTTTCTTCTTGTTTAACTTGTTGAATCTGATTTAAATTTTGTTTGTTTATAGAACTTTTTTCTGTATCTTTAGATGCAACATTTTTTTGAGCGCTAGTTTTTAAGCTTGCGTTTTTATTAGGCTTTTTATTAAATTTTTGATTATTCTTTTTTATAATCATTGTTATTAAATATTTTCCTTTATGTAATCAGTAACGATTCCTGCTACTCTTAATGGTAGCTCTCCAAATTCGCCGTCATAAGCTTGTGATATAAATCTTTTGACAATTGGGCGCTCTCGTTTTACAGTTTTTTCAACTCTTTCTCTTGGATAAGCTTTGTATAAATCAATAATATCAAGTATTACATTTTCTTTTGTCAGTTTTCTTTTTATTGGTAAACAACCTTTAATTTCTTTGATGCAATCCGCAATTAAATCTCCATCAACTTGAGATTCTAGGTTTGCAATATTCATATAACCAGTGATTGTTTTAGAATCTTTTGGGTTAAATTTGTCGAGAATTGTTGTAACTTTATCTTGAGATAAAACTTTTAAAACAACGGCAAGTGTCATAAGTTTTAAATCCTTATGAGTAATTGCTTTTCCAAATTTCGGTAAAGCAGGCATATTCTTTTGAGCTTCTTGTTTTTCTTTACGTTTTTTCTCAGCTTCTTTCCTATTTCGCTCTGATTCTTCAATCATGGCTTTTTTACGCGCTTGAGCTTCAGGGTCATTTTGTTGAGCCTGTGCTTGTTGTTGTGCTTCTGCTTGAGCAACTTGAGCCATATCGTCAATGTTAGATTGACTTTCTGCACGGTTTTTTATTTCTTCGTCAATAATACCGCGTTTTTGAAGCTCTTCAATGCTTTCTTTGTAAACTTTTACAACATGAAATTCTACGGCTTGAAGTAATTGTTCTTTGGGTAAATTTTTAGTAATTGCGATTTTTGCGATTTCAAAAATAGTAAATGCAATTTTTTGCATTATAGAATCCCAATATTCTGGAAGAATACCGGAATGAATCAGGTCTACAGATTTGTGAAAAGACCATTCAGCAATGATTTGAGTTATAAAAACAGCTTGGTCTGCGGTTATATTAAGACTTTCATCGTTATATAAAGCTTCGCCGGCAAGCATTGTAAAATTGCCAAGTGTTTTAACAATGTATTCTTTTTCAAAATCTTTTAATTCTTTTGGCGCAAGGTCTTTTGCTTGTTCCGCCATGGAAGTCGCAAACCCTTTATAATCAAACCCTTCTATTGCCATATTTTCCTCACCCGATTTTGACTTATGAATTTAATTATAATTTTAATAGCAAATTCTTTAATGTCAAAATAATCACAATTACTCAACTTTGATTATATTATATATTATAGTTTTCGCATATACATTAAACAAATGATTTGATTAAAATAATGCGTTATGTAAAAAACGTTTGAAAAATTGTCATTTTTCAACTCTTTTAAATCCTTCTTGAGTTTTCGAAAAAATAAAAATTTTTTCTGAAAACTCTATGGTACGGTTTCGATACAGTGTCTGTGCTATCTCGTACACACCCTGTATCTCACACACCTTAGATCGGATTCAAAATCGTTTGAAAAATTGTCATATTTCAACTCTTTTAAATCCTTCTTTGTATACTTTTGTTTCATTATTTTTAAAAAGGTTCAATCAGACTTGACACTTGCATAAAAAAAGTATAAAATAGGCGCAAGCGCAAAAGTTGCGCGTGTAACAAGATATTAGGAGAACCAGTAATGTACCAAGATGAAACACTTATCTGTGAAGACTGCGGTTGCGAATTTGTTTTTACAGTTGGCGAACAAGAATTTTATGCAGAAAAAGGGCTTACAAATAAGCCAAAAAGATGCCCAAAATGCAGAAAAATCAAAAAACAGCAACATAGAGGTAAAAAGAAAATGTATGATGCGGTTTGCGCAAAATGTGGTGCTCAAACTCAAGTACCTTTCAATCCTACGCAAGGCAGAGATGTGTTGTGCAAAGCTTGTTTTGATGCTATGAAGGCTGAAGAAGCAAATAATGCTCCAGCTGAAATTGCTGAATAAATAGGTTTATAAATTAATTTTAATGAAATCGAGCTTATTAATTTAGGCTCGATTTTTAATAGTGATTTTTTTCTTTTTAATCGTGATGTTTTTTATTTTTTTAATAAACTTTTGTTGATTTTCTGTTTTTTTTATAGCATACTATTAAAAAAAGGCTTTATGTAAGGCTTTTATATGTAGTGTGAAGGAGACAAAAATGACAACGAGTCAAAAAGCAATTGATTTCGCAAAATTGGACGAGATACTTCAGGCGTATGACTACAAAAAGTCAAATCTGATTGCAATTTTGCAAAAAATTCAAGAAATTTATCGATATCTTCCAATTGAGGCGATGACCTACGTTGGTACTAAAATCGAAGATTTATCACCGGCAACGGTTTATGGGGTTGCAACTTTTTATGCGCAATTTTCTTTAGACCCTAAAGGTAAATATGAAATTAAATGTTGCGATGGAACAGCTTGCCACGTTAGAGGTTCAATGCCTGTTTTAAATGCTATTAGAGCCAGATTAGATTTAGAGGATGGAAAATTTACTACTGATGATGGTCTTTTCTCTTTAGAAACGGTTAGTTGCTTAGGTGCATGTGGATTGGCACCTGTTGTTGTCATTAATGATAAAGTTTATCCTCAAATGACTTCAGATGCAATCAAGATTGTTATTGATACAATTCTTAAAGAGGAGGGTAGATAATGGAAGTTAAAACTATGAATATAAATATTTCTGATGAGCAGCAAAAAGCTATGCAACACATAAAAGAACAAGGGTTTAGAGTACTTGTTTGTGGTGGTACTGGTTGTGTCGCTAATGGTTCATTAAAAGTTATGGAGAAATTTGAAGAGCTAGGTGCAAGCGTTAGCACAATGACTGCTCTTGATAAAATGACTGTTGTACCAACCGGTTGTCATGGTTTTTGTGAACAAGGCGTTCTTGTTGTATTACCAGACCTTCATACAACCTATGTAAAAGTTCATGTTGAAGATGTTGAGGAGATTTTCAATTCGCATATAGTTGGTGGACAGCCTGTTGAAAGGCTTTTATATGTTGATCCTCACACTCAACAACATATTCAAAAAAGTGAAAATATTAATTTTTATGCAAAACAAACTCGTACAGCACTTGCAAATTGCGGACACATAAATGCTGAATCTTTAGAAGAAGCAATTGCTGTAAGAGGCTATGAAGCTTTATCAAATATTTTGAAACAAAATGACCCTAATGCTGTTATACAAGAAGTTTTAGATTCAGGACTTAGAGGAAGAGGTGGCGCAGGTTTTCCTACTGGTTTAAAATGGAAATTTACTGCTGCAAACAGAGGTGGCAAATCTTATGTTGTTTGTAACGGTGACGAGGGTGACCCTGGTGCATTTATGGATAGGTCTGTTATGGAAGGCGACCCACATAAATTGCTTGAAGGTATGGCTATCGCTGCGTTCGCAATAGGTGCTGATGAAGGTTATATTTATGTTCGAGCTGAATATCCTTTAGCTATCAAGCGTTTGAGAAAAGCTATAAAAGATGCAGAAGAAAAACATTTTCTCGGTAAAAATATTATGGGAACAGATTTTTCTTTTGATTTGCACATTAAAGAAGGCGCGGGAGCTTTTGTTTGCGGCGAAGAATCTGCTTTAATTGCATCAATTGAAGGTGAACGTGGTATGCCAAGACCAAAACCGCCTTTCCCAGCAAATAAAGGTTTATTTGGTAGACCAACTTTGATTAATAACGTTGAAACATTAGCAAATATTCCGGTAATTATGCTAAAAGGTGCAAAATGGTTTTCATCAATGGGTACAGAAACTTCTAAGGGTACAAAAACTTTTGCCTTAACTGGAGAAGTTAATAATACAGGGCTTATCGAAGTTCCAATGGGAACAACCTTAAGAAAAATTATTTTTGATATTGGTGGTGGTATCCGTGGCGGAAAGAAATTTAAAGCTGTTCAAATAGGTGGACCATCAGGCGGATGTTTAACTGAAGAACATTTAGATTTACCAATGGATTATGAAAGTTTGATGAAAGCAGGCGCAATGGTTGGTTCAGGTGGACTCGTTGTAATGGCTGAAGATACTTGTATGGTTGAAGTTGCAAGGTTTTTCATGAACTTTACTAAAAACGAATCTTGTGGTAAATGCGTTCCTTGCCGTGAAGGTACAAAAAATATGCTAAAGATTTTAGAAAAAATCGTTAGAGGAAAAGGTGAACTAGAAGATTTAGAGGTTCTTGAAGAATTAGCTAATACCGTGAAGGATGGTTCTTTGTGCGGTTTAGGTAAAACAGCTCCAAATCCTGTTCTTTCAACTCTTAAATACTTTAGAGATGAATATATCGCGCACATTGTTGATAAAAAATGTCCAGCAGGAGTTTGTACTGCGCTTAAAACAATTCGTATCAATGAAGAACTTTGCAAAGGCTGTACAAAATGTTCACGTAATTGTCCGGTTAATGCAATTGAGGGTACTGTAAAACAACCTCATCATATTAATCAAGAAAAATGTATTAAATGTGAAGCTTGTTTAGCAAATTGTCCTTTCCACGCAATTATAAAGGAATAATCGCTTAAGCAGTAGCTTGATTAAACGGTGTAGTATACAAATTGGAAGTTTCCAATATAGAAATAAAAGGAATAAAAAAATGTCAGAAGATAAAAAAACATTGTTTATTGAAGGCAAAGAGGTTGAGTTTACAAATGAACCAAATTTGCTTGAAGTAATTAGAAAAGCAGGAATGAATGTTCCTACATTTTGTTACCGTCCGGATTTAACGCAATTTGGTGCGTGCCGTATGTGTGTTGTAGAGGTTGAATATCCTAACGGAAAAGTTATGTTAAATTCATCTTGTACAATGCCTCCGGAAGCTGGAGTTAAGGTAAAAATAAACACTCAAAGAGTTCGTAAAATCAGAAAAACAGTTTTAGAATTGTTGCTTGCAAATCATAATAAGGATTGTACTGTTTGTGAAAAATCAGGTAATTGTGAATTGCAAAAATATGCAGAAGAATATGGTATAAGACGTATTGAATTTCCAACATTAAAAGAAAAAGATATGAAAGAAATTGATAATTCTAATCCATCAATTGTTAGAGATCCAAATAAGTGTATTCTTTGTGGCGCTTGTGTAAGAGCTTGTCAAGAATACCATAATCTTGGGGTTATTGGTTTTGCAAATCGTGGTTCTAAAACTTTGGTTCAACCTATGGCAGGTAAAAAATTGACTGATGTTGATTGCGTATATTGTGGTCAATGTAAAGCAGTTTGTCCGACAGGAGCTTTAACTATAAAGAATGAAGTTGACGAAGTTTGGAAAGAAATTAATAATCCTAATAAAAAAGTTGTTGTGCAAGTTGCACCTGCTGTTCGTGTTGCAATTGGTGAAATGTTTAATATGCCGGCAGGTGAAAATGTAATCGGAAAATTATATGCTGCAATGCGAAGAATTGGATTTGATTTAGTTTTTGATACAAATTTTGCGGCAGATTTGACAATTATGGAAGAAGCTAATGAATTTATTCAAAGATTGACAAAAGGTGAAAATTTACCATTATTTACTTCTTGTTGTCAAGCTTGGGTAAGATATGTTGAGGCTCAACATCCTGATATGATAAATCATTTATCATCTTGTAAATCACCACAATCAATGTTGTCATCTGTTATTAAAGAATATGTACCACAGTTTCATGATGGATTTACAAAAGAAAATACAGTTGTTGTATCAATTATGCCTTGTTCAGCTAAAAAAGCTGAAATTAAACGTCCACAACTTACAACTGATGGAAAATATGATACAGATTATGTTTTAACAACTGTTGAGTTTGCACAAATGATTAAATCTGCAGGACTCGACTTAAATACAATTGAACCTGAAGAAGCTGATTCTCCATTTGGTGAATATACAGGTGCTGCAACAATTTTTGGTGCTTCAGGCGGTGTTGCGGAAGCTGCTGCAAGAACAGCTTATTATATGGTTACCGGTGATAATATTTCTAATGATGATATTGTTGAAATGCGTGGTGTTGACAGAAATTCATACAACAAGGTTGTTGAGCTTGATATTAAAGGTACAAAAGTTAAAGTTAGAGTTGTTTCAACACTTGCTGAAGCTGAAAAAGCTATCAAAGAAATTCAAGAAGGCAAAGCTGATTTTCAATTATTAGAGGTTATGGCTTGCCCTGGCGGTTGCGTAAATGGTGGTGGACAGCCAACCAGCTGTAATGATTTAAGAATTCGTGATAAACGTGCTGAAGGACTTTATGAAGAGGATAAAAAGGATACTGAATTTAGACGTTCACACGAAAATCCTGCAATAATTGAATTTTATAAAAAACATCTTGGTGAAGTTGGTTCACATAAAGCTCATGAACTTCTTCATACTACTTATGCGGATTTGCACAAAGGTTCGTATAAAGATTTTAATTAGTAAAATCGGTTGAAGTTTTTCGAGGGCTTGGCAATTTATTGCCAAGCCCTCGGTTTTTAATATTTATAAAAAAAGAAAGGACGATTTTGAATTAACGTCCTTGTTAATGGTAAGTATATTAAATTTGTAGACTAAATTTTTGTAGAATTTTATTATTGTAAATAATTCAATAAACTTAAATTCATTGAGGCAGATGAAACCTGTAAACTCGCTTGGTAAGCATATTGTGCGTTTAACCAGTTGGTTATAGCTTCAGCATAATCAACGCTTTGGATATCTGATAAATAAGAAGTCAAATTTTCGCTATTTGTTTCTAAAGTAGATTCAGACATCTCCATTCTGTTTGCTACGCCACCAAATTTTGTTTGTTCTGTTGTAATTGTATTCATTGCATTTGCAAACATATCAAGTGTGGAATTCATTTCTGTATATCCTTCTTGAGCCATTGTGTCATCAGAATTTGCATGACCGTCTAAAACTTTTTGAATAGAATTGCTTAATTTCTTCAATGCTCCCAAAACACCAGCAGCTTCTTCTTCTTTTTGAGTAGTTAATGCCATTGCGGGATCAACTTTTTTACCTTTTACCCAAGAATATGTTCCATCAGCATTTTGAGTAACTAAATTACCGTCATTATCTTTGATTGTTTTTTGCAAATTATCCACATTTCCTGTGTATTCAGTTCCATCTGCATAATAATATTTTCCGTCCGCAGCATTTTGTGTAACAATTTTACCATCATAGTCAGTAAGCGTTGTCGTTAAAGCTGTGCCAACTGGACAAGGTGTTTTGTCTTTATAGTAATAATTCCCGTCAGCGCCTTGAACAACTTCATAGCCATTTGCGTCACGTGTTACATCTTTATTAGAATAATAGCCAAAAACTTTATCTCCGGTTGTATTTATGGTCTCAAAAACCCCATCTGCAACTTCTGTTTGTCTTATATAATCAGGGTTATCGTATTTTGTACCATTATAAATTACGTTTCCATCATTATCAATTTCATAAGGTACAACTTTTGTGTTAGCACCTGAGAAAATATAATTGTCATTATATTCAGTGTTTGCTAAATCAACCATTGTTTTGGTAATTTCATCAATTTCAACTTTTAAAGCTTTAAGCGAAGAATCTCCATAAGTTTGCGTATTTGCTTGAACTGCTTTATTCCAAGCTTTTGACAGATAACCAGTTGCTAAATCCATCAAATCATCTAATGCGCTAAGTTCTGCTGATGCCATTCCTACATTTTGTCCAAAAGTTTCGATTTGTCCTAGTTGTCTATTTGTATTTAAAATGTTTACTGATGCAATCGGATTATCAGTAATATTTGTATATTTTTTACCTGAACTTAATTGCAAGGTTAATTTATTATAGTTATACATATTAGTTTGCATGTCAGCAACTAATCTTGCATATCTTGTAGCTGTTGAAATTCTTTCTACCATAATTAACCTCCTAATGCCATTAATGTATCAAGGCAACTATTTACAGTGTTAAATACTTGCGCAGAAGCTGCGTATGCTGTTTGATATTTAACCAAATCAACAAGCTCTTGGTTTAAATCCACACTGTTATTCGCACTAATTTTATTTTTTATTGAATCAACAACATTTTGTTGTGTATCAACAAGGTTTTGCGCATTAGACCCTGCTGAAGCAACTTTTCCTAATAAATGTGTATAAAAATCTTCTAAAGTCATACCGTTTAAAGAATCAAGTTTTGCGCTTCTTGTTCCAAGCATATCTGCAACATTTTGCGCATTTCCGATTGCATTTTCGTCAAAATTATTTGGATCATCGAAATATGCACAAGCCAAATTCCAACAGCCACCTTCTGTTAATAAATCAGAATTTATTTGAATATTGCCGGCAGTTATGCCATTTCTATCGCCGTTGCCGTTTACAAAAATATAATTATCAGTTGTTGTTGCGATTAATTTGTTTGTGTTATTAGGGTCAATACAGTATGCACCTTGTCTGATGTTCAAATTATTAAATACATCAGCAAAAGACTGTGCCAATTTATCCAAATTGCTTTTAACAATACCGACATTTGTTCTTTCTGCATTTAAATCTGCGGAATGAATTAGGCCGCCAATTGAACCGCCATTAACACTGTCATTAATGTTGCCTTCTAAAACGGTTTTAGTGTTTCCTTCATATTTTACTAAGCTCAACACGGCTAAAGGTTTTTGTGAACCGTCTGCGTTAACCCAATCATCAGGATAATTTAATCCATTTGCAAGACAATAGCTTTTCGCTGTTTGAACTTCAAATTGACCGGTAACAACAGAGCCTTTTACTAATTCTACATCGCCTGTATAAACATCAACAGAGCCATTTTTGTGTTCGTCAATCCTTATGTCAACAAATTCGGCAATTTTATTCAAAGCCATATCTCTTTTATCTAAAAGGTTGTTAGCTTCCAAAGTTCCGGTTTGCGTTATTTGCAATGCTTTGTTGATTTCTGCGAGTTCTTCTAACGCGTCATTAAAGCTACCGACTTGGTCGTAAATTTTTGAATTTTCCAAAAGTTCAATAGATTCACCATCACCTAATGCTTTTGTTCCTAATTGGTCTAATTGTTGGCTTTTAGCATTTAAAGTGTTTGCAAGTGTTTTAGCTGATTCAATAAAATTTACTCTTGCTGTTGAACTTGCAGGATATTCATTTAGGTTATTTACTGCTTCATAAAAATTTGAAAGTGCTGCATCAATACCTTTACCTTCTAAATCATCAAAAATACCAGATAAATCGCCTAAATTATCAAGTTCTTGTTGATATTCTTTTAATTTTGAAAGTTGGTCGCGGTAATAATTGTTCAAATAGCTATCATTGTACCTCATGATGTTTGCTATCATTACACCGCCATTAGCGCGCACTTGAGCTTCAACATTATCACCAATTGCGCCGGCAATATTTCTTGTTGCAAGGTTTACTTTTTGTTTAGAATACCCTTCTGTATTCATATTTGCAACGTTATGCGATACAACGCTTATTGCTGATTCGTTTACGGAAAGCGCATTTGATGCAATGTTTAGTGATGAAAACAAGCTAACCATAGTTAAATTACCTCATTAAATTTCTTCGTTAATTGTCCACATGTCTAAGTCACGTGTGTCTGTTTTTCCTGCTCCGTTGTAGTTACTTCCTTGTGGAGCAAATGCATCGACGATTGTTTCTAACATCTTGTTAGTCATCACGATACCATGCTTTATTAATTCCACATTTTGACTATTTAGTAACGCTAACTCCTCAAATAATTTACAAATCTTTACTTTTCTTTCTGTTAAAGGTTCGACAAATTCCGGAGCGTTTTGCTCTGCAAGCTCAATAAATTGGCTCATTTTAGCGTTTTCGTCTATCAAAATTGATGAAATATTTTTTCTTGAATTGTTAAGTTTTGTAATCAAATTGTTAACAGATAAAATTTTGTTATCTATCGTACCTAAGTCACCTGATTTTGCTTTCTTTAACAATTCGCGTTTCTCTTCAAAAAGCTCTTTTAAAGTTGTATAAGCTTTTATTTCTTTATCTAAGACTGTTATTAATTTGTTAAAATTTTCTTTGTTCATATTTTACCTATTAGAATAAATATCTTATAAATCTATTAAATATACCTTCGTTTTGACTTCTAGAAATAGAGCCTCTGCCAGATAGTGCAAATTGTAGGTTTGAAACGTTATAAGAGTATATTTCACCATTAACATTTAGCCAGCGAGGATCAACAACACCTGTTATTATAAAATCCATTCGTTCATTACCATTTACTATAGTTTTTTTACCTTGAACAGCTAAATTGCCGTTTGGTAATTGTTGAACAACTTGACATGCGACTTTATCGTTTAATTTCATTGCACGTGAACCTGTAGCACTATTTGAAACTTCGTTACTTCCGCCATATCCGTTTGAATTTTTTAGAGATAAATGGAACCATTTATTCAAAAATTCAGTGAAAGTATCATTTGTTACAGAAGATTTTTCTGAAGCATAAGAAAGGTTATCAGCGACTGATATGTTTTCGCTCATGATTATTGATATCAAATCACCGATTTGTCGAGCTTGAACTCCGCCAAACAATGAGCGCGGAACTCCTGCATAATGTTGTGTTGCGCCAAGCGTAAACAAAGATTCTGCATTTGCTGAGCAAATAGTGATTATTAAAGCTGTGAATATTATAAATAATTTTTTCATATTCTGTATGAACAAGAACTACCTTGTTCTCTCCTTTCTTTTAGCATAAAAATTCTGCAATGACGCTTCTGCCATACATCAAGCCATATTTGATTTCATCATCAGTAATATCAAATTCGCCAACATATTCAGCGCATTTTCTAACATCTGCCACATCAATTCTATCCAACAAACTTTTTGGAGCAACTTTTGTTGTTGATAAAGCTTGTTCATCCTGTAATGAATTTTGCTCTTCCGCTTTTAAAGGTTTAGAATTTGAGCGAAAAGCATTAACTGCGCTAAATCTTTGTACGTTATTATTTTGTCCTACTGATGAAATCATTTTTAGTTTCCTTTTTTATGTTATTTTCAGCTAAATCTAGCCACCTACATATTTTTCCATTTGTTTATAAATTTGTTCTGCAATTCCGATTGAAGTTCTTGGATTGCTTGACAAGTCGTGTGCAACTTGTTGGTATACGATTGACTTGAAAGTATCAACGTAAGGCGATTTCTCTCCAAAGATGCTGTTTTCTCTATCTACCATTTTATCCATTTCGTTTAACATTTTTGTTATAAAAATTGATTCAAATTCTTCGCCTGCTTTTTTCAATTGTTCTTTTGAATCTCCAGCCTCTTTAATCCTGTTATACAAAACTTGATCAGAGTTTACTGTGCGCGCATTATTTAAATCATGTTTTATTAAATCTAATGTCGGTGTTGAAAAATCCATACTTTATATTCTTCTCACTTTCTTTTGATTAAATAATTATTAATTCTGCTTGCAAGCTTCCAGATTTTTTAAGAGCTTGAAGTATTGAAATAAGATCAATTGGAGCTACACCAATTTGGTTCAATGCTCTTACCAAATCGTTAAGATTGCTGTTAGCAGGCATTTCTACTAAGCTACCAGGAGTTTTGTTTATTGTAATATCCGAGTTTTCAAATCCTACTGTTGAGCCGTTTGCAAATCCGTTTGGTTGTGAAACTTGGTTAGATGTTGAAACTGTGACTGTAATATTACCGTGTGCAACAGCAGCTGGCAAAAGTTTTACGTCTGAGCCGATTACAACAGTACCAGTTCTTTCATTTACAACAACTTTTGCTTTTTCCAAGGTCGGTGAAACTTCCATATTTTCAAGCAAAGAGATAAAAGTTACTCTATCGTTAACAAATCTTGGTGGAATTGAAACTCGAACAGAGCTGCCGTCAATTGCTTGCGCCGGAGCTAAATTTGAAACAGTTTTTGCAATTCTTGAAACAAGCGTATAATCAGATTTATCAAGACAAAGTGTTATAGAGCTTTCGTCACCGATTTCTGTATAAATATCACGTTCAATGATTGCTCCCCCAGGGATTCTGCCTGATGTTGTAATTGCTGTTCTTGCAGAAGAACCGCCGGCAATTTTATTAATACCACCAACAGATAATGGACCTTGAGCTACTGCAACAGCTTCTCCGTTTGGTGCTTTTAGGATTGTTTGTACTAACACACCGCCTTCTAAGCTTTTTGCATCGGCAATTGCAGAAACGGTTACATCAATTTTATCACCATTTTTTGAAAAAGGTGGAACAGTTGCTGTTACAATAACTGCAGCAGATGCACCTTTTTGAATATAGTTTTCTTGTTCAATTACTGTTCCTAGATTTCTTAAAAGCATTTTATTTGTTATTTGTGTTGAACGAGAGTTATCACCTGTTCCAGGTAAGCCAACAACAACGCCATATCCTACTAATTGGTTTTCTCGAACACCTTTTATGTGTGCAATATCCATTATTCTAACTCTCGCATCAATTGCTAAAGCCGGAGTTAAATTACTCAAACCCATTAATATTGCTAATATTGTTATTAATACTTTTTTCATAATACTTACCTTTTCCCCAAAAAATTTTATTTGTTTTAAATATTTACTAAAACTCGATTTTCTCCAATAACTTTTCCTTTATAAACTTTTTTATAATTTCGATTTTCTACGTTTACATAATCGCCTGTCATTCCATCTGCCATGGCTGTTCCGTCTATCGTAATCATGACTGCTCCGTTTGACACGAAAAAGATTCTTACATCGTTATTTCTTTCAACATCTGGGCGCATTTTTACAAATCTTTTATCAATTACTTCACCTTTTTGAAAGGCTTTTTTAGCAGACATTTCTTTGTCTAAAACATTTTCTGTTAAAACGTAATCAGCTCTTAATGAAACATCAATTTTTTTAATTATTGTGGTTTCTTTATTTATCGCTTGTTCTCGATTTATATAATCACTTGCGACTAAAACTTCTTTAAATACAGAAGTTTGTGCCGGTAAATTTAAAGTTTTTACAAATGCATTATTAACATAGACATCTACTCTTTTTATGTCACGCGGAATAATTTTTTCTCCGCCTTGTACAATTTTGTAAGTTATTTTTCCATCCGGTAAACTCAGTTGTGCAAAAGGTGTTGCAATAATTTTTACTTGAATATCACCGGAAGTAAGGTTTTTATATGATTTTTCTAAAATTTTAGCAACCTCATTTTTAACTTCAGCAGAAGTAACGGTTTGAGCTTGTGCGCTCATAACCATTATTATCATTGTTAAAATTGTTGCTAAAAGTCTTTTCATTAAATTACCTTTTTTATGCCATATTATTTGTTACTTGCAAGATATTGCTTGAAGAATTAATCAATTTTGAATTAGATTCAAATGCACGTTCTGCTTTAATCAAACCAACAAGTTCATCTACTATTTGAACGTTTGAGCCTTCTAACATACATTGTTGAATTAAGCCTAAACCGTTTTGTCCCGGAGTATCTTGAACTGGATTCCCTGAAGCTTGTGTTTCCTTATAAAGGTTATGACCAATAGATAGTAGGCCAGAAGGGTTTTGGAATTTTACTAACTGTAGAGAACCTACAATAGATTGTTGGGTTTGCCCTGGAAGTGTCACAGAAATATTACCATCTTGGGTAATCGTAATTTCTGTAGCATCACGAGGTATTGAAACAGACGGTTGTATTAAAAGCCCGTCGTTAGTACATAATTGACCCAATGAATCAACTTGTAAACAACCATCGCGAGTATACGCTAAAGAACCATCTTCTTTCATAACTTGTAAAAAGCCTTCACCCTCAATTTCAATATCAAGTTGTCTGCCGGTAGAAATTGCAACACCTTGGGTAAATACTCTTGTGGTAGCGGCGGTTTTTACACCTAATCCGATTTCAATACCAACCGGTTGATATGTACCTTGGTTCATTAAAGCACCAGGAGTTCTTGACGCTTGTGATAATAAATCTTGAAATTCAATTCTTGATTTTTTGAAGCCTGTTGTGTTTACGTTTGCAACATTGTTCGCAATTACGTCAAGATAGTTTTGTTGTGCAATCATACCTGTTGCTGCTGTTGTTAAAGCTCTTAACATTTTATTTCCTCTCCCGCGTTATATTTTTACTATGTTCTTAAACGTCCAACCGAAACGGCTGTTTGTAAAAGCTCATTGTTTGTAGAAACTACTTTTGCTAAAGATTCGTAATTTCTTGAAGTCTGTATTGTATTAATCATTTCTCTTATTACATTTGAGTTTGATAATTCCAACATATTTTGTTGAACAGAAAACTTTTCTGCTCTTAATTCCGGATTGTTAATAGTATCTCTTGGGACAAACTTTGTATCGCCAACTTCAAACAAATCTTCTTTGTCTGAAAAATCAAAAATACCAATTGTTTGCATTGGATACTTTTGGTTATAAGAATTCATTTCAATGTTACCGCTTTCACCGATAACAATTTCAAATTTATCTCTGATAACTTCAGGGTCAAAATCTTCAGGAACCATTCTGATACGTCTGTTATTTACATCAAGAACATACTCTCCTTGTTTTGTTACCAAAAATTGTTGATCGTTTACACAAAAAGAACCATTTCTTGTGTACGCAATTTTTCCATCAATATCTTGAATTTTAAAGAAACCGTCACCTTCTATTGCAACATCATAAGGGTTTGTAGTTTTTTGTAATGCTCCTTGTGAAAAATCATGCACATATTCAAAAGATTGTGAACCTAAACTTATATTACCTAAAGGTCTACTCGTATTGTTTCTTAAAATTGAACCTTCTTGAGAATACACAGCTGATTGCATAACATCTTTAAATCTTAATGAACCTTTTTTAAAGCCGTAAGTATTTACATTTGAAAGATTGTTTGCAATGTTATCGTTCATATCTAAAAGAGCAACCATGCCTTTTGCGCAAGATTCTAAACTTCTCGTAATCATTAGTTAGCTCCTTTATAAGTATCGTATTTACTCAAAACATTTTTAACATAGTTTTTTGTTTCGGCATAAGGTGGAATTCCACCATATTTTTTAACAGCATTAGGACCTGCGTTGTATGCTGCTAATGCTAAAGATTTATCATTTCCAAATCTATCCATCAATCCTTTCAAGTATTTTGTTCCTCCTTCAATGTTTTGCTCTGCATCGTATGCGTTTGTAACACCAAGTCCTTGTGCAGTAGACGGCATTAGTTGCATAAGCCCCATTGCTCCGCAATGAGAAGTCGCATTAGGATTGAATCCTGATTCTTGATTGATAACAGCTTTTACAAAATCTTCATCTAAACCATTTTTATCAGCGTATTTTGAAATTAAGTCATTAATCTCACTTCTTGAAGTTTTAGTTGGATTTTGTGAATTCTGAACTTTTGTATCAAGAATTTTTTGAAAGTCTGCATCAGGCTTTTGAGCATAAGATACTAGAGATTGAAATTGGTTTTCAATCATATTAATACGTCTTAATGTAATATCTAAGCTCGAAAGCTGCACCTTTCGCTCTCCTTTTTATTAATTTTACTTACCGTTATAACCTCGAAAGTGTATACCAAAATTATTTATTTTGGGTACTTACACCCTCTCTCCATAGTCTACACTAGTAGTTTAATTTATATATATTCTATAAACATCAACCATAAGGTGTAAATTTTGACAACAGGATTAATCCAATGGTCTATTTTTGTTTACAACTAAATTTAAATAAAGTTTGTGATGCAGGTATTATAGGCTTTTAAGCTTGAGTTTCCCAATTTGGGTTAATATAAACTTTTTTAGGTCGTGTGAATTTATCCATAATTTTATTTGTTACCCAAACTCCTGCCGTTGTAACAAGTGTACGACCGATGTATGTTAATAAAGCTTTTCCGTAGAATTTTTTTAAATGTTTCATTTCAAGAGCTTTCATTCCACTTTGTTTTGCAAGTTTAAGCCCTTTATGTGTAGCTAAGGCTTCTTCTATAACAAGTGGTAACATACTTATAAATGTGATTTTTGCGCAATTATCTTGCAAAAAGCTCATTACACCTCGTTTTTCATCACGAGGTTTGCGATTTGAAATCAAAGCAATCATCCCCATTATGCCACTAACTGTGTAGCCGATGCCACGCATTTTTTGTAAAGCTTTACCAAATTTACTTTGTAAATGATTCATTGCGTGACCGATTTCATGAAATCCTGCAATGCAAATTTTATCTTTATTTATATGAATAGTTTTTTCTGCCGGCTTGTAAAATGCGTTTAAACCGGCTTTTGTGTCTGCATTTTCAACATATTGCATGTTTACTTTAAATTTTGGCATTTCTTCGTGTACAAATCGTACACCCTGTTTTTTTAGGCCTGATTTTTCAAGAGCTTTGTCTAAATAATCTCTGTATAACTCATTGTTTGCGTGTTCTTTAGGAACTTGTTTCATAAATGGTTTTGAAAACAGTGGTAATGTACTAGAAATAAGACCAGAAGCTGCAAGCGATAAATAGTAGCCTTTATATGCCCCACCAGAAGATGGGTTAACATATACATAATCATTTCCATATTTTTGAGTAGAATTGTTTAGAGTCATACCTACACCAACGTCAGTCTAATTATATATATTAAAACATTTTATATAAGAAAATTGCGTTTTTTTAAAGAAAATATTAAGTTTTGTAACAAATTTTAGCCAAATTGAAATTGAAAAGTTTTTATATACTTTATATATATGTAAGACGTAAGAAAAAAGGAACAAAAAATGAGCACTAATATTAACACACAATTATTGAAAAAATTTATTATTAAGCAAATTGGTCTACGGTTTGATGAAAAAGAAGCTCGAGATTTAAAAATGTTAAAAGAATATAATAATGCTGTTGGGCAAGATGAAGCTGATATTCCAATAGAAGGGATTTTAGATGATGAAGATTTATATGCTCAATTTGCAACAATGTATACAGCTGAAATTGAGAAAAATAATGAAGAAGTAGATAAAGAAAAAGAAAAAGAAGAGCAAAATAAAGTAAATGAGAAAAACGAAGCAAAGGCTTAATAGACGTTAGATAAACCGAGGACAAAAAAGAGAGTATAAAATACAAATAAACACACGAGGCAAAATACGAGAAGAGTACATAAGAAGAGAGAAAAAACAAATTAATCGGGGCGAAAGTTCCGATTTTTTTTGAGTAAATAAAATTGTGGCGCGGAACTTTTTTTAAAAGTTCCGCGCCACATACATATCCACTAATCAATCAACTTGCATTTATTAAATTATTCATAACTTTTTCCTAAATCAAATTAAGTGCGATACTTGGAGTTTGGTTAGCTGTTGCGAGCAATGTGGCCGCAGCTTGTTGCAATATTTGAGATTGAACATAAGAAGAAGATTCTGTTGCAATATCAGTATCGCGTAATGTAGATAGAGATGAAGTTAAATTTTGTGATTGTACATCAAGGGCTTCAACTGCAGATGAAACACGGTTTTGTGCTGCACCTATTTTTGTTACTCTATCTGAAATATCATTGATTGCACTATCAATAAATTTTAACATTTCTTTTGTTTCAAAACCGGCATCTGCAGCGCCATTTCTTAATATGAAAGAACCGTCTGTTGAGTCATATTTCAAACCAGAACATGCTGCGGCAAAAACATTTAATCCGTCATCAGAATTTAATGTGTCGCCGAAAGTTCCGCCTTTTGTTGCATGGTTTAGCATATTTTGTAGTGTTGCAGTACCATCAAGTGTTTCACCTAATAATGACTTAAACAAACCGCTAACACTTGCGTTGGTAAATAAATCAACTTTTAAATTGATTTGGCTGTTTTCGTTTGCATAAAGTCCGACTTGTAAACTAATACCATTAGCTGTCATACCAACATCAGAATTGTCTGCGCCAACCGCTGTATCATAAGCCATAAGCTTAATACCATTAAATTCTGAATTTGAAGAGATTCTGCTAATTTCTTTTAAACGTGATTGAATTTCAGATTGAATTGCTCTTAATGATTGTGAACCATAAGTTCCGTTTGCAGCTTGTTCTGTCAAATCACGAACACGTTGTAAGTGAGAAGTTAGTAATGAATATGTTTCTTCTGCTGTTGTAAGCATATCCGCTCCGGTTGCAGCGTTGTCAGCTGCTACGTCAAGTGAACCTAATTGAGTTTTCCACAAATTAGCAATTGAATAACCTGCTGCGTTGTCAGAAGCGTGATTAATTTTGTAACCAGTAGACATTCTTTCTAATGAGTTGTTTAAAGAATTGGTCGCACTGCTTAAGTTCCTCTGTGCAATAATTGAGGAAATGTTTGTGTTGATTGTAAGTGGCATAGTTGGATCTCCTTTCTCTTTTTTCGATACGTACGTTTGTTGTTGCGCTTTCCTTGCACAACAATTTTTTTGGTTTTTACCCACCACTATTTAGCCGACATGCATTACGCATACCGGTATTAACTCTGTCCTTTTTAAACGATTTCTAACAAGTTATACGTTGACTACACATTTACACAAGCATGAATTCCGTTCGCTTGTAAAATTACATTCCATGTAATACTTATTAGATTTTAGATATATACTTCTTACACCATCATTATTGCAAGCCTAGATAAAAATGTAAACACATTTTGTCAATATTTTTACAAATGTTAATAAAAATATAAAAAACTTAATAAAAAAAGATGCGGAAAAACTATTATTTTCCTTGCAAACACAAAAGAGCTGGGATTTTTGGTAAACTTAAATAAAATCTGGTGGAATGGTTTGAAAATAAAACCTCACTTCAATATACTATTGAAGTGAGGTTTTTGATTATATAAATTTTTATTAGTTATGATTTGGGCTTTCGTATTCAATACCTTTTTCACGGATTGCAGCTATAAATCTTTCAGCGCAAGCGTTTTGAACTTCAGGTGGTACGACACGTAGTATTTCTACTGTCTTTGATATAATTGGATCTTTATCATACCAACGACTACCATTTACCGGTTTTACCAAATCATAAAATCTGTCCAAAGCTTCTTTTGAAACTTTTTCTTCTAATTTTTCTAGAAAAACTTCCGCATGCTCTCTTAAATCTTCTTGATAATTTTTTAACAAATCAATTACTTCTAAAAGTTTTGGATCGTGATCATACCATCTTTTATAAGCGGGACTCATTTATTACCCCCTTTGTATTTGAATTAATAACATTTTCGTAAACATCATCATTAAATCTTGTGATTTTTGCGCCTAAATTTGTTAGTTTTGTTTCAAACGCGTCATAACCTCTATCAATATGATGTAATTTTTCAACAATTGATTCACCACTAGCCATTAAAGCTGCAATAACAAGTGCGGCACCTGCGCGTAAATCGCTGGCAGCAACGGTGGCTCCTGTTAAATGTTTTACACCTTTTATAATTGCATGGTTTCTGTCTTGATGAATATCTGCACCCATTCTACGTAAATCCGGAACCTGCATAAATCTATTTTCATACAAGCTTTCTGTTATTATTCCAACGCCATTTGCAGTTGTTAAAAGTGTCATTGCAATTGCCTGTAAATCTGTTGGAAATCCCGGATATGGCTGGGTTACAAAATTTATAGAATTTAATCTGTTTCTACAGCTAACTTCAATTGTCGTTGGATCTGCAAGCTTAATATTTGCGCCCATTTGTATTAATTTATCGCTGAAAAAAGTTAAATGTGCCGGATAAATATTTTTGATTAATGCTTTACCTTTTGTTGCAACAACCGCTGCCATAAAAGTTCCGGCTTCAATTCTATCCGGTATTGTTGTATATTCAATTGAATGTAAATCTTCTATCTTTACGCCATTAATAACTATTTCAGAAGTTCCTGCTCCAGAAATATCAGCGCCAAGTGCATTTAAAAAGTTAGCAAGGTCAACTATTTCAGGCTCTTGAGCTGCATTTTGGATTCTTGTTGCGCCTTGAGCGGTAACAGCTGCCAACATCAAGTTCTCTGTTGCACCAACTGACGGAATATCAAGACAAATATCTGTTCCAACCATTTTTGTGGCTTTTGCGTGAACGTATCCATTTTCTATTTTAATTTTTGCTCCAAGAGCTTCAAGACCTTTTATGTGAAAATCAACTCTGCGTTCACCAATTGCACATCCGCCAGGAAGAGCAACAATCGCTTCTCTGCAACGAGAAATTAAAGCCCCTAAAATTGTGAATGAAGCTCGCATTTTGCTAACTAATTCGTATTTCGCAGTTACGGAAGAAATATTTGTTGAATCTATCATTACTGATTTTTCAACTTTATTATAATCTAACTTTGCACCCAAATCAGACAACACGTTAAGCATAATGCCAACATCTGTTAAATCAGGTACATTGTATATTTTTACACAGCCTTTAACTAAAATACTTGCAGCCAAAAGTTTCAAAACTGAATTTTTAGCTCCATCTATTGAAACTTCGCCACGTAAAATTTCACCACCATGTATTCTAAACTTCTCTGTCAAAATTCCTCCGAGTTATATAACAATTTTACAATCATTATAAAATTATGTAAAGTTTTTTATTTACGAACTTTATTTTCATTACCGTTAATTAAACGTACGATATTTTCTCTATGCAAATAAACAATATAAATAGCGCCAATTGCACAATAAAAAATATAGCCAATTGGAGATTTAAACGTATACATCAATATTGGTGAAATAAGTAATGCAATGATTGAACCAACTGATACATATTTTGTAAAATATGTTATAGTTCCCCAAATTACGGCAACAACAAGTCCTACTTGCCAATTTAAAGCTAAAATTGTACCGACTCCTGAAGCCACAGATTTTCCGCCTTTAAATTGCAGAAAACAAGATTTGCTATGACCTATTATTACAGCAACAGCGGCTAGCACAGGAGCTAAGCCATAAGTAGTTCCAACTGATATAAAAATTTTTGCTAAAATTACTGGTAAAGCTCCTTTAAAAGCATCCAAAAGCATTACGATAAAGAACCATTTTTTGCCTAAAACTCTTTTGACGTTTGTTGCGCCGGTTGAGCCGGAACCGACATTTCTAATATCCTCTCCGGTTTTAGCTTTAACAATTAAATATCCAGTAGGAATTGAACCTATGATGTATGCGATTATTATAGTGATTAATAATTGAAATATTAAATTTAACATAAAATCTCCCTTTTTTGTACTAATTATACCAAAAGATTTGCAAAAAGTATAAATATCATTTAAAATCATTTTATGAATTATAATTTTTTGAGTAATAGTGTTGATTTAGAGCATCTTTTGTTGCCAAATTCTGAAATAATAAATCCTTTTTTGTTAAAAAATAATAAAAGTGAAATTGAAAAAGGGCTAAAATTTTTGAACTCTAAAGAAAAATTGTTTCATGTTCATGGTTTTTTAGGCTCAGGCAAACGTCAATTGATTAATTACGTTGCAGAATTTTTAAACAAAAACGTAATAAAGCTTGAATATTATTGTAAAGAAGCAACGGTGTGTGATGATATATTGTTAAGTTTTACAGAATTAATTGATAAAAATGTTTTATCAAAAGCAATAAATATTAATTCAAAAATTACAACTTTAAATATAAAATTTTTGCAACAAGTATCTTCTATAAAAAAGCCTTTTTTAATAATTTTGCATTCTTTTGATGATATTTTAAAAGATAATTCTGGGCTTGTTGCCAATATTCTATGTGAATTGGCAAAAGAAGAAAATGTAAAAATTATAATAAGCACTCGTGGAATGTTATTAAATGATTTGGATGAAATAAAAGATATTTCCAAGGTTTTAATTAAGAATTTTTCTAAAGAAATTTTTAAAGAGTTTTTAAGCAGTTATGAAATTGATGTTTCATCTGCAACATTAGAGGATTTTTATAAATACACAAGAGGATATTATTATTACACTATTTTGACGTTAAAAATAGTTAAAGCTATGAATATAAGTTTAAATGATTTTCTTCAAAAATATCTTCAATCCGGCATGAGTTACGATTCTTTTTTGAGCGTAACTTATATAAATATAATACCAACTGCTATTCGGAATTTTTTCTGGTTTTTAAGAACAATTCGTCACGGAATAAGCTTGAATGCTCTTGCTGAATTAGAAATTTATGATGAAACTTCGGTTAATTATTTGATTAATAATCTTATGATTTTTCAAACGAATGAAACTCTTTATGTGCAAGATTATTTTTTGCAAGATATTGATATTTCTATTCCTAAAAAAGTTGAAATTAAATTGCACAAATATATCATAGGAATTTATGAAAAATGTTTGAAAGAACCTATTAAAAGTCGCTCAATAATGCTTTCTCGTCAAGCTTTGCGTGCAGAGATTGATTATCATCATTCTTGTATTGATGCTCTTGAAAATAAAAATGAAGAACCAAATATTGAGAAAGAAGTTGCTACTAAAGAATCAGAGCATAGTAATACCAGTATTAAAGTGGCACAACAAAAAAATGACGTACAATCAAGTGTTGAAGATTCTTTGCAAAAAGAAATGTCGCATGCAAAAAGTTTATTTATAGAAAAAAAATATACAGATGCGATTGAAGCTTTTTTGAAAATTTTAGATACAAATAATATCACATTGCAATCAGTTGTTGAAATTCGATTAAATTTGGCTAAAATTTATAAAGAAATTGCTGAGTATAAAAATGCTGAACATTATTATGAATTGGTTGAAACATACTATAAACAGCATAATGAAAGTATTAATTTATGTTACTTATATTATGATATGACAGATTTATATTACAAAATGTACAAGCACGAAAGGGCTATTGAGACAATAAAAAAAGTTATCTATTCTGTTGAAACCCCGCAAGAGTTGTTAGTTAATGCTTGTACTCTTTTAGGGAATATTTATTCTGATATTAATGATGCAGAAAATGCTTATAATTATTATAAAAAAGCTTTGGAATCTCTTAATAGCGAAGTTAATTCAACAATATTGGCAGAATTGTATTTTAAATATGCGCTGGCATGTGATGATAAAGGTGATATGAATTCAGCATTTGATTATTATAATAAATGTACATCAATTACAAAACATAATCCTTATTTGGCTTTAGCATATTCTAATTTAGCCTCTTGTTATTATGAAAACTATAGTTATGATGATGCAATAGCTTGTTTTCAAAAAGCTTATAACATTGAAACCAGCAATAATAATTTTGATGGAATTTATTACAATGCAAAACATTTGGCAAAGATTTATTTAAAAATTAATCCTAAAAAAGCATATAAATTTTTAATGGAAGCTAAAAAGAGTGCGGATTTTTTGAATGAACCTGCTTATATGCTTGATGCTGCTATAGATTTAGGTGATTATTATTACAATTTACCTAAAAACGCAAAAGAATGTTTGATTGAATATTTTAAAGCAAGAAAACTTTCTGAAAGTTTAAGCTTGGATATCTCAAAAATTGATGGAAGAATTGCTGATATGAAGATTAGAATGAAGGAAGAAGATTTTAAGGAAATCGAAAATAAATATGCATGATAATTTTGAAATAAAATCTGATTTTGAAGATTATAAGAAAATTTTTTTAGAAGAAAATTCAAAACACAATTTGATTTCTAAAAATGATGAAAAATTTTTGTACGAAAAACATATTTATGATTCGCTTAGCATAAATTTATTTTTAAAAAAATATAATATAAAACAAGCAGAACTTTTAGATATCGGTTGTGGCGGTGGATTTCCTTGTGTCCCGATTGCAATTGAGCATCCTGAACTTAAGATTCTTGGTGTTGATAGTATTTTGAAAAAAATCAAGTCAGTTGAAAACATAAAAAATGCGCTTAATTTGACAAACTTAACTTTGATAAGAGAAAGAGTTGAAAATCTTAATACTTATCAATTTGATATTGTAACTTCAAGAGCCGTTGCTGATTTGGCAAAAATCACTGAATATGCTTTGCCGAAGTTAAAAAATGGTGGATATTTTGTGGCTTATAAATCGAAAAAAGCATTAGAAGAAATTGAAAATGCTAAGAAGATTCTTAAACGTCATAAGGCTGAAATAATTGATATTATTGAATATACTTTGCCTTTGGAAGAAGTTTATGAACGTAATTTGGTAATTATAAAAAAACATGGATAAAGAAATTTTACAAATTCTAGAATCAAAATCTGACGAAAAGTTTGCTAATTGGCTTAAGCCTTATATAAATTTGGCAAATAATACTGATGAAATTGTACTGGGAATTAGAGTGCCAATTTTAAGAAAACTAGCTTCTGTTTATAAAAATATTGAAATAGAGGATTTAATAAATTTGCTTCATAGCAAGTATCATGAAGCAAGAATGCTAGCCTTGTTCATTATGCTGAAAAAAGTTAAACAATTTCCAGAAATGATGTGTAAGATTTATTTAGATAATTTGGATTATATAAATAATTGGGATTTGATTGATTATACTGCACCACATATTGTCGCTCCGAATGTTTCGCCTAATAAATTAAGAGAATTATGTGAATCTGATTACCTTTGGGCAACAAGAGTGGCAATTGTGTCAACAATTTATTATATAAAACGTGGAGATTATCAATTAATTTTAGAATTTGCGCAAAAAACAATGCAACATCCACACCATTTGATACATAAAGCTACAGGCTGGATGTTGCGTGAGGTTGGTAAAAAAGATAAAAAAGTTTTGAAAGAATTTTTATTAGTTCATAAATCAGAAATGCCAAGTATTATGAAAAATTATGCTAATGAAAAATTAAAAATAAAATTGTAATAATCGTTTTTGGGTTTTAATAATTGAAAAAAAATATTTTTTCGCATTTTTTTAGTTTAAAGATTTTGCAGTATTAATTACCCAACCATCAGAGCGAAAATGTGCATAATTATTTTTGCCAATATATTTTTCTGAAATTTTTGTTTTGTGTGATAGCCAATTCTCCAAGATGCTTATAGCTTTTTTCAGTAATTCATCGCCGTATTTTTGACACAATGTATCATATTGAGTCGAGGTTAAAATTACTAAATTAATATTAGGGATTTTAATATGATTTTTAGCATTACTTTTAGGTCGACCGCCTTTTTTACCATTTATTTTATAAATATTTTTTTTCATCAACTTTTTCCTTTTGTGGTACACCTTGTGTTCTGACGAGTTCTATGACTGCAGTTTTCATTTTGCATGTTGTATTTGAATTTTGAAAATATATTTTGTATAAATAACATTTAAAACAATTACAGCCGATTCTATAGCATTCAATTGCTGTTGGTGTCCAGTGTTTAGCAACTTTTTTTGAACAAGTTTGATTATATTGATAAGTCATTTCCTCCAACTCCAATTTCTTATTTAAACGAAAATAGCATATACTATTTGACAAACGTAAGCTTATATGCTTAAATATGTAAACGAATGTAATCTTATTGTAAGATAATATGATACAGATGTCAAGTATTTGTAAGGTGAGATTTTGAAATTAGAAGAATTAATGTCGATAATATCCAGAAAAACAGGCAGTTATATTAATCAATCTATGCTTGCAGAAATTCTTGGAATAACACGTCAAACAGTCAGTAACAGAATTAAAAATAATAGCCAAGTTACAGTTTCAGAACTTGCAAAAGTCGAACAGGCTTATAATGTTTCTTTATTAAATGAAGGTTTCGATAATTCAGAAATTGTTGAAATTGATTATTATCAAGATGTTTTTGCAAGTTGTGGCGATGGTAATATTGTATTTTCCGGAGATAAAATTAAAATTCCGGTGCCTATTATTCTAATAAAAGATTTTTCTCATTCAAAAAATTATTCGATAATTAATGCTTCAGGTAATAGCATGTCACCAACGATTGAAAATCATGACAAATTAATAGTTGAACATTGGAATGGTGAGCAAATTCAAGATAATAAAATTTATGTTTTTTGTTATAACAACGAATTTTTTGTAAAGCGTTTGTCGAAAAATATTGATGAAATAATTGTTAAGTCTGATAACAAAGAGTACAATATTCGCTCAATTTCCACAGAAAATGCCGGAAATTTAAAATTGGTCGGTAAAATAGTTGGTTTAATCAGAATTTTGTTGGATTGACTTCAATACTAATTTGAAGTTAAATTGATTTATGAAAATAATTATTTTTGGAGCAAATGAGCTTGGCGCAATGATAGCAACAGAGTTGTATGCGTCAAATGACATAACAGTTATTGATAGTGAAAAAAACAAAATTGATTCACTTAATAAAATTGATATCGGTTTTATTGATGGAAGTGCAACAAATGTTGAAGTTTTGATGCAAGCAAATATTAAATCCGCAGATATTTTTATTGCTTGTACAGATTCTGATGAATTAAACATTGTTTCGTGTTTAACGGCAAAAAAATTCGGAAATGTTTGCACTATGTGTTTTGTAAGAAAAGAAGCTTACAAAACAACATTGGGTTATACGAAAGATGCAGATTTCAATTGTGATTTTTATATTGATTACATAATTTGGCCGGAAGAGCTTTTAATGCAAGAAATTTTTCAAATCATAACGGTTGCAAAGGCGCTTGATGTTGAAAACTTCGCAAATGGTAGAGCGCGACTTTTAGAATATAAAATTGCCGAAAATTCAATTCTTGTAAATCAAATGGTTAAAAATTGTGAGTTTCCTAAAGATACTTTAATTGTCGGTATAACGCGTGGTGGTTCTCTTTTTATACCGACCGGTGAAACGCAATTGAAGCAAGATGATAAAGTTATTTTTATGGGATTATCAAATTCTTTGGATATTTTGGCTGGTAAATTTTTTCATGAGAAAGAATTTGTAAAAAATATTACAATAATTGGCGGTGGTAATGTAGGGTTAAAACTTGCTAAAAATCTCGAAAATTTAAAATTGAATGTAAAAATTATTGAAAAAAATCCAGAACGTTGTGAACTTTTGGCTGAACAATTGACTAAAACCTTGATAATTAATGGTGACGGAACAGATTTAGAACTATTAAATGAAGAGGATATTTCAAGTTCAGATGTCGTTGTAAGCGTAACGAATAACGATGAAAAAAATTTGCTATGTTCATTAATGGCAAAACAGCTAGGGGTAAAACGCGTAATTTCAAGGGTGTCAAAGATTTTGAATTTGTCATTATTTGAAAAAGTAGGAGTTGATATTGCTCTTTCTTCTAAAATGGCTGCGCTTAATGAGGTTAAAAACTTTTTGTGTGGCAATAATGTCGGAATTTTGACAACTGTAGAACAAGGTAAAGGTGAGGTTTTAGAGATTACTTTGCCTGAAAAATTTGAATCTATAAAAGTTATGGATTTAAAACTTCCGGCTAAAGCTGTTATTGGTGTCGTAAGACGTCGTAATCGCGTTATAATTCCAAATGGTATAACACAGTTAATGAGCTGTGATAATTTGATAGTACTAACAACATCTGAGAACGCACAATTAATAAAAGATTATTTTAAAGGAAAAGAATGAGGTTATCTTATTTAGCATATACATTTTCTTTAATTACAAAATATTTAGGCATAGTAATGCTTGTGCCTATTGTTATTGCAATTTTTTATAAAGAATATTCTGCAATTTTTCCGTTTTTTGTTTCATTTTTGATTTTGTTTTTGTTTTCGGTTTTATTAAAAACAAAAAGAACGGTAAGAGAAATAAAATCAATTAATGATATAAAAAAAACAGAAGGACTTTTTGTCGTGTTTTTCAGTTGGGTTCTAGCCGGAGTTTTTTCTGCAGTGCCTTTTTTATTTTTTCATTTAAGTCCTTTAGAAGCTCTTTTTGAAGCCACTTCTGGAATTACGACGACTGGAGCAACGATTTTTACGCATTTTGATTATCCTAAAACATTGTTTTTCTGGCGTTCATTTATACAATGGCTTGGCGGTATGGGAATTATCGTCTTGTTTATTGCGATTTTGCCTCAGTTTGCAATAGCAGGACGTCAATTATTTTTTGCTGAAGCTCCAGGGCCTACAGAAGAAAAATTTACGCCAAGAATTAAAAATACAGCGTCTTCTCTTTGGAAAATTTATTTTGGCTTAACTGTTTTAGAAATTATATTGCTAAAAGCGAACGGATTTACATTTTTTAATGCGTTATGTGATTCTATGTCGACAGTATCCGGTGGTGGATTTAGCCCTTGTCAAACAAGTTTTGTTGGTGTGCCAAATGTTGTTTTGTGGATAATTTGTTTTTTCATGTTTTGTGCCGGAGCTAATTATAATTTGCAATATCAAGCTTTTTCAAAGTTTAATCCTTCTATTTTATTTAAAAATGAAGAATTTCGTATATATATGTTAATTGTTTTGATTTTATCGTTATTATTGGCTTTTTCTTTATTTGTAAATTCTAATTATGATATTGTTAATTCAATATCTAATTCATTTTTTCAAGTTGTTTCAGTTATTTCGACTTCAGGTTTTTGTAGCGTTGATTTTTCAAGTTGGGATTATTCATCTAAAGCAATTTTGTTTATAGCAATGTGCGCTGGAAGTTGCGCAAGTTCAGCAGGTGGTGGTATAAAAATTATGCGTTGGCTTTTGATTTTTAAGATTATGAAAGTTGAAATGGCAAAAATCTTACATTCAAAAGCGGTGTTCAATATTAAAATTGATAAATATTCTATTTCGAATGAAATTCTTCATCAAACTTTAATGTTTGTATCATTTTATATTTTAATTCTTGTGATTTCAGCTTTAATTATTGCAATTTTAGAACAAAATACAGCTGTAGGAATTTCAAGCGCAGTGAGTGCAATTGGTAATATCGGCCCTGGATTGGGACGAATTATAGGCCCTTTAGATAATTATGCAAATTTAAGTGATTTATCTAAAGTGATTCTTATTATTGATATGTATGTAGGGCGTTTAGAATTAATTCCGTTCTTAGTTCTTTTTCAAAAAGGTTTTTGGAATTTTAAGTAAGCTACATTTAAGACGTTGTTTAGGAGAAGTAAGAAGAGTTTTAACAAATCTTGTTTTTTGTTATGCTGAACCTTGCGCCAAGCAAACAACCAACAGGAATCAAACCCCGCTCACTTATCAACTTCTGAATACAGAAAAAATAATCCTTTGCGCCGAGCAAAAAGCAAACATGTGAGTTAAGCAAGCGTATTTGTCAGAAACCATTTAAGCTTTGACAGCTTGTTTTTGCTCAATATAAGATTTTATTGCAACAGAAATCTGATCAGGGCAACTTGTTGCGCGCGCACCGCAAGTAATTCCTTTTAATTTTTCAACAACTTCGTTTAAGTTCATGCCCTTGATTAAAGAAATTATACCTTTGTGGTTACCACTACATCCACCGACAATTTCTGCATCTTGTATTACATTATCTTTAATTCTAAAATGCATAATTTTTGCACAAATTCCTTCTGGCTTAAATTCAACGATATCAAATCCATTTTCTTCGTTAATTATTACATCACTCATATTAAACACCTCTTTTTAATATTATAACATATTTAATTTATAAAATTCAAATTCTAACACACCCCTGTTTTATTCTTTGTTTCTCCCTTGTTTTACCCCTTGTTTTACCCCTTGTTTTACCCCTTGTTTTATCCCCTGTTTATCCCTTTCTCCGACTTGTTTGAACACTATTTTTAATTCAACTCTTCGACTTTTTGAAAAATCTTCTTTGCCATTTATGATTATTGGATTTGAAAAACTAGCTCCTTCAACGATAATCATTTTTCGTAAATTGTCACTGTCTTGCTTGTTGTATTGAGTTGCTGTCATATAGTTTGCAACTTCAAATGCGCGTTTTAAAGATAACTCCATATTCTTCATATATTGTTCATCTTTTGTGTATTTGCCGACATAGGTTTGTGAATCCGTGTGACCTTGAATGATTATTTTATCAATGTTATTTTTTAAATAATTGTTTTCATTCAAGGATTTAAAATAAGCAGGAGCAAATTTGTCTAAATATGCTTTTCCTTTGGCAGAAAGCTTGTAACTATTTACATCAAAAAGTTCTAAATCTGAAATTTTTACAACGCCTGAAATATCATCAACTGTGGCAGAAAGTTTTTGTTCTTTAAGCGATTCTTTAAGTGCTTCTGAAAGATTTTCTTTAGCAACATTTTGTTTAAAATTCTCCATCTGATTTGAGATAAAAGCATAACAAAATAAAACAATAAAAACCAACACTAATGCGGTCATTAAATCTGTCATTGTAACCCAAAATATGTTTGATTCAGCAGAATCCGTATTTTTATATTTTAATCTCATTTTTTAAAACAACCTGTCTACTATATCGCCATTGCCATTTCTGCCTATTAAATCATTCAATTTATTTAAACTGTACAAAATATTTTCAAGATACGGAACTGCAGAATCCGTGACGGCTTTTTCTAATGATTTTGATAGACTTTCAGGCAATGTTTTGATAAATTTTTCATTATTTGAGTTTTGCGCCTTGTATTCGTTTACTAAATCAAGCAAAAATTGTTCACTTGTACAAATATCAAACAAGCGTATAAATTCTTTTTGGATTAATAAATAGTATTTTTTGCACAATTTGTTGTAAGCAATTTTTTCTATTAACATAAATAATAATGATAGACCGACTGCAAAAACTGAACAAAGTGCTGCTATTTTGATATTGCCAAGCAAACCGCCTAGAGAATTTTCAGCATTTTTGAATGATAAATCAATAACAGCAAAAGCCATTGCCATTTTCAAAAATGTGAAAAACGGTCCTAAACCGGTTAATAAAGTTGGCATAATTTGGATAAACTTGTAATTAATTTTTGAACTAATCAATGATTCTTCGTTGAAAAAATAAGAAGAATCGACCGTCAAAAAGATTTCAGATTTTGTGGTGTCAGCAGAATTTTGAGTTTTTGAAGATATATAAAGTTTGTCGGGGAAAATTAATGCTTTTTTAAAATCTTCCCAATTTGTTGACATAAAAGAATTGCTTACCATGAATTCGTCTAACTCGGCGAATCGGTATGAGATTTCTTTTTTGTTGAAATTTTTTAAAAATAAATACACTTTTTTTAAATTTGCTTGCGCAAAATAATAATTTCGTAATGTAAATAGAATAAAGAACAAAAATATTGCAATAATAATTAATATTGCAGGTTCTTTAAAAACAGTGATAAATTCCATCTCGAAACTTCCTATTAATTTTTTGGACTTAAGTATTATAACATAAATTAAGGAGTTTGCGCCAGTCTGATTCGATTCTCTTTGTCCCCTTTACAACCCTAGCCCAATATGCTAAAATGAATATATAATTGTATTAAGAGCAGATGGGAGATTTATATGTTAAAAAAAGGATTCACGCTAGCTGAAACTATTATTGCACTTGGTATAATAGGTGTTGTTGTAGCAATTACTACGCCTATCGTAATTCATTCAACAGCGAAAGCTCAAGTAGGTCCAAAATTAGCAAAAACCGTTGCGATATTTGAACAAGCAAATGCTGCAATTCTTCAAACTAATAGTTCAAATACAATGCTTGCAAAATATTATAAAAACAATGCGTTTGATTATGAAAAATACTCTACAGATCTTAATAATTATTTAAAATCAAATATAACAGCTAATAATGTCAGATTCGTGCCAGCCGCAAACGCTGCAAAATCTGGCTCTTCATGGCTTGATTCTGATGTTACAATGCCCCCAAATATAGATAATAAACAGTTGCTTCCTATGACTGATAAAGAAGGTGGTACTACAACAGGAGGTACGAGACCTAATGGTAATTGGCTAAACCCTCCTTATGACGAAAATAAACAAACAAAAATTGATAATTGTAAAAAAGTAACATATACAAAAAGTTGTGAAACTCTTTTATGTAATACTACTGGCTATACTAATCATGTTATGTGTAAATCTTGTTATGAATTAGAACGTGGGAAAAATAGCATTTCTGGATACGCAGCAGTTTGGGAGATAAAGTGTAAAACAGAGCCACCATCAAATGATTGTGATGCAAGATGTTTGCCGGGATGTTTTGATAGAAATGGTATATGTACGAATTATGATCCTTGTAAAGGTTTAAATCCTTCTTCTCAAGCATATAAAGATAATAATTGTGGTGTTAATGACAAACCGTCTACCGGTGGTGGTACAGGAGGTGGTGATAATAATCCCCCAACAGCTGATGATAATGGTGAACAATCACAAAGACCAACATTACCGGCAGAAGAAAAACTTGACTCTGCAATAACACTTCCAACAGATTGGGCAGGTTTATTTGCAAAAGATAAATCAATTACTTTAAATAATGGTATTAGTATTGCTTATGAAATCAAAAAAGATTATATTAATGCACCATCAAAACTTGCACCACGTAAACAAAGAATTGGTATTGTTGCAATTGATATAAATGGTATCAAAAATGGTAAAAATGAAATTGCAAAAGATATTTTCGCTTTTGTAATGTATAACGACGGTTCATTGCGTCCGGTTGGTGTATATAACTGGGACGGTACTCAAAATGATGATTTAACATGGAGTAAAGAATGTGCAAATGGATCAGAAGGTGGAAATCCATATTGTACCGGCGCTATTTTTGAAAATAAGTTTAAGGTAAAATATAAGTATTAATATCCGGCATAAAACAAAGAAGCTCGCACCGCAAGGTGCGAGCTTTGACTTTTTCTGTCATTCTGAATTTATTTCACTCATTCTGTCCACAAACTTACAGTTATTTTCCCGTCATCCTGAATTTATTTCTCTCATCCCGTCCGCAAATCCACAGTTTATTTTTCCTGTCATCCTGAATTTATTTCAGGATCTGACCAGTGAACTGGGGTTAATATAAGTAAGAAACCTGATTAACGCAAGGTTCAACACCGACAAGATGCTGAAACAAGTGACTCATGACAAATTGTTTTACCGCAAATCCACAGTTTATTTTTCCTGTCATCCTGAATTTATTTCAGGATCTGACAAGTGAACTGGGGTTAATATAAGTAAGAAACCTGATTAACGCAAGGTTCAACGCCAGTGAGATGCAGAAACGAGTGACTCATGACAAAAAAAATCTAAAAAATTTCAGAAAATGCAAATGTAACAAATTGTAACGAGGTTTACAAAATTTTACAAAAGTGCTGAAACTCAATTATAATGCTCGATATGATATGATATGATATGATGTGTACCAAATTGTGCGCGCAATTTTCAATTTCTCATCAACTTTATATACATGTAACACTAAATAAAGGAGAGCGAGAGATGGCAGAAGCGGTTAATAATTTGTTAAATTTTTGGAAATCACACAATATAAGTTTGTCGACTAATGATTTGCCTAATTCATCAGTTAATTATAGTTATCCATCTGTTGACAACGTATTTACAACTTCTATAACTAATGAAATTCCAGCAGTTGAAAGTGAAAGTGTTTTTACTGAATCTACTTCATCACCTGCGAAAACTGCTCCATCACCTGCGCAAACATCAAATACACCAAATATAGTAGATTATCGAGTAAAAGCTCATGAGCTTAATGGCTTAAAAGCTGATATTGAAGAATTAGAAAAAAATAATAATCTTAATAAAAAACAAAAAAAAGCGTTAACTAAGAAAAAAATGGCATATAATAAAGGTGTAGAAGAATTAAAAGGAATGTATTCTGAAAGTTTTAAAGGAAGTATTCCTGAACAGATAAATTTTGACAAATACCAAAAGTTTGAAGTTCAAAAACAAAAACAAAAACAAAGCAAAAAGGTTCCGAAGAAAAAAACGCAAGCTAATGATATAAATGCAAAAGAAAATTCTTCTAAAGAAAAAGCAGAAAATGCATCAAAAACAAAAGAAAAACCTGTTGAAAAATCGAACAAAACAGCTACTGAAAATCCAGTGGAAAAGACTGCTGACAAATCTACGGATAATCCTGTAAAAGAAAAAAAAGAAGTTTTAAAAGAAGTTAAATCTGGAGAAAAGGCTAAAAAGATGGCAAAGTCAGAAATTGATAAAAAAGGTAAACGGTTTAAGTCTTTAAAAGGCAAAAAAGGTAAATTTGGTGCAATTCTTGCAGGAATAGCACTTGTCGGTGCGGCAATAGCTTATGTCGTAAATAAAGCAAGTGATAAAGTTGATAAAGCAGGTGATAAAGTTGATAAAGCGAAAGATGTAAAGGCAGAAAAACCTGTTGAAAATACTACACAAATTGAAGAAACTCCTGAAATAGTTGAGCAAATTCCGGTTGCGCCAGTGGAAGCTCCTGTTCAAGAAGAAAATGATGGCGATGTTGTAACTGTAAAACCTGGCGATACGGTTTGGGATTTATGTGAACAAAAATTAAAAGAATGGGGTAACGGAAATCCAACAGCTAAGCAAATTAGAGAATTGGTAGATAAAGTAATGGCTGATGAAGGTAACAAACTTCATTGGGAAAGTGATAACTATACGGTTATAATTGAACCTGGACAAGAAATTAAAATTCGTAAACCTGAAAAATACAGTTCATAGGTATAAATAGTTAAAATTTTAAGGCGCCCTGCGGAAATTTTCCGCAGGGCGCAACATTTTTTTGTAAATTTTTGTAAATTATTTGCAAAAGCAAAAAACACTTGTTGACACTATATTTTGTTTGTTTTATGATTCAAATGCTATAGTCGAAAGTAATAGCTGGGTTAGTAAACAAAGGTTTTCTTATTGTTTAAAAACTCAAAAGTAAAACACAAAAAATAAAGGAATTTTAAAATGACAGGTACAAGACAAAGAATTAGAGTTTGTTTGAGATCTTACGAACACAAGTTGGTTGATGTATCAGCTGAAAAGATCGTTGAGACAGCAAAAAGAACAGACGCAAAAGTAGCCGGTCCTATTCCTTTACCTACAAAAAGACGTATTTATTGTGTATTACGCTCACCTCACGTTGATAAAAAATCTCGTGAACATTTTGAGATTAGAACTCATAAGCGTATTATTGATATTTACGAACCTACTCAACAAACTACTGAAGAATTGAGTAGATTAGACTTACCAGCAGGCGTAGATATTGAAGTTAAATTATAATTAACTTCTTGCTCCTTTTATTGAGGAGTGAAGCTAATTTTTAGCTCAAAGCCAAAATTGAAAACTTAATAAGCATTATGCATATAATGTGAACTACGACGTCAGGTAAGACGGAAGGTTAAAACCCTTAGAGATTTAATCTCAAGTTAGGTAAAGTGTTAGGTAGTAGCGCTCGCAAGATGTATGGCATAGAATTGATATTTCATTCAATAGGTGATTTGTCAAATTGTGCCGGAAAGGAAAATTATGACATTAGGTGTAATAGGAAAGAAACTTGGAATGACTCAAATCTTTGATTCAGAAGGTTTGGCAGTTCCTGTAACCGTTATCAAGGTTGATTCAACTGTTGTTACTCAAGTAAAAACTGTTGAAACTGACGGTTATAATGCTATACAAGTTGGTACAATTCCAGCAAAAGAAAAACATTTAACAAAAGCTGAATTAGGACACTTTAAGAAGAATGGTTTGAATAATTACAGACATCTTCAAGAATTCAGAGTAGAAAATCCTGCTGATTACAAAGTTGGTCAAGAAATCGACTTGTCAGTTTTAGCTAACGTTGAAAAAGTTGATGTAACTGGTACATCAATAGGTAAAGGTTTCCAAGGTACTGTTAAAAGATGGAACTTTGGACGTGGACCTATGGCTCACGGTTCTAAAAACCACAGAGCTCCCGGTTCAATTGGTGCAGGTACAACTCCTAGCCGTGTTATCAAAGGTAAAAGAATGGCTGGTAACATGGGTAACGAAAGAGTCACTATTACTAAATTAAAACTTGTTAAAGTTGATTCAGAAAACGGTTTAGTATTAGTAAAAGGTTCAGTTCCGGGTTGTGAAGGAAGATTGGTAACAATCGTTCCAACTAGAACAAAATGGAACTAGCGAATTTTGCTTGGAGTGACGGTGTTAGCATCTAACTCAAAGCATAAAGCATAATTCGTAACAAGACAATCCGCAAAAGAACAAAGCAATCTTTGATTGCATGGGCGGAATCAAACAGAAGATACACAATCCGCTATTGCCAAATAAAATCGAGAAATCGAAAAGGGGTAATCGGAAAGCGAAAAGGAAAGAAAAAATGACAAAACAATTAATGAATACAAATGGTGAATCATTAGGCGAAATTTCATTAGCAAAAGAAGTTTTTGGTGTTGAACCAAATCTTCATGTAATGCATTTAGCTTTAAGAAGACAATTAAATAATGCAAGACAAGGTTCTGCATCAGCAAAAACAAGAGCAGAAGTTTCTGGTGGCGGACGTAAACCTTGGAAACAAAAAGGTACTGGACGTGCTAGAGCAGGTTCTACTCGTTCTCCATTGTTTGCAGGTGGTGGTGTTATATTTGGACCAAAACCAAGAAGTTTTGAAATCAATATGCCACAAAAAGCAAGAAAGTTAGCTTTGAAATCAGCTCTTTCTGCTAGAGAAGAACAAATTGTTGTAGTAAAAGATTTTTCTGCTATAACAGAACCAAAAACAAAATTAATGGCTGGTATTATTAAGTCATTGAATTTAAGCGGTAAAATTTTAGTTATTGCTGATACAATGGCTGAAGAAAATAAATATTTAAGTTTAGCAGCTGGTAATATTCCTAGCGTTAAGTTGTTGTTACCATCAAACTTAAATGTAAAAGATTTGTTAGAAGCTGATTTTGTTGTAATGACTGAAAAGGCTGTAAGTGATGTTACAGAAAGGTTGCAATAATGAGTAAGAACAGAACAAACATAGAAAAATTATATGATGTAATTAAAAAGCCTATCATTACAGAAAAATCAATGATAGCAACTGCTCAAGGAAAGTATACTTTTGAAGTAAACAAAGATGCTACAAAGATTGAAATTGCTCAAGCTGTAGAATTAGCTTTCCCTGGTAGAAAAGTTAAGAAGGTACAAACAGTTTATATGCCTTCTCATGAAAAAAGAATGGGTCTAAAATTTGGTAGAACTGATTCTTCAAAGAAAGCAATCGTTACTATTGAAGGTGATCCAATCGAAGAACTTACAGCTATATAATAGCGAATCGCTACAATTTTTGATTTACAATAAGTAAGCAAGATGAAGTAGCGTAATGAAACCGCCGATATAAGTGAATAAAAATTTATGGCGGAATAAAGTTAACAAGCCAAAAAGATAGAAATAGGAGAATAAAAATGGCAATTCGTAAAATTAATCCGACATCTCCGGGACAAAGAGGTATGACAAAAAGTGATTATCAAGAAATCACTACGCAAACTCCTGAAAAATCTTTATTGAAGAAAATAGCAAAAACTTCTGGTAGAAACAACACTGGAAGAATTACATGCCGTCATAAGGGTGGTGGTGTAAAACAAGCTTACCGTATTATCGACTTCAAAAGAGAAAAATTTGGTGTTCCTGCAACAGTTAAAACTATTGAATATGATCCAAACAGAAATGTTAGAATCTCATTAGTTTTCTATGCAGATGGTGAAAAAAGATATATATTAACACCAGAAGGTTTAAATGTAGGTGATGTAATTGTTTCTGGTCCAGAAGCTTCAATTCAAACTGGTAATGCTTTACCTTTAGAATTGATTCCTTTAGGTACAATTGTTCATAACATCGAACTTATCCCAGGTAGAGGTGCAAAAATGGTTCGTTCAGCAGGTAACTTTGCGCAAGTTATGGCAAAAGAAGGCAATTATGTTACAGTGAAATTACCTTCAGGCGAAATGAGAATGGTAAGAAAAGAATGTATGGCAACAATTGGTTCATTAGGTAATGCCGAATTCAAAAACTTATCAATCGGTAAAGCTGGTAGAAAAAGATACATGGGTGTAAGACCTACAGTTCGTGGTGTTACAATGAACCCTTGTGATCACCCTCACGGTGGTGGTGAAGGTAAAACAGGTCCAGGCGGACATCCTAAGACACCTTGGGGTAAACCTGCACTTGGTTATAAGACTAGAAAACAAGGTAAAGCGTCTGATAAGTTAATTGTAAGACGTCGTAAAAAATAAAATGTGAAAATTTGTAGATAATACAAGTAACTAGCAAAAAATATTTTTACAAACATTAATACAAATATATAAAAGGAGAAATTAATGGCACGTTCATTAAAAAAAGGCCCATACGTAGAAGAAGCTCTTCAAAAGAGAATTAACAAAATGAATGAAAATTCTGAAAAGAAAGTTGTTAAAACTTGGTCAAGAGCATCCATGATTATTCCTGATATGCTTGGACATACCATTGCAGTGCATAATGGTAAAACCCATGTTCCGGTATATGTAACAGAACAAATGATTGGACACAAATTGGGTGAATTTGCGCCTACAAGAATGTACAGAGGGCACGCAGGTTCTGACAAAACAGCAAAACGTAAATAATCTGTACAGATTTTTGATTAAGAATTAATTAAAAAAAGGAAAATAAAAATGGAAGCTAAATCAAGACAAACAAACATAAAAATGACAGCAAGAAAACTTCGTCGTGTAATCAACGAAGTAAGAGGTAAGGCTGTTAACGAAGCTCTTGATATGTTACGTTTCATGCCTTATTTCGCGGCAAGAGTAGTTGAAAAAAATATTAAAGCAGCTGCTGCAAACGCGTTTGAAAAAGCAAGTGTAAAATCTGATGCTTTAAAAGTATCTGAAATTTTTGCAGATGAAAGCGTAACGTATAAAAGAGGTAAACCAAGAGCTCAAGGTCGTATATACAAGAGACTCAAACGTACATCTCACCTCACAGTTAAAGTTAGTGACGTAAAATAGGAAATAGAAAAATGGGACAAAAAACACATCCAACCGGATTCAGAGTAGGTATAATTAGATCTTGGGCAAGCACATGGTATGCAAAGGTTAAAGATTATGCTGAATTCGTAGCAGAAGATGCTAAAATTAGAAAATTTATCAAAAAGAAACTTTATGCGGCAGGTGTTGCAGAAATCTTGATAGATAGAAAGTCTCAAAGTACAACAATCACTGTTGTAACAGCTAAACCCGGTATTGTTGTTGGTAGAGGCGGTCAAGGTATTGAAGATTTAAAAACTGAAGTTTCAAAATATTTAGGCAAACCTGTAATCATTAATGTGGTAGAAGTTGCCAGAATTGATGTAAATGCTTTATTGGTTGCTGAATCAGTAGCACAACAATTAGAAAAACGTGTAGCTTTCAGACGTGCAATGAAACAAGCAATGCAACGTACAATGAGAGCTGGAGCTCAAGGTATCAAAATTATGGTATCTGGTCGTTTAGGCGGAGCAGAAATCGCTCGTTCTGAATGGGCAAAAGAAGGTAGAATTCCTCTACAAACATTAAGAGCTGACGTTGATTACGGATTCACTGAAGCAGATACAATCATGGGTAAAATTGGTGTTAAGGTTTGGATATTCAAAGGTAATTTAATGCCAGGCGAAAAAGCTGATATGAATATCAAAACTAAATCATCAAAAGAACAATCAGGCGAAAGATTCAACAATGGTAGACGTGGTAAACGTAAGCCTGTAGAAACAAAATAGTAAATTAGGAGAACAATAATAATGTTAATGCCGAAAAAAACAAAATACCGCAAAATGATGAAAGGAAGAATGAAAGGTACTGAAACAAGAGGTACACAATTCGAATTTGGTCGTTATGCGTTGAAGGCACTAGAACCAGGTTGGATTACCAGCCGTCAAATCGAAGCTGCAAGACGTGCAATGACTCGTGAAATCAAACGTGGCGGTAACGTTTGGATTAAAATATTCCCAGATAAACCTATTACAGCAAAACCTGCTGAAACTCGTATGGGTTCAGGAAAAGGTAACGTTGAATACTGGGTAGCAGTAGTAAAACCAAACAGAATATTGTTTGAACTTGATTATTTTGACAGAGATGTAGCGATTCATGCGTTAGAATTAGCAGCGCAAAAATTGCCTATCAAAGTTAAAGTTATTGAGAAAGAACAAGAAGCTGTATAATTATTAAAGGATAATAACAATGAAACTAAGTGAAATGCGTGAAAAAACAGTTGAAGAGTTAAAACAATTAGTTGTTGATTCAAAAAAGCAATTACTTGATTCAAGAATCAAGTTATCAATGCACAAGCTTGATAATACTGCAGAGATTTCAAAGACTAAGCGTTTAATTGCTCAAGCAAAGACTGTAATTAATGAAAAAGAAAATGAGGTAAAAAATGCCTAAGAAAGAAAAACAAGGTGTAGTTATTAGTGACAAAATGGATAAAACAGTAGTTGTAAAAGTTGCGTCATACAATCCACACCCAAAATATAAGAAAATTATTGAATCAAACAAAAATTACAAAGCTCATGATGAGAAAAATGAATGCGGTATTGGTGATACAGTAAGAATTATTGAATCAAAACCAATTTCAGGAAGCAAAAGATGGGTTGTTGAATCAATTGTAGAAAAAGCTAGATAATCAATTTTGTTTGGTAATCTTAACTGAAAATCAGTTATTCTATAATTAAGGTAAAAATTTCGTCGGGGTGAGTTTGAACGCATCAGGCTCATGGACAGACGAATTAAGTAAAGGAAAAGAAAAATGATACAACAAGAAACAAGACTAGTAGTAGCAGATAATACAGGCGCAAAAGAATTGTTGGTTATTCGTGTAATGGGTAGCTCAAACAAAAAATTTGCCAGAGTCGGTGATGTTGTTGTCGCAACTGTAAAGGATGCAACACCGAATATGACAGTTAAAAAGTCTGAAGTAGTTAAAGCTGTTATTGTAAGAACAAAGCATGATATTAAACGTGCAGACGGTTCTGTTATCAGATTTGACGAAAACGCTGCAGTTATTATAGCAAAAGACGGTAACCCTAGAGGTACTCGTGTATTTGGACCGGTAGCTAGGGAATTGAGAGACAAGAATTTTATGAAGATTGTTTCTCTTGCACCTGAAGTTATTTAGTTTTCGTTAATTTAAGGTTAATGAAGATAGATAATCAAATTCAAAGAAAGACAAACGGAGAAAGAAAATGGCAGACAATAAGAAAAATTTGCATGTTAAAACCGGTGACAGAGTTATCGTAACAGCAGGCAAAGATAAAGGAAAAATAGGTAACATCAAAAAATCTATACCTTCAGAAAAACAGGTAATTGTTGAAGGTGTAAATATGGTTACTAAAGCGACAAAGGCTAATCCTGCGTATGGTATTCAAGGTGGCTTAATAAAGAAAGAAGCACCTCTTGATTCATCAAATGTTATGATTGTATGTCCAAGTTGCGAAAAACCAACAAGAATCAAACATGCAGTAGTGGACGGAAAAAAAGTTCGCGTATGCAAAAAATGTGGTGAACAATTAGACGCTTAGTATAAGGTTAGTAATGAGTTGAACTCGTTGCTATCTCCTTGATACTAATATCGTCTCAGTAAAAAGGAAAAGAAAAAATGACAAGAACAAAAAGCTTAAGAACAAAGTATGACGAAGAAGTTAAGGCAGCATTAAAAGAAAAATTTGGTTATACCAATGATATGATGATACCAAGACTTCACAAAATTGTGTTGAACATGGGTGTTGGTGAAGCTTCTCACAACTCAAAAATAGCTGATGCTATCCAAGCACAATTAACAAAAATTGCCGGTCAAAAGGCTGTTGTAACAAAGGCAAAAAAATCTATCGCATCTTACAAGTTAAGAGAAGGTATGCCGGTTGGTGCAATGGCAACAATTCGTGGTGAAAGAATGTATGATTTTATGCAAAAATTAATTTGCGTTGTTTTACCAAGAATTCGTGACTTTAGAGGTATTTCAGCTAAGAGTTTTGACGGCAGAGGAAATTACACATTAGGATTAAAGGAACAAGCATTATTCCCTGAAATCACTTATGAAGAAGTTGATTTGGTAAAAGGTATGAATGTTTCAATAATCACAACCGCAAAAACTGACGATGAAGCTAGAGAATTGTTAAAACTTCTCGGTATGCCATTCAAAGGTATGAAGGCATAAGAAATAGTGCAGATGGATTTTAAATCCCGATTGTACTTAAATTTGGTTAATAACACAAAGTAATAAAGGAGAAAATCATGGCTAAGAAAGCGATGATAAACAAAGAAAAGACAAGAGAAATGTTAGCTGCTAAAGGTAAATATCCAACAGTTAGACTTCATAACAGATGCAGTATTTGCGGACGTCCTCACGGATTCCACAGAGATTTCGGCTTGTGCAGAATTTGTTTAAGAAAAATGGCACACCAAGGTTTGTTACCAGGTGTAACCAAAGCAAGCTGGTAGTTTGTGCTTGTTTAAAAAATATAAAAAGAGGTTGTCTTAAAAAATAAAGACAACCTCTTTTGCAATGCGTATGTGGTTAATTCAACTGCTTTAATAGCTCTTAAAATTATTTTTAACTTAATAAATTTTTACAAAATGGCAATTTTTTATAAAAAAAATACTTTATATTAATATACCCTTAATAATTATTATATTGTTAGATGATAAAATAAGAAAGGAAGTACAATGGTTGATTTAACCCCAATTAATGTCGCATTATCAAAAACACCAATTTCTCAAAAAGAGAGCCCTAAGATGGCGAATTTACAAGATGTAAAAACACAAATGTCTGAAATGCCAAAAGTCTCATTAGGACGTGATTTGGTTAAACCCGTAAATACAATAAAAGCAGGTGATGAAATTCTAAAAACAGCATTTGATGCAGAAACAAAAGGGGGGAAAGCAACATTCAAATTAGCGGAAGGAACAGAAGTTTTTCCAAATGTATGGGATCCTAAAGGAGGACACTACACACCTAAAAAAGGTGATATAATTTTAGGATATGGTGATGTTCCTAAAGATTGGGGAATTAGTAATCCAAAAGTTTTAAAAGAAATGGAAGAAAAAGGCTTATCAATGTATCCAGATAGAGCAGTAAGTTCTGAACCTGAATTAATGTATAGAACTTATAATGGCGCCGACGGTCGAGATTTCGTAAAATCACCGCTTAAACCAGGTGAAACAGTTGCTGCTGAGAAGAAAATTTTTCCAACAAAATTTTTGTTTGCAGAGCCTGGAACATTGGTTGAAACATTGGAAGCAAGAGAAGGTTCTGGCAAAATGCCAAAACTAGGTAATTTTCAATATATTCAAATCGACGACGGTGGCAATCCTTATGTAAAAGATGTAAAAGATTTAATCAAAAGATTAAATCCGAAATCAGAAGAAAGTAAAGAGGTTTTTGCGACAGTAAAAGATTTGATTGATAAACGTGATGCTATAAATGCAGAAAATGTGACTAAAGAGGCAAAAGAACTTTCAATGTCAAAGATTTGGAAAGATGCATTGCCGAAATTGATGCGAAAAGTCCATTAATTATGAGATATAATTTTTAGTAAAAAAGAAGTTAGCTTTATGGAACAAAGTTAACTTCTTTTTTTTGTGTGTATATTTAAAATTAATAAGAACTAAATACTATGGAATTTAACCAAATCCATTTTTCTCATTCTTATATTTTGAGGAGTAATTTCTACAAGTTCATCATCTCCAATGTATTCAAGGCATTCTTCTAGTGAAAGTGTTTTATGTGCTTGAAGAGTTACCATTACATCGGCTGTTGAACTTCTCATGTTTGTTAGTTTTTTAGTTTTGCAAATATTAACAACAATATCTTGTGAACGATTTCCTTCGCCGATAATCATTCCTCTATAGACTTTTGTTTTAGGGGTAACAAAGAATACTCCTCTGTCTTCAAATTGTGCTAATGCGTATGGAATAGCTTCACCTTGTTCGTGAGCTAAAATCGAACCACTTCTTTGCTTAGGAATATCGCCGGCATAAGGCTTATATTCATCAAATGTATGGTACATAATACCTTCGCCTCTAGTCATTCTGATAAATTCAGAGCGGAAACCGATTAAGCCTCTAGCGGGAATTGAAAAATTCATGTTTGTACGTCCATTTGCACTATTCATAGAAAGCATAGTAGCTTTTCTTCCAGAAAGTTTATCTATGCATGCTCCAGCGTATTGTTCTGGAACATCAATTAAAAGATTTTCAAACGGTTCTTGCTTATTTTCGCCTTCGCCTTTATAGATAACTTCTGGTTTTGAAACTTGAAATTCGTAACCTTCGCGTCGCATTGTTTCTATCAAAACGCCTAAATGTAGTTCTCCTCTACCGCTAACTCTAAAACAATCGGTAGAATCAGTTTCTTCAACTCTTAAACTAACATTTTTTTCAAGTTCGTCAAATAAACGTTTTCTGATTTGTCTTGAGGTAACAAATTTACCTTCTTGTCCTGCAAAAGGACTGTCATTTACGGAAAAATTCATTTGTAGAGTCGGCTCATCAACTTTTATAAGCGGTAAAGCTTCTATGTGGTTTGTATCGCATAAAGTTTCCCCAATTTGTATATCTGAAAATCCTGCGATACCAACAATATCACCAGCTTCTGAAGAATCAATTTCTACTTTTCCGAGGTCTTTAAAACCAAACAATTTTGTAATTTTTCCTTTACTAACTTCACCATTAGCATTAATCCAGGCAACAATATCTTGTGAATGTACGACACCGTTTGCAATACGTCCGATTACAATTCTGCCTACATATTCGTTGTAATCAAGAGTTGTTGCTCTAAATTGAAATGGTTTGTTAGCATCACCTGGAGGTTCTGAAATGTTTTCAAGAATGCAATCTAAAAGCGGAATCATATCTTTGCGCTCGTCATCTAAGTGTTTAATTGCAAAACTGTTTAAACTACTTGCGTATAAATAAGGAAAATCAATCAAATCTTCTCTATCTGTAAGTTCAGTGAATAAATCAAACACTTTGTCTAATGTGCCGTCAGGATCGGCAGCCGGTTTGTCAATTTTATTAATAACAACTATGATTTTTATACCTAATTCAAGAGCTTTAGAAAGAACAAATCGTGTTTGTGGCATTGGACCTTCTGCAGCGTCTACAATTAAAAGTGCGCCATCTACCATTCCTAAAACTCGTTCAACTTCGCCACCGAAATCTGCGTGACCAGGGGTATCAACTACATTGATTTTATTACCTTTATATTCTATTGAAATATTTTTTGAAAGAATCGTAATACCTCTTTCTTTTTCAAGGTCATTACTGTCTAAAACTCGTTCTTGTGTTTGTTGGTTTTCTCTAAAAACTCCACTTTGTTTTAGCAAACAATCGACTAAAGTTGTTTTGCCATGGTCAACGTGGGCAATAATTGCGATGTTTCTAATATTTTTTTTACTCATACTTACCTACTTTGTGATTTGTAAACTTATGTAAATTACTTTAGGGTATTTGTCTAGTGTATACTTTACACTTTTATTTTATGTCATAAAGTTGAAATTGCAAGTATAATTTAATATTTCTATAATTTTAGACTTTACTTATAAATAACTGTAACAATATGATTAAAAATGTAAATTTATATATGAAATAACACTAGAAAAAATTAAAATTCGTGGTATCATGGTAATATAGACAAAGATTAGTGGATGATTTTTTAGTGTATGTGTTTAGAAGCGAAAATTATCAATAAGATTTGTTAATATATCAAAGGAATGTAAGTTGGACAAAAACGGTTTAAAAGATACAAAACAAAATTCTAAAAATAGAATGACCCTAGATAAAACGGTTACTTCACCAATATCACAAGAAAATTTGGTATCAAAAGTTAACGCATTGACACTTGGGAACAGTTTTTTTAATAATTTGCCGGTTAGTGCTCCAGTTGAAAAAAATTCTACTTTAAGTTTACGATATATTGTCGATAAAATGCTCGAGATGAGTACAATCTCTGATAGTTCTGAATATTTTAGCAAGATTTTTTCAATAATAACTCAAGCAATTGATTCTAAATTTGTTGCGGTTGGTGTTTATAAAGAGAAATCTTCTTGTATAAATCTGAGATTGCAGGATTGTTTAAACAATAATTACACGACAAAAGTTTTTATAAGAGATTCTGAAAATCCAATAGTCAGAGCTTTTTTAGAAAACAAAATACAGTATACGCAAAATGATGATTATTTAAAGCTTTCTTATTATAAAAAATATTCAACAATCGTGATACCATTGGTTTCAATAAATAAATGTATTGGAGTGCTCATTGTTGAAGATAAAAATATGAAGCAAAATAGCAAAGTTTATTCGCTTTTGGCGAATAATGTTGCGTTAACTTTTCATAATATAAGTTTGCAAGAAAATGCAGAAGGATGTTCAAATACTGATAGTTTAACTCTTTTATACAATCATAGAGGTTTTCAAGAAGTTTTATCTTCAGAATTGGCAACTGCTAAAATTAGCAAACAGCCTTTATCTATTATTATGATGGATATTAATAATATTACTCGAATAAATAGAGAATTAGGTCATGCAAAAGGTGATGAGGTTATTAAACTTGTTGCAGAAAAAGTCCGTCAATGTGTACGTGAAGGTGATACGGCAGGACGTTATGGTGGTGATGAAATTGCCGTTATTATGCCAAAAACTGATTCTGCGCAAGCTAAATATATAGCAGAATTTATTACTTATACTTTATCTTGCTGTTTTATTGATGGAATTGGCCCAATCAAGGTTTCTGTTGGTGTTGCAACATATCCGGACTGCGCAGAGGATAAAGAAAAATTGTTGATTTTGGCTGAACAAGCAATGTATATTTCATTGGCAAAAGGCTATAAAGATGGTATGTCAGCGATTATTAGTTCTTCTGATTTTAATTTTTGGGATGATGTTGCATTACGTTCTTATGCTGATGTGATTTTGAAAAGACATTCTCAATTAAGTGTAAATTTTGAAGATGAATTAATTTCAAGATTTCATTCTGATCAAGAACAATCTGATGCAAGGATTTGGGAAGTTGCGACTTCGTTAGCTGGCGCTATTGATGCAAAAGATCCATATACAAAAGGCCATTCAACTTCTGTTTCAAAATATTCTGAAGCGCTTGCGCGTGCAATTAATTTGCCGGAAAAAGAGGTTGAAAGAATAACTTTAGGCGCATTATTGCATGATGTCGGAAAAATTGGCATACCTGAATCTGTTTTGAAAAAAGAGGGTCCGCTTTCTGATGAGGAATGGCTTGTAATGAAACAGCATCCAAGTATTGGTGTGGATAAAGTTTTAAAACCGAATGCAAGTTTAAAAGATTTGATACCGATTGTAAAATATCATCATGAGCGTATTGATGGTAAAGGTTATCCTGATAAATTAAAAGGCGACGAAATTCCACTAGCGGCTAAAATTGTTGCAATAGCAGATACTTATCACGCTTTGACAAGTGATAGGCCTTATCGTAAAGGAATGAGTTTAGAAAAAGCGGTAGCTATTTTAGAAGAAGGTGCCGGAACTCAATGGGATGCGGATTTGGTTAGAACATTTGTAAGAATTGCTCCATCTTTGGGTGTTTAGTAAGTTTTAAGATAGAAGTTTTGATTTTTTCTGCAAGCTTATTGCAAAAAAATGTTGCTTTTTTTTTAATAATAAAAGATAATAGATTTTGGAAACTAAAGAAGGATGGAGTTTTTTTATATGGAATTTAAACATACACAATTAAATGGCTCAAATTATACAGATGCTGATATAAAACGATTAATTGCTGAATATAATGTGCAATTTATCAAATTACAGTTTGTTGATATAAATGGTCAAATAAAAAATTTAGCAATACCAGCAGAGCATATTGATAGAATTTTAAATAATGATATAATGCTTGATGGCTCATCAATAAAAGGTTTTAGAAGTATTGAGACTTCAGATATGTTTTTTTATCCGGATAAAAATACTTTTCAAATTTTGCCTTGGCAGGAACATGAGGGCGGTAATTCTGCAAGATTGATTTGTGATATATATAATTCAGACGGAACTCCTTTTGAAGGTTGTCCAAGATGTAACTTGAAACGAGTAATGGCAGAAGCTCAAAAACTTGGTTTATCTATGAATATTGGACCAGAAGTTGAATTTTTCTTATTTGAAAAAGATCCGGACGGTAAAATAACAACAAGAACTCATGATAGAGCAGGTTATTATGATATGGGGCCAGATGATTTGGGAGAATCTATTAGAGCTGATATCGTCAGCACATTGCAAGAGATGGATTTTGATATTGAAGCATCTCATCATGAAGGAGCTGATGGTCAACATGAAGTTGATTTTAAATATTCTGATGTTTTAACAGCAGCAGATAATGTTGCTACTTGCAAAATAGCAGTTAAAGCAGTTGCTGCAAAGTATGGCTTGCATGCGACATTTATGCCAAAACCCGTATATGGTATGAATGGTTCCGGTATGCATTGTAACATTTCGTTATTTAAGGATGGTAAAAATGCTTTTTATGATGAAAAGGCAGAGTATCAATTGTCTGATATTGCGAAATATTCAATTGGCGGTATGTTAAAACATATTAAAAGTATTACGGCGATTTTGAACCCAACTATCAATAGTTATAAACGTTTAGTTCCGGGTTATGAAGCACCAGTGTATATGGCGTGGTCTTTGTCAAACAGAAGTGCCTTGTTGAGAGTTCCTGCTAAACGCGGTATTTCAACACGTGTTGAGCTTCGTTCACCAGATCCAAGCTGCAATCCGTATTTGGCTTTTGCAACAATTTTAACGGCTTGTATTGATGGCGTTAGAAATAAGATAGAGCCTTTAAAACCTGTTGACGGTAATATTTACAAGTTTTCAGATAAAGAAAGAAAAAAATTCAGAATAGAATCTTTACCGGGTAGCTTGGCGGAAGCGCTTGTTTGTATGAAAAATTCTTTGATTATAAAACAAGCTTTAGGAGCACATATCTTGGATGAATTTTTAACAGCAAAAGAAATTGAGTGGGATAAATTCAGAACTTATGTTTCAGAGTGGGAAATAGAAAGGTATTTAGCAAGATATTAATGAGATTTTGAGTAAAAATTCGTAAATTTTTCTAAAATCGAAATGTAAACATATATTAATTTAGGTTTACAAAAATTAGCAAAAAACTTTACAATTTTTTTTATTTAAAATACTATGTTAATATGTTACTTATAGTGTAGTTAAATAAAAGAGGTAGAATCGGTGGATAATTTAGGACCTGATATTTTTGGAAAGAAAATAGATACTGCATCAGACAGTTATAGTATGCAATCATCTGATAATATAGCACAAGCTCCAGGGGTTGGACCTGCTAAGATTAAAGTTATTGGTGTCGGTGGCGGCGGTGGTAATGCCGTTAATCGAATGATAAAATCAGGTTTAACAGGTGTTGAATTTTGGTTAATGAATACTGATTTACAAATTTTGAATGCTTCAACTTGTAAGAATAGAATTCAATTAGGTGCAAAATTGACAAATGGACTTGGTGCCGGTGGAGAGCCTCAAGTTGGTGAAAAAGCCGCAGAAGAAGCTCAACAAGATATTACTAATGCGATTGAAGGTGCTGATATGGTATTTGTAACTGCCGGCATGGGTGGTGGTACAGGTACTGGTGCGGCTCCGATTGTTGCAAAAATCGCAAAAGATTTAGGTATTTTGACAATCGGTGTTGTAACAAAACCTTTCTCTTTTGAAGGTAAACGTAGACAAAATCAAGCTCAACAAGGTTTAGAAAAATTAAGAGAAGCTGTAGACGCTCTTATCGTTATACCTAATGACAAATTGCTTGACGTAGTTGATAGAAGAGTTTCGTTGCAAGAATCATTTATAGTTGTTGATGAAGTTCTTTTAAGAGGTGTACAAGGTATTTCTGATATAATTACCATCCCAGGTTTGATTAACGTAGACTTCGCGGATGTTAAGAGTGTAATGCAAGCATCTGGTTCTGCATTGATGGGCATTGGTAGAGGTACTGGTGAGGGTCGTGCTATTGAAGCTGCTAAGATTGCGATTAATTCTCAATTGTTAGAATCTTCAATCAATGGTGCAAGTGGTGTAATTGTTAATATCACTGGTGGACCTGATATGACATTGCACGAAGTTACTGATGCAACAAATATTATTAATGACGCGGTTCTTGATGATGCACGTATTATTATTGGTGCTGTAGTTGATGATAATATTCAAGGTGAAATTCAAATAACAGTTATTGCAACTGGTTTTGAATTACGTTCTCAAATGCCAATAGAAGAAAAAGTTGAAAATCGTTCAATAAGTGCTGCAGAATTTTTCTCATCAGCATTTTCTGGTTCTCAAAATTCTTCTTCAAGCTCTATGGCTTCAAAGGCGCCAACTACTCCGTCATTTGATATTCAAATTCCGGATTTCTTGAAAAAATAATTTGAGTATTTGATATATTTTATTAAAAAGTCGCTTTATAAGCGACTTTTTTAGTTGAGGATAATAATTCCGAGATTTAAGTATGTTGCAAAAATTATCCAAAGAAAATATGGTAAAAGTAAATATCCTGCGGTTTTATCAACTTTTATAAAATCAATAATAGTAAGTAATACGGTCATGTCTAAAAGAATTATGATAAAAAATGCGAGTTGTGGACTTTGGTAATAAAAAAATGCGGGTGTCCAGCAAATATTTAATATTAACTGTGTTAAAAATAAAATATAACCATTCATTTTTGTTCTGTAAGAACGTTTTTTTGTGTATAAAATAAAAGAAATAAAAATTAGAATGTATAAAATTAGCCAAGCAGGCAAAAAAATCCAATCAGGTGGAGTGTAAGGTGGTTGTATTAATTGATGATACCAAAATAAGTTGTACATATTTTTATTATGTAACATTTTTGCCTTATTTCATTAGCGCAAAGTCTTAAGATAAAAGTAGATGTCTGAATTTTAAATGTTAACAATTGTAATAATTTAATATAATAAACATATTTTTTGTTATAATTAGTATGTAGTAAAAAAAGATTTAAGTAAGGAGATTTTATTATGGCTAAATTTGTATGCTCAGTATGTGGTTACACATCAAATGATGTAGCACCTGAAAAATGTCCTATTTGTGGTGCTGCAAAAGAAGCGTTTACAATGTTGGATGAAAACAATAAAAATTATGCAGATGAACACAGAATTGGTGTTGCAAAAGATGTTGATTCTGAAGTATTAGAAGGTTTAAGAGCTAATTTTGTTGGAGAATGCACAGAAGTTGGCATGTATCTTGCAATGTCAAGACAAGCGGATAGAGAAGGATATCCGGAAATTGCTGAAGCATATAAACGTTATGCTTTTGAAGAAGCTGAACATGCTGCAAAATTCGCAGAATTGTTGGGCGAAGTTGTAACAACTTCTACCAAGAAAAATTTGGAATTGCGTGCAGAAGCTGAATTTGGAGCTTGTGACGGTAAAATGAAACTTGCAAAACGCGCAAAAGAATTGAATTTAGATGCAATACATGATACAGTTCATGAAATGGCAAAAGATGAAGCTCGTCATGGACGTGGATTTGATGGCTTGTTGTCAAGATATTTTGCGTAATGTAAATTTAGCATGCAAGAAGTGTTACATAAATTTTTTATAATAAATGAGGGCGAAAAAATCTACGATTTTTTCGCCCTCACTTTATAATTATATTTCAAATTGTAAATTTTTTTATCAAAACAAAAAATGTTTATGATATAATCAATCTAGTAATGAAAACTAGATGATAGTTTTGAAAGGAGAGATAATGAAAAAGATTTTAAGCATAGTATTGTCTGCCTTGCTATTTATAAATTATACCGGTATTGGTATGGTTATGGCAGCTCCAGCTATGCCACAGCAAAATGTTTTAAAACCAGCACCTAATGCAAGAAAAATAGACATTGCATTTGTTTTTGATGGACCTTCAGATAAAAATGCTGAAGTTATGGAAACTTTTAAAAAGACAATAACACGTTCTTTGTTACCTGATTATATAGCAGTTTATCCAAATGATTTGATATTTACAGGTAATTGGTCTGAAAATAGTGCAAAAGATGTTTCAGAAAAGGCTTTAAAATCAAGAGCAACAACAGTTGTTTCTCTTGGTTATTTATCAAGTAATTATTTAATAGATAAACAAAATAAAAATAAATTTGTTATCACGATTGATGAATACGGTTTGCGTGATATGGGTTCAAACGCGTTTTTTAACCCTGTAAAACAATATGTTAATGATTTTATTTTGTTTAAAAAATTAGTTCCAACGCAACATAAAACTGCAGTTTTGATGAACGAAAATTTTTATAATACACAAAAAGATTGGAATTCTTTGATTCAAAAGAAATTTGAAGAAAAGAAATGTGATTTGCAATTTGTTGTGTTGCCGGTAAATAGCGGTAATTATAATAAAGTTGTAAACAATTTGCCAAATGACGTCGATTCTGTTTTTGTAACGCCTTTGTTCAATTTGTCAGTTGAGCAAAGAAAAGAATTATATGCAACTTTGAATTCTAAAAAGTTACCAACATTTTCATCTTTAGGTGAAGAAGATGTTAAAATTGGAGCTTTGATGGGAACATCAACTCCTGATGCAGACAGAAAACTTGCAGAATCAACATCTTTTAATATTCATGGATATTTGCATGGTGCAATTGTTAAAAATGAAAAAATTCCATTTTATGATGATAAAGTAATTTTCTATAACAAAGATTCCGGTGCAGCTATTGGATATAATGCCCCATTGAGATTACTTAATAATTGTGAGGTACTTTCTAATAAGCCTGTAACAAAATATGATTTAACTTACGTTTTAAACAAAGTTGAAGAAAGTAACTTAGATATCAAACAAAAGAAATACTTGGTAGATGCTGCTCGTAGATCAACCTATGCTGCATATATGAAGTATTTGCCAACTTTAAGAATTGATTTAGGTTATCAAACTTATAATAAGGATTACGCGCTTTCATACCAAGATGTTCCTACAAGAGTCGGACAATTTAAAGTTGGTATGGATCAAATGATTTATGCGCCGGATTTGGTAACTAATATCATTGTAAAACACAAAAAATTAAAATTTGATAAAGCTGAAAAGCTTTTACAAGAACAAAATATTGGTCACCAAGTTGCAAATTTGTATGTTGATATTTTGATGTTAGATAATATTGTAAAAATTCAACATGAAAGACTTGCAGAAAGTCGTGAAAATTTAGCAATAGCGCAAGTACGTATGAAAAGTGGTATTTGTGGAAGAGAAGAAGCACTTTATTGGGCTGGTATTGTTTCTCAAGAAGAAAAACGCATGCTAGGTATGGTTGCAGAACTTAATAACCTTAAAGTTCAAATGAATAAATTGCTTTATAAGGACCAAAAAGAAGAATTCGATTTTGCGCCTTTGACAGCTAATGATCCGGCATTCTTCTCATCTGATATTCATATATTAGATCACGTAAGAACTCCTCAAAAATTGGATCAATTTACTGATATGTTGGTTAAGGAAGTAATTGAGCTTTCACCTGAAACTACAAAGTTGAAAGCTGCTATTGCAATGAAAAAAGCTGAAATATCAAATTATGTTCAAAAATTTGTTATGCCAAATGCAATGATGACAATGGAGTATGGTTCTCAATTTGATAGAAACTTGCCTTATAATGCTTACAATTCAAGTAGTATGGCAACATTGCAAAACTATTATGGTGTAAAAGCTGATCAATTTGACAGAAATTCAGGTAGATTTATGATAGCTGCTCAATGGAAACCTATTGAAGGTGGTCAAAAATTTGCTGAAATCGCAAGATGTAAATCAGAATTAAACCAATTAAATACTTATTTAGAAGAAGTTAATACAGCCATTGAGATGAACATTAGAGAGGTTATTAACAGAGCAATTTCAAAATATTTTATGATTGAAAAATCTTATAAAGCAATGTTTGCTCAAGTTGAAAACTATCAATCTGTGAAAGCAATGTATTTGCAAGGTAAAGCGCCTATTTCACAATTGGCAGATGCACAAGATGCTTATATAATGGAAAAAATCAATGCTGTTAATTCTCAATATGAATTCTTTAAAGAATTATTATGGGTACAACGTGGTTTGATTTCAGTAAACTGGACAAAGGCAACTCCGGATGCTAAGAAATTTATTGAAGGAATACCAAAAGTATTGGCAGCTGAACCAGATTTCTCTTTGTAGAATTTGATATAAAATGTGAAAACCTCGAAACACTTTAGATGTTCCGAGGTTTTTGTTTTATGAATAAAATAATAAAAAACCCGAGGTGTAATAATACATCTCGGGTTTTGGTTATAAGTTAAAAAACTATTTTACTAATTCTTTGAACTTTTTACCAGCTGAGAATGAAGGAACTGTTTTTGCAGCAATTTTAATTGCTTTACCAGTTTGTGGGTTACGTCCCATTCTAGCTGATCTTTTCTTAGATGAGAAAGTACCAAAACCAACTAAAGTTACTTTGTGTCCTTTCTTAACTGAAGATTGAATTGTGTCAAGAGTTGCTGATAAAACTTCTGAAGCCATTTTCTTAGAAACTTTTGCACTCTTTGAAATTTGTTCAATTAATTCTTCTTTGTTCATATTTCTCTCCTTTTCTAGCGTATACATCAACGCTCATGTATAATATTATATATAAATTTTGCTAACATGCAACTATTTCTTGATTTTTTAACAAAAATTTACATTTAATCATCATAAAGCTTGTATTTCAACTGAATTTTACAAAAAAATATGACTTTCTTGTGGTTTTCTTTATATATATCATATAAATAGATGTATTTTTTATTATAAAAATGCATAATAATATAAATTGAGAGAATATATTATGCCCTTTAGATATAGACTTCAAAAAATACTAGATTTTCGGATACGAAAAAAAGAAGAGCAATTGATTGTAGTTCAAAAAGCACAACAAGAGGTTTATATTGCAGAGGAAAATATTCGAAAAAATGAAGCTGAAATTCAGCAAACTATTACAAATAGAAAAACTGCGGATTACAAAATGATGGAATATTATGACAATTATTTGCATCATCTTTGGGATAAAGCAGAGGCTCTAGAACAAGAACGGCAACGAGTACAAGCAATTCTTGATGAGGAAACTCAAAAATTAATAAAACTTGAGCAAGCTGTAAAAGTACTTGAAAAGCATAAAGAAAAACAGCATGAAGCTTATTTAGAAGAAGAAAAAGCTCAAGAATTAAAACAGTTTTCAGAAATTGGTGTGCAAAGATTCTTTATACAATCAAGAGAAAATCAAGAAGAAGCTGAAGCGCTTGAAAAAATGTTAAGTCAAGAAGAAATGAATATTTTGGATGGATAATATGAATATAAATACAACAAACATTAATATGAAAAATGATAATACCTCAAAAAGCTCATCGACAAATCAAAATACAGAGGTTATTTTTTCTAATGAATTAGAAGAATTAGAAAAAAATCAAAGTACAGAAAAAATTCCTGAAAATAATAATAAAAGTCTACAGCAAACAGAGGAAAATACTGAAAATTCATTAAAAAATACAAAGATTTCTGACGATAACAAAGATAATAAGGAAAATATTTTGATAAATAATGACATGAAAGTAAATGAAAACAAAGATAAATTACCTGCAATGAATATGAACATGAATTTTGCAGGTAATGGTCAACCGTTTTCATCTTTTATGGCGAATGACAAAATAAACAGTGAAAAACAGCTCGCCAACAATCTAAAAGATTTAGCAGAAGAAGCTGCGATTATGTCAACAATGGCAGAAAATATTGCAATAGCAAACCGTATCAGTCAATCTAAATTGCTAAATAATCAAGATTTAAATACTTCTGAAAAAATAAACACACAGGCGACAAAGATTAATGAAAATGGAATATTGAAACTGGATAAAGAATCAGGAATTATTGTAGATACGGTTGTTAAATATGATAATGTTATTATGAATAAATCAGATGTTGAATTTTTTGCCAATATAGTTAATAACAATGCTCAAAATCTTGATAGTTTATCAAGTGAAGTTTTAGAAAAAAATATTGGAGTCTCAAAAACTCTTACTGATTTAATTGCAAAATCGATGAATGAAAACAAACCTTTTAGAATAGATTTTGACAATAACATTTCTATCATTATAAAAATAACAAGAGATGGTAAACTCTCAGCAGATTTTCTTCCAAGTTCTCAAGTTGCAGAAGCATATCTGAAGGAAAATTTACCATTATTAAAACAACGGTTTGATGAAAATAACATAAATTATGGCGAATTAAATCAAAGAAATCAACGAGATAAAAATAAAGATAATCAAAGAAAGGGGCGCAACGATGAATGACCTTTATACAACAGCAGTCAACACGCAAAAAGCCACATTGCAGTGGATAGACGTATTGGCTGATAATATGACGAATATGTATTCTCCAGGATTTCGCGAAAACAAAATCAATTTTAAAACTTTTCTCGGTGGCGCAGTAATGGATCAGCATGTAAAAAATCAAGGACAAGGTAAGTCAACCCCAGGAACTTCAAACGAGAATTTGTTTCTTGAAGGAAAAGGATTTTTCATAATAAGAAACCCTGAAGGTAGCGTTTCTTACACACGTTTAGGTGAGTTTACGTTTGATTCAGAAGGTGTTTACAAGGCTAAAAACGGTTATACAGTTCAAGGCTATATTTTGAATGATAAAGGCGAAATTATGGCTGGTACAAAATCAATAAGTGCGGATTTATACGAAGAAACTGCTTTAAAAGGTGGAGCAATGAGTATTCCGACTACGAATATTAAGCTTTGGATAGATCCTAATAATGGTAAGTTTTTAGGCAAATATGATGAGTATGAAATTAAAAATGATGGTACAATTTATGGAAAAGCTGATGGTGGCAATCGTTCAGTTCCTTTATATAAAATTGCAACGGCAAATTTCCATAATCCAAGCGGATTGTATGAAGTAAAAGATGGATTATTCGTAGAAACTCCTGAATCTGGCAAACCTGTTGTTGGATGTGGTGAAATTCGTTCAGGGCTTTTAGAACAATCAAATGTAGATTTAAAAGCCAATATGTCTGATTATCAGCAAGCAAAAGTCCAGATGGAATTGGTTAAATCTTTGATTAAAACAAATAAAGAGCTCTTGCAATCAACATTAGAACTTGCAACGTAATTTATGGAATAAATTAAAAGAGGTCGCTTATATTTTTTATAAGCGACCTCTTTTATTAAAAATAGTTTGGTGCGTTTATACGCGCCACCTTTATAATTTCAAATGGCGCGTATAAACGCACCAAACTTATATTTATTTTTTGAATAATTTCATTACCCAATCTTTTAAATCTATACATTTGCCTTTAACCCAAGCACAGCCTTGATGACATGGTGCTCCAATTTTATCATTTACGAATTTCCCAAATTTATTATCGCTTATCTTTTTGAACCAACCGACTTTATGTGCGTATCCAATTCCGCCAAGTACTGCTACTGATAAAGTCGCAAATGTCAATACATTAGCAAATGTCGAGCCTTTTTTCTTGTCTTCGCCACCTCTAAAACAAACTTCATCTTTTGGTGATGTAGAAGTTTTCACCTCATCATTAGGAATATTTGCTTGACGAGCGGAAATACTTCCGGCTGTTTCATTTCTATGAGTATTGTACATGCCATAATTGCTATTAAAATTTACGCTTGTCATACGACCTCCAATTGTGATAAATGTTTCTACACACTTATATAAAGTATTTCTTTTTGAAAAAATTGCTTTTTTTCCCAAAAATTTATATAAATCGTTACAAAACTTAACAATAAGATGTTATGAGCTATGCTATAATTAAAACTGTGAACAAGCGAGGGTAGATAATGTTTGATTTTTTTAATAATTGTGTGTTTAGATTGATTAAACCGGTGATTTTTGCAGTATTAACAAAAAAAGGATACCCTCAAGAGGCTAAGCAACGAAAACTTGGATTAATTTCTGAAAAGGGGTTTTCTAAAGAAGATAAAGTTATAATGTTTCATGGAGTTTCTGTTGGAGAAATCGTAGCACTTGAAAATTTAATTAAAAAAACGCGTGAAGAATTTGTTGATTCAAAAATTGTTGTTACGACAGGCACTTATACTGGACAAGATATTGCAAAGAAAAAATTTGGTCAAATTGTTGATTTAATTACTTATTTCCCTTTTGATTTTGAAGAAACTGTATCAAGATTTTTAGATAAAATTAATCCTACTGTTGTAATGATTGCAGAAACGGAACTTTGGCCTTGTTTTGCAAAAGAATGCAAAAAGCGCGGAATAAAACTTTTTGTAATTAATGGAAGAATTTCTGACAGCACTTATAATTCTTATAAATTAATAAAACCGCTTCTAAAACAATCTTTTAATTGCTATAGTGGGATTTTTACTCAAAGTAAAGAGGATAATGATAAATTTTTATCACTTGGTGCAGATTCTAAAATTACTGAAGTTATGAATAATTTGAAATTTGATGTAAAGAAACCTGCAACAAATTTGGAATTTGATAAAAATGGATACAAAGTTTTGTTGGCCGGCTCTACTCATCAGGGTGAAGATGAAATTGTTTTAAATATTTTTAAAAAATTAAGAGATAACAATAAAGATTTAAAACTAATTATTGCTCCGCGCCATTTAACAAGGGGCAGTGAAGTTGAAAATTTAATAAAAGATTTTGGATTCTCGTATGATTTACGTTCAAACAATAAATCTGATTTTGAAAATATTGACGTACTTTTATTAAATACATTAGGCGAATTAGGGAAAATGTATGCGTTTTCTGATATTTCTTTTATTGGTGGAAGTTTTAATAAAACAGGTGGACATAATCCTCTTGAATCATTAGTTTTTGGAAAACCTGTAATTTCAGGAAGTTCTGTTCATAATTTTAAAGATATTTATGCAATTATAGAAAAAGCAAAAGCCGGTTTTGTTGTAAAAACTGCTGATGAATTTTATGAAATAGCAAATAAATTATTAAATGAGCCTAAATTTTATGATGAAACCATTAAAAATTGCTCAAAAGTGTTTGCAGAACAACAAGGAGCATTAGAATTTGTAATAAAAAAATTACATGAAAATCTTGATTAAAAATATTTTTAATGAATTAATGAACATATTGACTTAATAATTTTAGCATGATAGCATACTGTTATATAAAGGTATATATTATAGATTTGATAGTGGTTGTGTATTATCACAAAGGAGGGTATGTGTATATTAAGAATGTTGCATTTAAAAGTCGTATTGTTTATGAAAATTCTAAAAATGGATTATCAACTTCGCAAAAAGAATATATTGATTTATTTGAAGAGGGTAAAGTGAATGATACAAAATTTTTAGGAGAAGGAGTTACGTCTAAAGCTTACTATTCTTCAAGTCAAGATTTTGTTATTAAACAAAATAAATTAAATCCTTATATTCCAGAAAAACACTCTGGAGAAATGGGGAGTTTAGGACATGAAAATAGAATATTGTCGGCAATAAGTGATAAAGTGAAAACCACGCAAAAAGCTGTTGGTTATGTAGAAACAGCAAAAGGAGGAAAGTTCTTATTGTCAACATTTGTTCCAGGTGCCCCTGCTGATAGATGGACAAATCCTTTTAAAGAAAAACATATAGATAGACTGCTTCGAAATTTATATAGACTTGATAAATCTGAAATAATTCATTGTGATTTAAGCCGTCCTAATTTATTATTAAATTCTAATTATGATGTTAATATTATTGATTATCAATGGGGTGAAACTTTTAATATTTTTGAACCAACTTTAAATTATAATCTTAAAAATTCTATATTTCCGAGTTTTGAATTACCTAATAATGCAACAATGTTTGAAACAGCGGCTTTACCAGGATATTTAAGAAATATGAATCAAGAGGATGCTGAAGATTTTTTAAAAAAATATTTAAAAAATAAGGCGATATATACGGAGAAAAAATATAAAAGAATTGTTAGATATTTTTCAGAGCATCCATCTCTTAAAGATAATTTTTCAGATTTTGAAAAAGCAAAGACAACTGCATACAGCGCTCAAGATTCTAATATATTAACGGCAGAATTATTAAAAATGAATATGCTTAATTCTCATCGTAGACAATATAGTTGTTATGATTCAAATAAAATAGAACCTCGAAATATGTTACGAGCAATTCCATTAATGTTTAAAACAAAAGAATTTGCAGATAAATTGTCTAAAATAAAAGAATTTTGTAGTGTTGATACAACTTATTTTAATTACATGAATAAGTATGGAAAACTTTGGCAAGAAAATATTAATAATTGGTATCCTAAAACAATAGAATGGCTATTTAAAGTTATAACTGGATATGCAGCACCAAAAGGGAACATTCTTTTTCCTAGTAAATTTGATGATTTTTCAAGTTTAGATGTTGCTGAAATAAAAAATGATGTTTCAATCGTGAAAAAATCTTTTTGGGATCGTTTGTTTTATACTGATGAAGTTGCGGTTGCTGAACAAAGATTAATACAATTATTTAAAAATTCATATAATGATATTTCTGCTTATTATAGAAATCAAAATGAAGTTTCAAGAATTGCTACAAATATTTTTAAAAAAACATTTTAAGAGGTTTATAAAATGAAAATAAATTCAATATTAAATCACAAATTAAGCAATCATAAGACTTTTACTCAAGATAAAAACAGCGGTTTAATTACACAAACTAATAACAAAAACAAATATCTTGCGATAGGTTGTGCAGCTACTGTTTTGGCAGGAGTTACAGGTGTCTTAGTGTATAAAAAACATAAATCGCAAGTTTTCGATATTGATTTTAAAAATAAAATTTTGTCAGCATTAAAAAATGATGGAATTGATGTGCCTGCAAAATCTTTAAATAGTATTGTCGGGCCGGAAGAATTTAGCAAGCTTATTAAAAAATTTAAACCTGAACATTATAGAGTTGGTTTACAAACTGCAAAATCTGAAATTTCAACGGAAAAATTTTATGCTAATGCAATAAATGGTGATTTTCGTGTATCTTTGCATACTCATTCTAATTTCTCAGATGGAAAAGCGACTCCTGAAGAATTTTTAGAATGCGCAAGGCAATATGCAGATAAAGTTGCAAGGCTCAATAAAAAAGATGATTTGCCACCGTTTACAATAGCATTAACTGATCATGATTGCATTGATGGCACAAAAGAAATTATTAAAATAATTGCAAAAAATCCTGAAAAATATAAAAACCTTAAATTCGTAGCCGGATGTGAATTTAGTGTTAAAAATGGAGATAAGCATTATGATGTTACAGGTCTTGCATTAAATCCTTTTGAAGAAGGTTTAAACAAAATGTTGCAAGACTTAAAATCAAATAGGATGAATACTGTAAATGAGTTCTTAAAATCTAAAAATACAAAAATTTCAATGGAAGATTTAATAAATTGTGAAAAACAATATTATATTTCTAAAGCTAAAAATGGAAAACGCACACTTGAAAATGGTTCAGGAGTTGTGTTTGTTAGGCATGCTGTAAAATTCTTTTATAAATTAATTGATAAACCAATAGATAAAATCGAGATGAATAAGCTTGGAACAAAAGACATTTTGCCAATAAACCAAGTTGTTGAAATTATAAATAAAAATGGCGGTGTTGCTTCGCTTACGCATCCGTTAAAAAGTTTTTGGACATATATTGGTGATGGAGAGCTTTTAAAATTAAAAGAAATGGGGATAAAGGGAATAGAAGTTAATCATCAATACACGCCTTCAAAAATTAAAAAACTTGGTGAAAAATCCGGCTATGGTGTAGATAAAGCTGATAATGCATTGAAAGAGCTTTCTGAAAAATATAAAGATTTCGCAGAGAAAAATGGTATGTTTTTAAGTGGTGGAACCGATTCACACGAAAAACAAATATTTTCACGCGAGCCTAAAATTTCGCAAAATTTACTAGAAGAAAAATTTCTTAAATAAACATTACAATATATAAAATTAATTTAATATATCAAACTTTTGTGAAATAATTTTTGTATGCAAATTTATTCTAATAAATTGTTTAAAAATCCTCAAAAGATTATTGTAGCTTTTGATAACGAAAGTTTTACTTCGGCTTTTCGCGAACTTGAAAATTTAAAAGAAGATTATTATTTAGTAGGTTACGTTAGATATGAAGCGAAAGATGTTTTTTTAGGGCAAAAAGTTCAATCTAAACAACCTCTTTTGTATTTTGAAGCATTTAAAGAATTTGAAAATTATTTACCAAATAAAAATGTAAAAGATGTGTTTATTTTTCCTAAACCCAAAATTTCTTTTGGCGAGTATAAGGAAGCTTTTGATAAAATAAAAACGGAAATATCAAATGGAAATACTTATGAAGTCAATTATACGATTGATTTTAAAATTAATACTAATTATTCGCCAGAAGAAATTTCTAGTTATTTTTTAAAATACCAAAAAACTCCATACAACGCATTTTTGCAAAATGATTATGAAACAATTTTGTCTTTTTCGCCAGAATTATTTTTTAGAAAAAACGGAAATAAAATTTTTACAAAACCAATGAAAGGTACAATAAAACGAGGCAAAACTCTAAAAAAGGATATGGAGAATATTGAGTTTTTAAGAAATGATGTTAAAAACAGAGCTGAAAATATCATGATTGTTGATTTATTAAGAAATGATTTAGGAAAAATTTCGCAAGCAGGCACCGTTAAAGTGCCAAAATTGTTTGAAATTGAAACACATAAAACCCTGCATCAAATGACATCTGAGGTTGAATCTGTACTTAAAAATAATATAACTTTGTATGATATTTTTAATGCAATTTTTCCTTGTGGATCAATTACCGGAGCTCCTAAAATTAGCACGATGAAAATTATTGATGATATAGAAAAAGGGGAAAGAAATGTGTATTGTGGGGCAATTGGTATTATATATAAGGATTTTTGTGAATTTTCTGTGCCGATAAGAATTTTACAAAAACCCCAAAACGAAACCTGTTATACTTATCGTGCCGGTGGCGCTATTGTTTGGGATTCTAATGTAGATGAAGAATGGAAAGAAGCTGTTTTAAAAACCTCTTTTTTATCCGAAAATTCAAAAAATTGGCGCTTGATTGAAACTATAAAAACAGAAAATTTAACACCTTTGTTATGGAATGAGCATCTTGATAGATTGAAAAAATCGGCGCAAGATTTAAACTTCGTTTTTAATGATGCTATTCCAAATATAAAATTTGATAAAGATGGAATCTATAGAATACTTTTATCAAAAAATGGAAATTTCGAGCTTCAATTTTATCCGTTAAATAAAATCATAACAAACAAAATTTCGATTTCAAATAAAATTGTAAATTCAAAAGATGTGTTTCTTCAATATAAAACAACTTATCGCCCATATTATGAAGAAACTTTATCTAAAATCAATGCTCAAGAAATTTTTGATGAAATATTTTTCAATGAAAAAGGGGAATTAACGGAAGGAGCAAGAAGCAATATTGTTTTAGAAATCGGCAATAATTTATATACTCCACCTATTTCATGTGGTTTGCTAGCTGGCACTTTTAGGGAAACTCTTTTGAAAAATAATCAAATTCAAGAAAAAATTCTTTATAAATCTGATTTGTATAATGCAAGCAAAATATATTGTATAAATTCCGTACGCGGAATGAGGTTGGTTCAATTATGATTTTAATAGATAATTATGATTCTTTTACATATAATGTTGTTCAATATTTTCAAGAATTAGGAGTGCAGCCGAGAGTTTTTAAAAACGATGAAATTTCTATTTCGGATTTAAAAAAATTAAGATTTGATTCTATAATAATCTCGCCAGGCGCCGGAAATCCTGATAACGCAGGTATTTCTATTGAAGTTATAAAGAATTTTTATAAAAGTAAAAAAATTTTAGGAATATGTTTAGGTTTTCAATGCATAGCTCAATTTTTTGGGGCAAACATTATAAAAGCGCAATACCCAATGCATGGCAAAATTTCAAAAATACGAGTTATAAAAAATTCAAAGCTTTTTAAAAACTTGCCTAAAAGTTTTGATGTCACACGTTATCATTCTTTAGTTGTTGATACAAAAACTATAAGCTCACCTTTAAAAATTTCTGCTGAAGCTGATGATGGAACAATTATGGCAATAGAACATGAAACTTTACCAATTTATGGTGTGCAATTTCACCCAGAAGCTTTTTTAACTCAATATGGGCATGATATATTTAAAAATTTTATTGATATAATTTAGTGTAGCTTCATTATATGGTGCACATGTAAAGTAAGACGATTTATAAATATTTGTGAAATATTCTTCATTTGAATCCGCTCTATTATGTCTAATATTTAAATATAATTTCTAGAAAATTTTCAATGTTGTTATTATGATATAGAAAAAGAAAAAGAAAATTTAAAAAACTTAGAAATAAAAATTAATGAAGATTTAAACAAAAAACTTTAAAAAAATTAATAACTGAATAAAGGAACTTATTATGAAAAAACTTTTACTACTAACAATCCTATTTTCTCTAATCGTCATGCCGGTGCTTGCCTATGAAAAGCATTATATCAAGAATGAAAAAGGCAGAATCACAGGTTATACAAAAACTTACTCAAATGGCAAAACAGACGTTTACAATTCTAAAGGTCAGAAAGAATATACTTACAAACGCAGTTCCAACGGAACGGTGACGAAATACTCCAAAACTGGTAAAAAATTAGAAACTTATAAATAAAACCTTGTGCGAAAAAATACTTTAAGAAGCTTGTTAAATTACAAATAGGTATAAATTTTCAATTTTCCTTATAAATCTAGTTCTATAAAGAAAATTTCCTATAGTTTATTTACTTAAATAATATTTGTTTAAACTATCATCTGCTTGAGAATAAAAACAACATTTACAGTGGTTTACAAGAATATTTTTCATTGATAAAAGAAGAAAATGACTTAAAATGGTCAGTGGCTGAAAGCTTTGTGATTATTGATAAAATGTATTTGTAAAACTTTTATTAAACAAAAAAAAATATGCCGCAACTCGGAATTGAACCAAGGACACAGGGATTTTCAGTCCCTTGCTCTACCAACTGAGCTATTGCGGCATACTTTTTATTAAATTGTCATGAAGTTGGTAGAGCAAGCTCTAATTTATTCAACTTCGTTCCGTTTCACTCCACTGGGGAGCTATTGCGGCATACTTTTTATTAAATTGTCATGAAGTTGGTAGAGCAAGCTCTAATTTATTCAACTTCGTTCCGTTTCACTCCACTGGGGGAGCTATTGCGGCATACTTTTTATTAAATTGTCATGAGAATCAATAACTCAGACCTCATATCTATTTTACTTGCTAAATATTATTAATCAAGTCTTTTATTTTAAACTTACTGTGGTATTAACCACGCAACGACATTTCGTCCTTCTATCATTGGTTTTTTCTCTACAGATACCGGATCATTAGCTAAATCTGCAATGAATTTTTCTGCAAGCTCCATTGCCAAATGAGAATGTTGCATTTCGCGTCCACGTAACATTACCACAATTTTAACTTTATTACCTTGAGCAATAAATTTACGTATATTTTTCAAACGTACTTCATAATCATGCGTATCAATCTTATAACGAACTTTTATTTCTTTGATATCAATTACGTGTTGTTTTTTCTTTGTTTCTTTTGCTTTTTTGGCCAATTCATATTTATATTTGCCATAATTCAAAATCTTAGCTACCGGTGGCGCTTGATTCGGACTAATTACAACTAAATCTAGCCCTGCGTCTTCTGCCATTCTTAAAGCTTTTATTGTTGCTACAATTCCATGATTATTCCCATTTTCATCAATTAAACGAACTTCTTTTGCTCTGATTTTTTCGTTTATTAATGTCTTGTCCTTTGTCGTATTTTTATTAACGACTCTTTCTTCGTTAGCTATGATTTTGTCTCCTATATTAAGTTTTACATGATTTATAATAGCATAATAACCTTATATTTCAAGTAGGTATTACAGTTTAACAGCTTAAACCGCCTAAAATACTAATTTTTAAAGGACATTAAATCTTTTCCTAAGGTAGTTATTGTGCCTGCGCCCATACCAATAACAACATCTGTTTGTTTTAAGGTTGGTAAAAGTTTTTCGGCAACAGTTTTTATATTTCCGCCAATATACTCCGCTTTTTCTAAACATTTTGCGAAATTTTCGCCCGTAATCCCTTCTATTGGGTTTTCTGAAGCTGCGTAAACATCGGTAACTATAACTCTTTTTGCATTTTCAAAAGCGTGTTCAAATTCTTTCCACAAGCCTTTTAAACGTGTATAACGGTGTGGTTGAAAAACTGCAACAATATTTTCTTTGCCAAATTTGGTTGCTGCAGAATCAAGTGTTGCTTTAATTTCAGTTGGGTGATGTGCATAATCATCATACAATTTTATGCCATTTATTTCACCAACTTTCTGAAATCTACGCCCCATGCCGGTAAATGTTAAAAAATGTGGTTTTAAGTTAACAACATTTACTCCAGCTTCCATCAATGCCGATAAAACAGCTAAAGTGTTGTAAACGTTATGCTTTCCTGTTAATTGGATTTTTATTTCAACAATAAATTCATCATTATGATAAAAATCGAAAGTGATGCCTTCTGGATTTGAAACAATATTTTTTGCCATATACTCAGCGTTTTTTAATCCAAAAGTAATAAAATTACCGGCTAACAAATTTGTTCCATTATTGTCATTATTTATTAAAACCTTTTTTGATTGAGCGATTTCTTTATCAAAAGTTTTTATTAAATCGCTCATTCCATTTTTATAAAAATCTAAATGGTCTTCTTCAATATTGTTTATAACCAAAATATTAGGATGATATTTAACAATTGTACCGTCACTTTCATCAAGTTCTGCAATAAATTGATTACCGTTTTTGTGCTGAGCGTTAGTATGAACTTCGGGAACAATTCCACCAACTACAAATGCTGGTTCTAGTTTCCCTTCTTCTAAAACATAGGATGCCATGCCACTAGTTGTGGTTTTGCCATGTGTTCCAGAAAAACCGATAAAGCATTTACCATTATCTTGTGCAGATTTTGCAATTTCTGCCAATAAATCAGAACGGTGATGTATAGTTAATCCCAATTTTTTAGCTTTTATTAATTCCGGATTGGTTTCTTTAATTGCGGTACTTACAACAACAATGGAGTTTGGCGGTAAATTATTTTCGTCATGTCCAATATAGACTTTTGCTCCTAGTTCACGCAAAGCTTTTATGTATTTACTATCTTCAATATCGGAACCTGAAACAGTATGCCCTTCTTCAAGCAGATATTTAGCTAAACCGCTCATTCCAATACCACCAATTGCTATAAAATGATAATGATTCATATTAACCTCTTAATTCAAAAACTAATCAATAAACATACAATCGCCATAACTATAAAAACGATATTTGTTTTCAATTGCTTCTTTGTATGCGTCAAAAATAAAATCTTTTGTTGCAAGCGCGCTCACGAGCATCAATAGCGTTGATTTTGGTAAGTGAAAATTAGTTATTAAACTATCAACGACTTTAAAATCGTAAGGCGGATAAATAAACAATTCTGATGCTGCTTTGCAAGCTTTTACTTCTCCAAACAGCTTGTATGCGGTTTCTAAAGTTCTAACTGTTGTGGTGCCAACTGCAACAAGTTTTTTCCCAGCTTTTTTAGCATTATTAATTAAATCTGCTGTTTCTTGAGATATCTCAAAAATTTCAGAATCCATGTGATGATTTAAAATATTATCACATTTTACAGGTCTAAAAGTTCCGATACCAACATTTAAAGTAATATAACCAATAGAAACGCCTTTTTCTGCAAGTTTCTTTAGAATTTCTTGAGTAAAATGTAAGCCTGCAGTTGGAGCGGCAACGGAGCCTTCGTTTTTTGCATAAACAGTTTGATAGCGTTCAAAGTCTAATTTTTTTAACTCTGAATCAGCCATTTTTCGTTCTATGTATGGTGGAAGTGGAATATTTCCAACTTTGTGTAAAATTGGTAATAAATCCCCTTCGCATAACATTTTAACAACCCATTTGCCGTCATCAGGAAGTGGCATGATAATTTCTACAGAAAGTTCTTCGCTAACTTTTAAAACGGTTCCTGTTCTAACTCTTTTTGATGGTCGAATTAGCACTTCCCAAGTATTATCTTCGCGTTGTTTTAGCAAAAATACTTCTATTTTAGCTCCTGTATCTTTGAATCCATAAAGTCTTGCAGGTAAAACCTTTGTATTATTTAAAATTAAAACACAATTTTCATCAAGCAAATCAACTATATCGTAAAAATGTTTGTGTAAAATTTCATGTTCTTTACGCTTTAAAACCATCATCCTAGAATTTTCACGTTTTTCACAAGGTTTTTGTGCTATTAATTCTTCGGGTAACTCATAATCAAATTCTGATAATAACATATTTTTTAACCTAATTTTATTTTAAATCTTTTTTTTGTAAAACATTTGTATTTTAAATAAATTATATTAGCTTTTAAGTCAATAAGTCAATAAGAGATTTAAAGTAGAATGGATATAAAAAGTATAATTAAAAACATAATCTATATTGTTTTAAAATTTTTTATGTTAAAGTAATTACATCAAAATTTTATGTAATTTTTAATTTTTTATTTAAAATATTGGAAAAAGTCATGCTAAAAGAATTATCTAACGAAGAAGTTGTAACAAAAATATTATTATCAAATGAAATTTTAAGAAAAGTTGACACAAAAGCTTTTGTTACAAATCCTAACTTTGATTTAACTAATTTTTTAGCAAACAAAATTGAGGATGTTTCAAGTAATTTAAAATCAACAACCATAAGCAAATATCAATTTATTAAATAAAAATATTAAACACTTTTATTAAAAGTGCTATAAAATAGAGTATTTCTCTTTTTTATTTATCCTCGTTTTGTAACAAAATCTTTACAATCTTTTAAAATTAAGCAATTTTTAGACCTTAAAATACTTTATATAAGTAAGGGAATATAAAATTTCAGGCAAAAGGGATAATTTAATAAAGATAAGGAGAGTAAGATGACTCTATACAATGATATTTTTAACATTGATCCATATCATATAGCCGGATTAACGGTAAATAATTTTCTTTGGAGGTTCGCTGCAGAAAAAGGTTTTCATAATATCGGAGTGTTTCCAAATAGTTGTTTTTCAAATTCTTTGAATTTACAAGATTTTGAATCATTTACTCGAGCAAATATGAGTAATCCTTTAAGTGCAGTGCCAGTACCCGGTTATTCTTTTGTGAATAGAGGTAATAGTGAAACTATAGGTGATGTGCTTAATTCTACTGTGAATAATACTTCTAGTGACGGAAGTTCTTCAAAAATTACAGCTGATGAGAATAAATCGATTAGTGATATGAAAAACACATTGAACAAACTTTTATCAGCACATGTTTTTGATGATAATGAAGATATCAAAAAGAGCATAAAAGAAGCAATAAATAAAGTTTCTGATGGTAAACTTTCTGCATCTGAAAGAATTGAAATATTAAAATCTGCATATAACAATGCAATGAATAATGCGGACGTAAAAGACGCGTTTATTACTTACATAATCAAAAATGGAAACTCTTATAACATAAGCGAAGATGAACTTAAACGTGCCGGATTGATTAAGTCGGAATTTAAAATTGATGATTGGAACGCTTTTGAAAAAGCTTTAGTTAAATACAAAAAAGGAGAAAAATTTGATTCTAATGAAAAAATATTATCTAGTATAATTGATAATAGTAATAAGCAGAATATCTTACAAATAATTAGTTTTGGCAACCAAAATTGTAAAAATAAATCTTTTATTGAATATTTGATTGATGAATCAGATTGTCAAAAAGAAATTGTTACCGAAACTATGTCTAGATTGATTAATGAAGCTAATGAGATAGAAGATACTATTAAAAATAGTGATGCTCGTCAAAAAATTAAGACCTTAAAACAAGAATTAAATGATGTAAACAATCCAGCAACACCTAAAAAAGTTGTAGTGGAAAGATTTAACAATTTATACGTAGCTTTAAGACTTGTATCAGCGCAAAATGTTGAATCAAAATTGAAAGAAAAATTTGATGGTTTTGGAGATAGCGCTGTTAAAGATCTTTGTACTAAAAAATGTCAATCATCATTGAAAAATGAACATTTGGGTACAATTTCTGAAATTTCAAAAATTAAAAATGAAAAAAAATCAGAAATAACCTTTAAAGGTGAATCAAGTATAAAAAATACAAGCGCATATAAAGATGGACAAGAGGTTTGCAAACTTCTATCAGGATATACCAATGATAGTGAAATAGAAAAAGTAAAACGCATTATTGGTAGACAAAATGCCGATACAATTGTTCCATTTATTGTTGGATTTGTAAGAAGACAAAATATGCTAGAAAAAGGTATTTTCTGCAATTCTGGTGATTTGTTGAACCAAATTGATAATGAATATGGTGATGGTTGGGGCAAAGACGATGAAGGCAAAAAAGAATGTTTTAGACATATCATAAATTGTATGATTGAGTTTGGAACAAAACATAATCTTGATGGTACAAAAGAATTAAAAGGAGAATGGAATCCTAAATTAGATGCTACTAAAAATATCAGTGGTAATACTGAACATTTTGATGAATTAATTGAAAATATTATAAAAGATTTTTATAAGAAAAATGGTGAAAAATATAAAAGACGAGATAGATTTTTCTTCTAAACATTTTTTTGATACATAGTTTGCTTTTTACTCTTTGTAGCCAAATTTCGCTTAAAGATTCTTAATAATTCCCCCACAGGCTATTGAAAAAAGATATTTATATGGTTTAATAGTATTGTGAGTGTATCAAGTGCAAGTGCGCTAGGGGGAAATATGAGAATAAATCCGATTAAAGCTAATTACTTGACTAAGACAAGTAGTTTGAGAAGAAGTGCTAAGGTTACGGAACCGCAAAATTTGCAACCTGAACAAAATGGTTTATCCAGCATTACATTTAAAGCTGGAAACAAAAAACAAGCCATTTTTTTAATGGCAGAGAGCAAACCTTATTTTCAAAAAGGTGGTGTTGCAACTGTTATGGACGATATGCGTTCTTTAAAAATTTCAGAAGAAGCAGAAATTCCTGACAAAAATTCGAGGGAGTTTTGGGCTCAAAAAGACAAAGTTTTTGTAGATCATATTTACAATGCAAAACGTGATTATGACACAAATTCCGGTAATGTTAGCAATATTAGGGTAGATATAATTCCTAAAGATTTGCCTGATGATAGCCCGTTTAAGCCGTTTGAAGATAAACCTTTTATGACAAAAGACCCTAAATACGTTAACTATGCTAATGCAACGGAATACTTTAACGCACAAGGCAAAGGGTTTAAGCCTGATAATAACATGATTCACATATTAGAAGATGTTACAGGTGTTGATAAAAAAATGATGGATTTTGGCGGTTTAGGCGAGTCTGAAATTAAGTTATACCGTGTTTTGAGATATGATCCTGCAAAAAATGAAGTATTTAAAACTCATGATTTCAAAATTTTTACCGATATGACAGCAGGCATGCTTGAACCTTATGGTGACGGAAGTTATGCAACTACTCATGGTAATCTTTCTCAATCCTGGAAAGGTGATCCTTATGCTAAATCTTCCAAAGCCATGATTGAGATGATGGAAAGAATTTGTGAAGTAGCAAGTGAAGATGGTAACAAGTTTGATCCGGCAACTATTGTAATGAATGATTCTCAAGTCTCTTATGCAACTGAATATATGGCGCAAAAAGCTGTTAAAGGCGAAGAATTTTGGAAAGGTAAAAAGCCAACAATGATAGTTCATAACGCTGGTGACGGTTATATTCAAGCAACAGATTATATGAACATGTTTGTTAATATAGCAGATAAAGAGTTAAGAAATGCTATCGAAAAGGATCCGGATTTTGCAGCAGCAATGAAAAACGGAAATCAATCAAGTTATTTCAAAAGTTTATTGCCTAAAGAATGTCTTGATGATATGGGTCGTGTTAGCCCATTTAGAAATACAATGTATTATGCAAAACTAGGCTATGTGCCAACGATTTCAACTGTTTCCGAAAAATATGCAAAAGCTTTAGCTGACAATCCAAATTTAGCACCTGCCAATAGAGCTATGTTAAAAGAATTGCAAAAGGATGGACGTTTTATCGGTATTTTAAATGGTTTTGTCGATGAAGGGCTTAACCCATATACTTTACCGGGGCTTCCTGGTTACAGCAAAGAACAGACTCTTGCGCCTGATGTAAAAATTAAAGGTCAAGATGGGTTTAAAATACATCCTTATGTTGCCTTTGATAAGGATAAAATTAATTCTGATAAAGCTCTTGAGCATTTTAGAGAAGTTAAACGACAAAATAAGATTAATTTGCTAAGACGATTTGACCCAGAAGTATTAAGCAAATTATCAACATCTGAACATCAAAAAGATTTCAGTATGTTAATAGCGGGGCTTGGTAATCGCGACGTAAAGGTTCATGGCTACATTGATCCTACCTATATCGATAAGTTAGAGAAAAAAGAAGATGTTAAACTTTTTGTATCATGGGGCAGAGGCGATTATCAAAAATCTTTTGACTCAACTCTTGAAGCGTTTGAAAGATATGTTAAAACTGCTGGCAAAAATGATCCAAACACAGTTTTAATCATGGGTGGAGCTTTTAATAATGTGAGCGATCCTGAAGCAATAAAAATCAAAAACATTCTTAACAGAATGGAATCAGATCCTATAATGCGTGGACGTTTTGCATATATTGAAGGTTTTGCGCCAAACAAACCATTGGCAAGTGCTGCTGATTATTCAGTAATACTATCAAGAACTGCGCCTTGCGAATTAACTGACTTAGAATCTATGAAAGTATTTTCTTCTCCAATTGTTGCTAATTGTCAAGGTTTAGCACAAAAGAACTTTGATCCGGCAAATGAGGCCGAAAAAGCTAAAGCAACCGGTTATAAAACTGTGCATGAATTCAATATGACAGAAGAAGAAATTGGAAAAATCCTTGAAGGTGATTTAAAAACTAAATTTGAAAATGATGTTAAAGCTTTCAAAAATGAAATTATTGCAAAAGAAAAACTTACTAAAAATATTGAATTAAAAGACGAAAATTTGATGGAAAAAATCCGTACTGATTATGATTTGATGCAAAAATATAAAGAGGTTTTACGTCCTTATCAAGATGAAATTATAATTAGCGAAACAGTGTCTTGTTTTGATAGAGCAATAAAAGATAGAGGAATAAAAGATAGAGGAACAAATGTTCCTAATGAAATTTTAAAGAATCTTGTAAATATGGGCATGGGTTGGGAAGATAATACCGCTTTGCATGGTCAAGAAAATATCAGCTCTGCGGCAAAATACAGAAAGACTCACTTTAACGCAGATGGAAAAGAAATCCAAGAAAGTGATACTTTGCTTGCAAAACTTCGCGAAAGTTGCCAGAAAGCAATTAAACGTGGTGAAGATGCAACAGCAAAACAAACAGGACAAACAAGCGCACCTCCTGAAGCTACTGGATTTATGGCTAAAATAAAAAAATTCTTTGGTTCAAAAGGTGGAAAATGGACTTTAGGAATTACAGGCGGACTTGCATTAGCAGGAGCAGGTTATGCTTTATATAATAGCAATAAAAATGTAAAACCTTCAGAAATCTCAAATGCTCAAAGCGTTGCATTAGCTAATGACGTTGATGAAATATATGAAGATGATGATTTAAATGAAGATTACGATATGGATAGTGATTTTGATACAGAAGAAATTTCTGGTAAAGAACTTTCTACCATCGCGTAGTTTTAAAAAACTAATGGGGGTGACTTTTCAGTCACCCCCATTTTTTAACCATTAAATACAGATAAAATCCACTATTTATTTTCTTCTTTTCTTTGTGGAATACGCATTGCGTAGAATGAACGAATTACGAACACAATAGCAATTGCTAAGATTATCCAACCAACAGTTTTTGAGTATGCTTGGAATTGAGGATTAATCGCAATTTCCATTGCTAGCAAACCAAACAATGTTGTAAATTTGATAATCGGATTCATTGCAACAGAAGAAGTATCCTTGAATGGATCACCAACTGTATCGCCTACAACTGTTGCTGCATGCAATTCGGTTCCTTTTTCAGCCATATCTACTTCAACAATTTTCTTTGCGTTATCCCAGCAACCACCGGCATTTGCCATAAATACAGCTTGGAATAAACCAAATACCGCAATTGCAATCAAATAACTTACAAAGAATGAAACAGGCATATTGTTTTCGCCAGCAGGTGATGATAAACACGCAAGCGCAAGCGCAAATCCAAATAATGCTATAAAGATATTATACATACCTTTTTGAGCGTATTGCGTACAAATTTTTACAACTTCTTTTGAGTTTGATAAATTTGCACATTTATCATCTTCTGCACCTAATTTGATATTATGCTTGATAAATTCTACAGCAGAGTAAGCTCCGGTTGTAACGGCTTGCATTGAAGCTCCAGAGAACCAATAAATAACCGCACCACCGGCAATAAATCCTAACAATGTGTATGGATTTAACAAGTTTAATATCATTTCAGGTTGAATACCCAATGTTTCTTTAATAACTAAAATCAATGAGAAAATCATTGTTGTTGCACCAACCACGGCTGTACCAATTAGTACAGGTTTAGAAGTTGCTTTAAAAGTATTACCAGCACCGTCATTTTCTTCTAAATAACGTTTTGCATTTTCAAAGTCAGGTTTAAAACCGTAGTATTTTTCGATACCGCTTGCTACATCAGGAATTTCTTCAATCAAAGATAATTCATAAACTGATTGAGCATTGTCTGTAACTGGTCCATAAGAATCAACCGCAATAGTTACAGGTCCCATTCCTAAGAAACCAAACGCTACTAAGCCAAACGCGAATACTGATGGATAAATCATAGCTTCTTCAGGGATATATAAACTAGCAAAATAAGCTAATCCCATTAATAAAACAACGATTGAGCCAATCCAAAAACCTGAGAAGTTTCCAGATACAATACCTGAAAGTATTGTTAATGACGCTCCACCTTCTTTTGAAGCAACAACAACTTCATTTGTATGTTTTGCTTTAGGGCTTGTAAAGACTTTTGTCGCTTCAGGAATCAACGCAGCACCTAAAGTTCCGCAAGAAATGATGATAGAAAGAACTAACCACATACCTTCTGGTAGGTCTTTCAATAGAGCATTACTTACAGAGAATGTCATTATAATTGATAAAATTGAAGTTATCCATACTAATGATGTTAAAGGAGCTTCAAAATCGAATTTTTTCGTTACCTTAGCATAAACATTAGTAATCAAACCATTAAACCAATAAGAGATAACTGATGTAATAATCATCAAGAATCTCATTGTGAAAATCCAAGCTAAAAGTTGAATTTGATAATCTTTAAAAACACCTAGCAAAATGAAACTAACTAGCGCAACACCAGTTACACCATAAGTTTCAAATCCGTCAGCTGTTGGTCCGATTGAATCACCGGCATTATCACCAGTACAATCCGCTATAACCCCAGGGTTGCGAGGATCATCTTCTTTGATACCAAATTGAATTTTCATCAAATCAGAACCGATATCAGCAATTTTTGTAAAAATACCACCAGCAACACGAAGCGCTGAAGCACCAAGTGATTCACCGATTGCAAAACCGATAAAACAAGCACCTGCTAATTCTCCAGGTACGAATAACAATATTACAAGCATCATAATTAATTCAATAGATACAAGTAAAACACCTATGCTCATACCGGCTTTTAGCGGAATGTTCATAATGTCAAGCGGTTTACCTTTTAAGGCTGTAAATGCAGTTCTTGAGTTTGCAAGAGTGTTCATTCTGATTCCAAACCAGGCAACCAAATATGACCCCAAAATACCTAGTACTGACCATCCTAAAATAATTAGCACAGAAGATAATTTCATACCTTGCAAATACCAAAAGTAAAATGCAATACACAAGCCAATTAAAACTTCTAGCGCAAGTAAAAACTTACCTTGTTGAATTAGATAAGTTTTACAAGTTTCAAAAATTGTGTTACCAACATCAGCCATAGCTGCGTGAACATCAACTTTTTTAACTTTTAAAAACTCTATTAGTCCAAATATTACGCCTAAAACAGAAACTACTAAACCAATAATTAAAAGATTGTAGCAAAGCGGATTTCCTGCTTTAATATTAGGAACTATAAGAGAAGCTTCACCAGCAAACGCCGGTGCACAAACCATTGCGAACATAGCTGTAAACAATGATTTCAACCAAGTTTGTTTTTTCATATTCTCTCTCCTTTTAGTGTTAAAATATAAACACTTACTTTGAATTTATTATATAAAAATTGTCTAAATAATACAAGTCAAATATTTACGTAAGATAAATAAAGTGGTATTATAGAAATATGTTTAATATCTATGTAACATCATCTAAAAAACACGAGGGCAAAACCCTTATAGCAGCAGGAATATCTGCTACTATGCATAGCTTAGGTTATTCAACAGCGGTATATAAACCTATTCAAACTTCCGGTATCGAAATTAATGGATTTATGCAATCACCTGATTTAACGTATATAAAAACAGTTGATGCGTATATTGAAACAGCTTTTTCTTATTTATTTAAATCAAATTCTGTTCCGCTTATTGCTGCAGAAACTGAAAACGAAATTATAAATCCGGAGCTTATTCTTAATGATTATAAAAAATTGGTACGAAACGCAGATTGTACGATTGTTGACGGTGATTCGGGTTTATTAAGTCCAATTACTACAAATTTTCAAACAGTAGATATGATAAAGAAGCTACAACTTCCTGTATTGTTTGTAATAAAACCGTCAGAAGATTCTATAAATGACACTCTTTTATCTATATATGCAGCGCAAGAAAAAGGGGTAGAGGTTCGTGGTGTTATTTTAAATTCAATTGATGAAAATTGTTCAAAAAAAATGCTTACTTCTATTACTCGTGTAATTGAAGAATATTCAAATGTTAAAATATTGGGATTGTTACCTTATTTAGGTGAAAAAATTTCGCCGCAAGATTTGATGGTTGCAATACTTAATGGTATTGATATTGAAAGTATTTTTAATGTAAAAATTGAAAAATTGGGTACGAATTAATGATTATTACAGGCGGAAGTTTTAAGGGAAGAAAAATAACTGCACCTGATGAAAAAATAACACGCCCAACACTTTCAAAAGTTAGAATGGGAGTTTTTAACACACTTTTCTCATTAATAGGCGATTTTAGTGGAAAAAACTTTCTTGATACTTTTGGTGGCTCTGGAATAATGGGACTAGAAGCTATATCACGTGGCTTTAGCGAAGTTTTGGTGCTTGAAAATAATAAACAAGTGGCAAATATTATTAAAGAAAATTATAAAAAATTAAACCTAAAGGCAAATTTAAAAATTGGTGATAGTTTAAAATTGATAAATAAAATTCAAGAAAAATTTGATGTAATTTATGTAGATCCACCTTATAAAAGTGAGATATATGAAAAGATTGTAGAACAATTAAAAACTTGTACAAAAGAGGATTCATTAATTATTTTTGAACACGATTCAAAAATTGAAATTGAAAATTTAAAATTAATAAAAACAAAAAATTATGGTGGTAAATTTGTATCTTTTTACAAGAATTCAGTAAATAAATAAATTTATTTATACTCATTATTAAATTATGTAACAAAATTTTGAATTTGAGCAATTATTTTGTTCAAAAAAACTTTATATTATTATACGAGTTTATTAATGAGGAATTTTTATGTTTTTATCATTATTTGGAAATCCCCCAAAATTTACAGCTACAAATGCTCAAACTTATGCCAATCCTAAAAAATTAACTTTATCAGCTCCACAAAATGTTGAGATAACAAATTATAAAGATAAAAAAAATGAAACAAATAATATAAAAATTTCAATATTTGATGATTCTGTTTCTATTGAAAAAAATGGTAAAAAACAAGGTACTGCAGATTTTTCTAATGATACATTTAAATTGTTGCGTGATATTGCAAAAATGGATGGTAATAATGAAGATATAACTTTTGAAGATTTGCAAAAAGCTAAGAAAAATGTTGCAGAACTAAAGAATGTTAAAAATATTAAAATTGATCCTGAAAAAGGTATTGTAAATATTTATGACAAAAATAATAATGTTCGTTTACATTTTGATTTTGAAACAAAGCAAGAAAAAGCTCAAAGAACAGGCAAAAATGAAAAAGCCCCTACAAAGACTGTTAATAAATCGAACGAAGCATCAAAGACTACAAAACCAACAAAATCAACAAAATCAACAAAATCACAAAATGCTAATTTACCAAAAGATTTAACAGTTGATTTAGGAAAGTTTAATTATAATTTTAATAAAACTAAAACAAGCTATAATCAAAATACAAAAGAATGTATAAATAATACTATTCCTAAAGGATACAAAGCCGATATATCAAGAACTGCTCAAAGTGCTGGAGTCAGTGAAGATTTTGTAAAATTATTAATTTTTACTGAAGGACAAGCCCATAATGGTAAATTTATTTATGCAAAATCACAGTATGAATGTTCCGCTAAAGAACCGACTATTGGATTTGGTCATACAAATAAAACTAATAGTTATAAATTTAAAAACACAAAAACAACAAAATTTAATAGCAAAACAAGAATTAATCAACAAGAAGCTTTTGATATTTTAATTGCAGATATTAAATTTCATAGAGCAAGAGTTATTGATTGTATAGGTGAATCTAAGTTTAAATCTTTACCTAAGAGTGTTCAAGAAGGATTAATTGATTTATCTTTTAATGCTGGTCAAAAGTGGTTAAAATATAGTGAAAATTTAAAGGCTAATCTTGAAGGCGGTTATTTTAACGGATTAAGTACAACTAGCATTTGTAATGAGGGTGATGCTCGACGTTCAGCATTTAGAATATTACATGCATTAAATGATCTTAGTGAAGCAGATAAAAAGAAAGCAAGTAAATTTTTTGGCTGGTATATGCGAAGCGAAAAAAATAAAAATATAACTTATAAAGAATTTTTTGAGAATGGTTTATTCGGTGTAGAATGCAAAGCTGTAATTAAAGATATTGAAAATTTTCAAAAAACATACAATAGCTAATCCCCTCTTACACACCTTGAAATTCTTTTAGGGCTTTTCGCAAAACTCCGTGATTTTTGTGCAACAATTGGTCAGCTTCATTTTCATTTAAATGACATTTAAGCATTAATATAGAAGTTTTAACTTTCCAGTTTGATTCAAGCAAGCTTTTAAACGCATCTGTGTAACTAACATCTGCTATTTCTGACACAATTCGTATAGCTCTATCTTTAAGTTTTTCATTGGTTGGCATTAAGTCAATCATAAAGTTTTCATAAGTTTTTCCAATTTTAATCATTGCGCCTGTTGTTAACATATTTAGCACCATTTTTGTTGCAGTTCCTGCTTTCATTCGGCTTGAGCCTGCGATAACTTCTGCGCCGACTTCGACACAAATACCTAGTCCGACTTCTTCTAAAATGGCAGCTTTTTGATTACAGGTTAAAGCTATAGTTTTGCAACCGACTTTTTCTGCTTGAGCCAAAACTCCAAGCAAGTATTTCGGATTTCCGCTTGCTGATATCGCAACACAAACATCTTCTTTTTTTAATAAAGTAGCATCGACTTCGCCAAGCTGAAAGTTATCTTCAGCGCCTTCTACGGGTAATCTAAGTGCTATATCCCCGCCAGCTATATATCCTTGTACCATATCTGGAGAAACTCCAAAAGTCGGTTGGCATTCGGACGCATCTAAAACACCTAATCTTCCGGAAGTCCCTGCTCCAAAATATATTAAGCGACCACCTAATAAGAATTGTTTTGCAATAATATCTATTGCTCTTGCAATATTTGTGCTTTCATCCGCAACTGCGCGAGCAATAATCATATCCTCTTGATTAATTTTTCTTACAATATCAATTGTAGAAAGTAAATCAATATTGCGTGTATTTTCATTTCTGTATTCGGTTATTATTTCGCTCATATAATTTGCCTCATACTAAATATTTTTTAATAAACTAGCCATTTCTATTGCAGATTTTGCAGCGTCTGCACCCTTATTTCCAGATTTTGTACCGGCTCTTTCAATTGCTTGTTCAAGATTTTCTGTTGTTAAAACTCCAAATATAACAGGGATACCTGTTTCTAATGAAACACTTGCAACTCCTTTTGAAACTTCCGCACATACATAATCGTAATGAGAGGTTGAGCCTTTTATAACAGCGCCAAGCGTAATAATTGAATTATATTTTCCTGATTTAGCGCATTTTTTTGCAACTAATGGAATTTCAAAAGCTCCGGGGCACCATACTACATCAATATTTTCTTCGTTAACTCCGTGGCGTTTAAGCTCATCTAGTGCGCCTGATAATAATTTTGAACAAATAAATTCATTAAAACGCGATACAATAATACAAAATTTTTCATTCGTTACGGTCAATAAACCTTCAATAGTTTTCACAATACATTCTCCTTAATAATCTCTTTGTATTTATTATACATTAATTTTCAAAAAATATCATAGTTTGTTAAATTTTTTTAAACTTGTTACAATCGACACTCAATTGTGGTAAAATTTTCGATATGGCAAAAGGACAAATTGTAAAAATTCATTCAGATTTCTATTATGTTGAAGCTTTACATAAAATTTATGAATGTAAACTTAGAGAAGTGCTGAAAAAACAGAAACAACAAGTTTTTGTTGGCGATTTTGTTGAGTTTGAAAATAATGCTATCGAAAAAATTTTGTTAAGAAAGAATTATATTCCGCGTCCTTCTGTCGCTAATGTTGACCAAATTATAATAATTTCGGCTGTAAAAGAACCTGAATTGAATTTTACACAGCTTAATAGATACATTTCTTTTGCCAAATATCATAATATACCGACAGTTTTATGTTTTAACAAAAATGATTTATCGCGTGATGATAAAATTATTGAGAAAGTTTTTTCAATCTATCAACCGTTAGGATTTGATATTTTATTTACTTCGGCTTTAGAAGGTTATGGTATTGAAGATTTTAAGAAAATTTTAAAAGGAAAAACTTCTGTTCTTTGTGGTTCTTCAGGAGTTGGAAAATCAAGCTTGATAAACTCTATTGGTTTAAAAAATGTTCATTTAAAAACTGGTGAAGTTAGTGAAAAAACTTCGCGAGGTACTCATACGACACGCCATTGTGAAATTATTGATATTAATTCTAATTCCAGAATCGTTGATACTCCAGGGTTTAGTAATCTTAAGTTTGATTTTTTAATGCCAAATGAAATTGATTCTTTGTTTGATGAGATTCTGCCATATAGAGGAACTTGTAAGTATCCAAATTGTTTACATATTTCAGAAAATGGTTGTAATTTAAAAGAGAATTTTGATAAAATTGATGATACTCGTTATGAAAGTTACAAAATTTTTGTTGAAGAAGCAAAAAATTATAAAGAAAAAGTTAAATTTCAAGGTGTGAAAAAAGAAACAACTCACAAAAGCACGCATGATAAAATATCGGTAAAAATCAGCGCGCGTAAACGACAAAGCGCACGTAATACATTAAAACAAAATATTTATAAGGATATTGAAGATGAAAAATTTGATTAATTTGATAGAAAAACATTTAGATGAATATTTACCAATAGGATATCCTGCAGATATTTTTAAAGCAATGAAGTATACTTTAATGCTTCCGGGCAAGCGTTTACGTCCAATTTTTTGTTTGGAAACCGTTAGAATGCTAGGTGGGAATATTGAGCAAGCAATGCCAACTGCATGTGCAATTGAAATGTTACATGTGCAAAGTTTGATACATGATGATTTGCCTTGTATGGATAATGATGATTTTAGACGTGGTAAACCTTCCAATCACAAAGTTTTTGGTGAAGCAAATGCTGTTCTTGCAGGTGATGCTCTTTTGACGTTTGCACCTCAACTTATAATTGAAAAAACAGAAGGTTTGTTTAAGGAACGATTGATAAATGTTTTGCACGAATACACAAAATTTGCCGGAGTTTATGGGTTAATAGCCGGACAGGTAGTTGACATTGATTCAGAAAAAGGTGTTTTTGAAAACACTTCTAAAGAAGAAACTTTAGATTTTATTCATTTGAATAAAACTGCGACGTTGTTTAGATTAGCAATGCGAACCGGTGCAATTATTGCAGGTGCAGACACAAGGATTATAGAAAAATTTGATAAATTTGCAACAACTTTTGGTATGGCTTTTCAAATTTATGATGACATAATGGATGAAATTTCATCTTTTGAGGAAATGGGGAAAACTATCGGCAAGGATAAAAATGCCGGAAAACTTACTTATGTTTCGCTTTATGGTTTAGAGAATGCAAAGAAAAAATTTAATGAAAATATTAAAATTTGTTATGATATAATAAATAATTATGATTCAAAAATTATTAAAGAGATTTTAGATAAATTAAGTAAAAGAATAAATGGAGTTTAGATGGAATTAAGTAAAATTTATAATTGTGGTTATGAAGCGATATTTGTTGCAATGTCTGCCGTGTTTGTAGCACAGATTTTAAAAGTAATTTGGCATTTAGTAACTAAAAGAAATGTGGATTTTCGTTTGTTTACAACAACTGGGGGAATGCCAAGTTCTCACGCAGCGGGTGTTATGGGATTAACAACTTCTGTAGCGTTAATTACGGGTATAAATTCTATAGAAACTGCAATCTCATTGGGTTTTGCGCTTATTGTAATGTATGATGCAGCAGGTGTAAGAAGAGCTGCTGGTAAGCAAGCAGCTTGTTTAAATAGAATAATTATGGATATTTATAAACAAGAATTAAAAGAAGCCGGTGGAAAACTTAAAGAATGGTTAGGACATACGCCGGTTCAAGTAATTGTTGGGGCGATTTTTGGAATATTTTATGCTTATTATATTCACATCATTTTAGCAAGATTTGTTACGCTAAGTTAATTATTTGTGGGTTTTGTTTTATTTGATAAAAGATTTGAGCATTTTTTACAAAGTCTTCTTGACGTGCGCTAACAAAAAATTCTTCAGTACCTTTTTGAATCGTAGGATTTAGTAGATTTGATTTTTCTAAATCTTCTTTTATAAAATCTACAAAAATTTCAGATGGATTTATAAACATTTCGCGAGGTACAAATTCTGTTAGTTTATCTATCAAATAAGGATAATGGGTGCAACCTAATATAATTTTTTGAGGATTATATTTTAGCATTTCAGAACATTTTGTTTTTAAATCAAAGTGCTCGTCAATATTTGATTCTATTCCCTCTACGATTTCAACCCAATTGGGGCAAGCAATTTCTATAACATTTATGTTTTTATCATATTTATTAATTTCATTTTTATATGCGTGCGTAAAAATCGTTCCTTGGGTCGCAAAAACTCCTATCGTAGAAAATCCCATGTTGGAAATTTTTTTTGCACAAGATTGTATTATTGGATAAATTTTAAAATTATATTTGTTTTTTATGCTTTCATAAGCTAGGGCAGAAGACGTGTTGCATGCAATAACAACGGCTTTTACATTTTTTGATTCAAAAAAATCTAAAATATTTTGTGCAAAACCGACAAGTTCTGTTTTTGATTTGTTACCATAAGGTAAATTTTTTAAATCGCCAAAGTAAAGAATATTTTCATTTTCTAAAACGGCTCTAAACTTTGCTAATACTGATAAGCCCCCGACACCTGAATCAAAAAATCCTATAGGAGAAGTTTTTTCTATTGACACTTTATTACTTCCTTCCTTTTAAATATTCAATAATACCATCTGTAATAGCCTTGGCTGTTGCTTGTTTTCGCTTATCGGTAATAAGTTCATTTCTTTCATTATCGTTAGAAATAAATCCTATTTCAACAAGTATTGCCGGTACTGTTGTGTGATTAATCACGTAAAACATAGATTTAAATAAGCCTCTATCTTTTGTTGAAATCTCTTGAGCCAAATGTTTGTTAACAACAGTTGCTAACTCTTTACTATATTCATGATAGTAATGAGTTTCTGAACCATAAGGTTCTTTAGAAACAGCTGAATTTACATGGATACTTACAAAAATTTGCGGAGCTTCGTTTTCAGAGATATTAACTCTATCTTCTAAAGAAACAAAAGTGTCATCTTTGCGTGTCATAACGACTTTGTAACCTTTTGAACGTAATAAAGATTCAACACGTTTTGTTACATCAAGCGTAATATCTTTTTCATTTATGCCTTCGCGAATTGCGCCATAATCAGACCCGCCGTGTCCCGCATCAAGTACAATTTTGTTTTTAGAGTCTCCTTTTTTTATAATTGGTTTTTCTGCTGATTTTGTTTCTGGCTGAGTTTTTTTCAAGGTAATTTTTAAAGCCTTTGCATCAACACTTTGCTCTACTTTAATTATATCAGTTTTGCTAAGGTTTATTCCGGCTTTTATTCCGATTTGTGGTAAAAGAGATAGCTTTAAATCTTTAAAACCACTCGCTGCTATAGTTTTTGTTATGTCTGCTTCATTATAACTTTTAACATTGAACAAATATAAATTAAATGAATTATCATTTCTTATAATTGAATGAACAATAGGAGTGGTGAAAGATAAGATTAATTCTGAAGTTTTTGAATCAATCTTTTTTACAAAAGCTTTGTTTAAATTTGAAATATTTCCAACAAGACTTGTGTGATTTAATTTGTCAGAATTTATGATAAATAATGATTCTGAATCGCTTGAGTAAATCGGAATGTATTTTTCCGGAGAATCAGTCGTTATAACAATTCTTGCTGTATTATATTCAAATTGTCCGATTTTTGCTGAATCTTTGCAACTTCCATCTTGGCAAATATTAATTTCGCGATTTCGATATTTTTTATCCAAAAAAGTATTCGGTAAATCTATTACAACGCGCTTGGGCGCATTTAGGTAAAAGACTTTTCCGGTAGTTAATTGCCCGATTCCGCTGATTAGCAGTCCGTTATTTTGAGGTTGATATTGATTAATATAGTATTTAGTTCGCATTTTAAGTTTTGAAGAAATGTCAAGAGAAATGACAGAATCATAAGTTTTTCCGTTAGTATTAGATAATGTTGTGTTTTCAAAAGCGTGTTGAATTTCATTTAACATTCCACCAGATGTTTTAATCATCGTAGACACTGGAATTTCAACTTTTTCTACAAATTGAGAATTAGCAGTTATTGATAAATATGGTAATTTTTCAGGAGCTTCATCATATATTGGGTTAAAATAATCATTCGAAATTTTTAAGTTGTTTGTTTTTATAAATAAATTCCCATTGATATTTTGAATTTTTACTTTTGAAGTATCAAAATCTTCTTCAAATGTTATTACAGCACGTACAATATTTGGTGAAGTTGAAAATTGCGCAAGGCGAATTTCTTTAAAAGAACTTTTTTCAAAAATAAGTTGTTGTTTTTCGCCAATCAAAACAGCATTTTGTATATCAAAATAAATTCTATTTGGATTTGTTAATTTTTGGCTTTTAATAGGAGTTTCTGCTGAATATTGAAAATCTTTTGTTGAAATATGTATTAAATTTGAAGCATTATCGTAATTTAGCGCCAAGATTTTGGAACTATCTTCGGCGAAAGAAGTGGTTATAAAACTAAATAAAAAAATGATTAGTAACGTTATAAAATAAAGTATTCTCTTCATTATATTTTTGTTGTTATCAAGGTTTTTGCCTTGAAAATCCTTCCCAAATTTAAAAAATTTTGATTGTTCAACAATATAATTTTATCAAAAAATAAAGCAAAAAAAAAGCACTTTCGAGGAAGTGCGAGTGTGTACGTAATTTCGAGAGTTAATTTTTATTGAAGTTTGTCCAAAAAGGTTCCGATTTACAACTTTTTGTCAACTTAAGTATGAACAAGCCTATCTAATTCATAAACTTGATACACCAAATCATCTAATTTATTCTTTGCCCACGTAAGAATTAAACCAATGCTTTCTCTAAAACTATAACATCCAGGCCACATATTATACATAATTTAATACTCCTGTTATTTTTCACACTATGTATATCGGCATTTTTTTTAAAAACTTTAGGGTTTTATAAAAAATCTTTACAAAATGTTACATTTTTAATTCATTTATTTTGAATTTAATTTATTAATTTTTTATAAAAATTTGTTAACAGTAAATTTTTTTTGAGATAAAATTAGCATGTATATTATGAGGTTATATATATGTCGAAGTTTAATTTATTGTCTTACATTTTACCGCCTGAAGATAAATTATTTTTTGCGCGGTTTCAAGAACTTTCACAAATTTGTTTCAAGACCGCGACTTTATTCAATGAAATTATTCAAAATCATTTGGATGAAGAGCATAAAGAACTGGCTTTGAATTTTAAGAAAAAAGGTAAATTCTCGTATAAAGCGGTTCTGAAAGAATTAAATAAAAGTTTTATTACACCGATTGAAAGAGAAGATATTCAGACTATCGCAGTTCAATTAAATAAAATTAATAAAGAAATAGCTAAGGCTTGCCTGCATTTGGAAGTATATAGAATTAATAATTATACTAAAGAAATGAAAGAGCAAGCCTCAACTTTATTAGAAGCTACGAACAAATTGTGTGAGATTATTTCTAAATTCAAAAAAGTTTCAGACACAAATGAAATGACTCAACTTAATATTGAGATGAAGGAAATTGAATCTCGTGGGGATGAAATTCACAGAGAAGCTTTGCATGATTTGTATTCAGGAAAATATGAAACTCTTGAAGTTATAAAGCTTAGAGATATGTATCAAGATATAGAGGATATTCTAGATGCTTGTTATTATGTCGCAGACACAATATTTAACGTGGTTTTAAAACAATCATAATTAAGGTATTTTTATGTTAATTACAATGTTACTTTTACTTGCAGTTATAATATCGGCATTAGTCTTTGAATTTATAAATGGTTTTCATGATTGTGCTAATGCAATTGTTACTGTTGTTTCTACAAAAGTTTTAGCACCAAAACAAGCAGTATTGTTTGGAGCAAGTCTTGAATTTATAGGCGCATTAACAGGAACTCATGTTGCAAAAACTATTGGTGCAGGTATTGTTAATGGCGAAATGGTAACATTAACTGTTATTTTATGTGCTTTATTATCTGCAATAATTTGGAATCTTTTTACTTGGTGGTTAGGATTACCGTCAAGTTCTTCACATGCTTTAATTGGTGGCTTATTAGGTGCGACTTTAGTTAAAGCCGGTTCTGGTGCGATTCATTTTAAAACTTTGGTGGATAAGGTTATTATACCAATGTTCACATCACCTGTTTTAGGTTTTAGTGTTGGATTTACGATAATGCTTTTAATTGCGTGGTTTATATATAAAATTAAAGCTCGTCCGGATGCAGTTAACAAAAATTTTAGAAAATTGCAACTTTTATCATCTGGTTTAATGGCGTTAAGCCATGGTTCTAATGATGCGCAAAAAACAATGGGTATAATAACTTTAGCGCTTCTTGCCGGAGGAATTTTAAAAACAACTCCCGCCGGAGATTTTGATATTCCAATATATGTAATACTTGCTTGTGCGCTCACAATGGCTTGTGGAACAATGAATGGCGGTTGGAAAATTATTAAAACAATGGGACATAAAATTATAAAATTAAAACCTGTACATGGCTTTGCCGCTGAAACAACTGCTGCCGGCTTAATTCTAACAGCTTCGCATTTCGGAATTCCGTTAAGCACTACGCATGTTATTTCAACTTCAATAATGGGTGTTGGTTCAACTTTTCATGCTCATGCCGTAAAATGGCGAATTGTAGGAAATATAGTCATAGCTTGGGTTTTAACAATTCCAGTTTGTATACTAATTTCCGCATTAATTTACAATTTAATATATAAAATAGTTTAAGACATTTATAAGGAAAAAATTATGGTAAACAATGTTCAAAATAATAAAACAAAGATTGTTGCAACGTTAGGTCCTGCGACCTCTACTTATGAAAAAATAAAAGAATTAGCTATTGCAGGTGTTACAATGTTTCGTTTGAATACTTCTCACGGAACTAAAGAAACGCATCTTGAAAATATCAAAAATATACGTAAAGTAGGTGACGACTTAAACAAACAAATTCCAATTTTAGTAGATTTACAAGGTCCAAAAATAAGAGTAGGAAATATTCCGGAGTCAATCAAAATTAAATCTGGCGATATTATAAAGTTAAAGTCGGGAGAATATGATAAAAATTCAAATGTTATTCCTGTTGATTATTCAGGTATTGCAAATGATGTCCGCGAAGGTGACAAAATATTATTAGATGATGGAAAAATTGGATTAAAAGTTATTTCAATTATTAATAATATAATATCGGCTGAAGTTATTTATGGTCAAGAGATTAAGCCACGTAAGGGAATAAATATCCCTGGTTGCACGGCAAGTCTTGATGCTGTAACTAAAAGAGATATCGAATATATTCAATTTGCCGTTGATAATGATATTGATTACATAGCGTTATCTTTTGTGCGAGAAGCAAATGATATTGAACTTGCAAGAAAATATATCAATAAATTTGGTGGGTATATTCCAATAATTGCCAAGCTTGAAAAACCGCAAGCGGTTAAAAATCTTGACGAGATTGTAAAGGCAGCTGATGGTATTATGGTTGCTCGTGGCGATTTAGGTATTGAAATGTCACCAGCAGAAGTTCCAATTGTGCAAAAAACAATTATTAATAAAACTTTAAAAGAACGCAAAGTTTGCATTGTTGCAACTCAAATGCTTGAATCAATGATTGAAGAACCTATTCCAACAAGAGCTGAAGCTAGTGATGTGGCAAATGCTATCATGGATGGTACTGATGCGGTAATGCTTTCAGGCGAAACGGCAATGGGAAAATATCCGATAAATGCAGTAAAGATTATGCGTGAAATTGCTTTAAATACAGAAGATTGCCCTCTGTGTTTAGCAAATTTAGCACATGATGTTAATGATAATTTTGAATTATCTCCACAAGCTATTGCAAATGCGACAATAAAAATGGCGCAAGATTTGAATGCAAAAGCTATAATTGCTTTCACGCATACTGGTTATACGCCAAAACTTTTAGCAAAATTGCGTCCATCAGTTCCTATTATTACAATATCTGATTTAGAATCAACTTGTAGACGCTTAAATTTGTATTGGGGAATTACCACTTTTTGCAAACAATGGGATGATGTTTTAGATAGTAAGATGCTTCAAAAAATTGATGAATTTATTTTTGAAAATACTGATTATAAAAAAGATGACCGTATAATTATTATCGGTTCAATTCCAAAATTGATTACAGGAAGAACGAATTTTATTCGTATTCATAGAATTGGAGCATAAGTTTTAGTGAGGCGCGGAGCGGTTTTTAACCGCTCCGCGCCTCGTTTAATACCACTTCACATAGTTCATGTCAAATTTAAAAATCATTTCAAAAATTTTATATTTGACGCAAATTTTTAATTTTTAAAGAAAAAGTCGTAAGCTTCACTTACTCCAGCTTCTTTACATTTTTTTTCATTTTCAATTTTTGCTAAATTTAAAGCTTCTGTTAAGTTAAATTTTGTATCTTGTAATTCTTGAATTTTTTTTATTAAATTATATCTAGTACAAGATTGTTTTTTTGTTAATTTTTCTGAGGTTAAAGTTGAATCAAAATCTTTTAATTGTTGAATTAATTTATCTTGTTCAATATCAGCTTCAAAAATTTTTTTAACAGCGACATCAATTTTATATAATGACAAACTTCCAATATCTTTAAAATATTGTAAAACTTTCATGCTGATAACGTCAGCTTTTTTAAATGCAACTTTTTGAATAGGCATACCATATTTTTTTTCGATTTTTTTCTGGTCTGCACTCGTTTTTGATATTGGGAATAATCTTTCAATATTTTGTTTCAATTTATTAACGCTGTATTTATGAATTTGTTCGTTTTCTTCAACAGTATTAAAAACACTTATATTTTTTAATTCACTATAAAAATCTTTTTCAATTTCATTAAGCTTTAATTGAGCCTTATTAATCTTGAAACTGCCTTTAAAATTTGAATTATTAATATTGGAAATTTGCATTTTTTCCCCTTTCATTTTTTATATAAAAACGTGTAAAAAATAAATTTGCCTTTTTTAGGAGAAGATTTTTTATTTATTGAGGATGCGGAAAAAGTCGAAAAATGATAGGCGGGAGCGGGAGTTGCGTAGCAACTCATTCCCGCAATTTTTCGAACATTTCTTGGTTATCGGCGTTAAACGAGTTTTGGATTGCTTTTGCAATCCTATCACTCTCTGCCGATAATCCGCTTTTTCAAATCCGACCTAAGGTGTGTGAAAGTCAGGTCGTGTGCGGGATAGCACACAACCTGACTTGAAACCGTTCCCCAGAGTTTGCAGGGAAAACAATAGTTTTTCCGCAAACTCTATTTGTAAAAATAATTAAAATAAAAATGACACGAAATTTTTCTCGTGCCATTTTTTATATAAATTTGATGTTTAAAACTATTCTGCTATAGAATTTGCATCGACATTTACTTCATTATTCTTGCATTCTGCTTTCTTTTTTGTCTTTTTTGTTGGAGAAGATGAATTTTCGCAAGTAGAGTTTTCATTATTAGATTCATTTGAATCTTCATTTTCGCTTTCAGTATTTTCTGTTTGACAAGAAGTTTCATTTTCTTCTTCTATTTCATTGTTTTCATCAGAAATTTCATTTTCTTCGCATTCAGAATCAGAATCTTCAGAAGACTTTTCTTCAGCTTCAATATTGTCATCATTTTCAGTCTCTGCTTGACTAGCTTCGATTTCTTCTTCATCTTTAGCACGAATTACTGGAATAGAAAGCATTAGCGCAACTTGTTCGCCATCTTGTTCAAAATTAAGTTCAAGCATATCTTTATCCATTTCAAGATATTTTGAAAGCAAATCAATCAATTCGCTTCTCATTTGCTCTAGAACTTTTGGTGTTAAATTTGTTCTATCTTGCATTAAAACGAGTTTTAAACGATTTGTTGCAACGGATTTTGATGCATCTCCACAAACGGCTTCATCTTGTTGTCGAAAAAATTTCGCAACACTATTATAAATATCAGATAAAATACCCATATTACACCTTCGCTTTCAATTTTGCAAAAGCATCTTTAATTTTTGCCATAAAGCCTTTAGGCTCATCTAAATCCAAGAACGGAACTTCTTCTCCTAAAACTCTTTTTGCAACATTTCTATAAGCCTTACCCGCTAAAGCATTTTCATCGTTTACAATCGGTTCACCTTTGTTTGTAGAAGTTATAATGCCGGTATCTTCAGGTATAATACCTATTAAAGGACAAGCCAAGATTTCTGTAACGTCTTCAACACTCATCATTTCATTTGATTTAATCAAATTCGGGCGAACACGATTTAGTAATAATTTATAACTTTTGATTTCTTCTTTTGATTCTAAAAGTCCAATAATTCTGTCAGCATCACGAATTGCAGACATTTCAGGTGTTGTTACAACAATAGCTTCACTTGCACCTGCAACAGCATTTTGGAATCCTTGTTCAATACCAGCTGGACAATCTACAAGTACAAAATCATTTTCTTCTTTAAGTTTTTCGCAGATATCTTTAAGTTGTTCTGCGCTAACTGCTGATTTATCACGAGTTTGAGCAGCTGCTAACAACGATAAATTAGGATTCTTTTTGTCTTTTACAAGAGCTTGTTTCAATTTACATCTATCTTCAATAACATCAACAATTGTGTAGACAATGCGGTTTTCTAATCCTAATAACAAATCAAGGTTTCTTAATCCTAAATCTGTGTCAATCAAAACTACTTTATAACCCTCTTTTGCAAGAGCAGTTCCGATATTCGCGCTGGTAGTAGTTTTGCCGACGCCGCCTTTTCCCGATGTTATAACTATTACACGACCAGTCATTAATCTCTCCTTAACTTTTTATATATTACAATCTTTCCATCTTCAATTTGTGCCTCTTCAGGCGTAAATTCGTTACTTTTTTGTACATAAGGTACATTCAAAGTGTCGTTTCTTCTTGCGTATAAACCTGCGATTCTGAGTTGAATTGCGTTAAGCTTTAAAGCTCGTACTTTCGCTGTTACATTACCATTTTTACCGGCATGAGCAATTCCGCCAAGAATCCCCCATACTGTAATATCACCACCGGCAATAATTTCGCTACCAGGGTGTGCGTCACCTATTATTAAGATGTTTCCATCATGGGTAATCGTTTGGCCTGAACGAAGTGTTTGACTGATATATAGTGTAGATAGCGTTTTTGTGTTTATACTATTTTTTTCTATATCTTCATCGATAACATTTCCGGTATCAAGCAAAATATATTTGCTTATTTCGTTAGGCGAAATCAACCCTTCGTTTTTTGCTAATTTTTCAAAATCTGTTTCAAAATTATCGACAGGAATTATTTCTGAAATTTCTTGCATAGATTCTTCTTCATAGGTATCTTCTACATTGTCAGAATTAATTATTTCAGAGTTTAAATCGTTGTTTTCAGGAAAAACTTCAAAAGAATCTTGTTCAATTGCTTTTTTATTCTCTAAAGATTCAGTTTGATTTGAACAATTTTCTTCTTTTTCTTCTTTAACTGCAACAGTTTCTTCTTCTGTATTGGAAGCTTGAGCTATATATTCTTCTTTTTCATCATTATTGAATTCAACATTTTTGTTGACTGCAATATCTAAACTTATTGCAGCAGCTTCTGTTTGTTCAGAATCTGTATTAATAGAAGCAATTTTCGCATCCATTGCTTCTATCAAAGCTTTAATACTTAATAGTTGTGACTGTTTTAAATCAATACTACCAAGTTTTAATAAAATATTTTTACCTTGAACATCAGGATGTTCCATAATTGAGCTAAGTTCAAAAACTAATTGAGTTGTGTTTTTGGTAGCACTTAAATCAATAATAAATCCATTACATACTTTGCTATCGCTCATATCATATACCTAAATAAACTATTACAATTTAAAGAATATACTAAATAATTTTTCAATTCAATAAAGTGTATCGTTATGTTAAGTTATGATTTTATGGAAATAAAAAATGAAAAAATGTATTTGGTATTTTTTGCAGACATTTAATAATTTTGATATTTACAAATAAAATTTACCGTGATATTATTTTTTTGAAAAAGGATTTTTATTTTATGCAACAAATTAAAAGACATCATCATATACATTTACATATAGACCCGAAGGGGCTATAGATTTTGATGTCTTACTAAAATAAACTCCAAAATCGGCTCTTTCGGGATTATCAAAAAGAGCAGGTTGTTTAATGGAGAAAAAATTTATGTCACTAGTTAATATAATATCGGCAGTCGGAAATAATTCTAGCATATATCCTTTGATTGTAAGGGATTGTGGTGTGGAAGTTCCTGTAAAAATAGGAATGACATATTCACAGAACTTAAAAGATTCTAAAGAAATGGCTAATCACGCATTTAGAGAGAGAACTCTTGATGAATATGGTACATCAATTGTTTGGCTTGGCGGAATTCCTTTAATTAATAAAATTTGTAATTGGGGTATAAAAAAACTAGGTTTAAACCCTGACGTTAATCCATCATTATTTAAAGAATCAAAAACTCAAGGTGCGAAATTCAATATTGAAAAATTTAAAAATCTTGCACCAAAAGAAGTTGAAGAACTTGAAAAGGTTTTAAAAAATAAAAAGAAATATGAAAGCTTGCAAATTGGAAAATTTGCTTTGTCAACTTTGATTCCAATAGTAATAATGGGGATAATTATTCCTAAGCTCAATTTTGCACTAACAGCAAATATAAAAAATAAAAAAGAAAAACAATCTTTATCTCAACAAAAATCTATTAATGAAAATATTTCATTTAAAGGTTTTGGAGCAGGTCTAATAAATATGAAAAATGTCAATAAAATGGCGATAACTGATGGAGGTTTGACAATAGGTCGAGTAGGAACTGCTCGAAATAAGTATGAAAAGATGGAAATGGGATTTAAAATGTCCGCAATGATGTTTCTTAATTATCTTGCGCCAATTTGGATTGCAAAGCTTTTTGATAAAACTTCTAATAAAATTTTAAATACAAACGTGGATTTGGATCCTAAAATTTTAAATGATAAAGATTTTATAAAATCTATAGTCGAAAATAAGTTTTTTGCCCCAACAGAGAATTTAATTGAATTTTTAGATAAAAATCCTGATTCAAAGTTTGCGCAATTCGCAGAAAAATATTGTGGTGTAAAATATTTAAAAAATAGAATTCGAGATCCAAGAATTTATATAAATGAAAAGAAGCTTATGGATTTTGCAAATGAATTAAATAATTTTAAATCGGCAGCTCAAAAAAGTAAAAATCCAGTAAAATTTGCAAAAAAAGCTTTGAGAGTTAAATCTGTTAATATTCTTGCAAATATTGCATTAAGCAGCTTTCTTTTAGCATTTGGATTACCAAAATTAACTTTTGTTTTAAGAAAACTTGTTACAGGCTCTGAAGCCGAACCGGGACTTTTGGGATAAAGATTTATAAAAAATTTGTTTGGCAATGATTAAAAATAATTTAAAAAATAATTAAACAATTTCTTTTCCGATAATTGGCGCAATTTGTTTAATTTGTTTATAAAGCAAATCATACTCATAAGGATTAATTGATTGTGCTCCATCACATATTGCTGTATCTGGGGCATGATGAACTTCAATTATTAATCCGTCACAACCTGCCGCAACCGCGGCTCTTGACATAGGTAAAACTTTGTCGCGCAGTCCTGTCGCGTGTGATGGATCCACAATGATAGGTAGGTGACTGAGTTTTTTTATAACCGGAATTGCAGATATATCAAGAGTGTTTCTTGTATATTTTTCAAAAGTTCTTATTCCTCTTTCGCAAAGTATAACTTGGTTGTTTCCGCCTGACATAACGTATTCAGCAGACATTAGCCATTCTTCATAAGTTGCAGATAATCCTCTTTTTAAAATTATGGGTTTATGAATTTTTCCAAGTTCTTTTAATAAGTTAAAATTCTGCATATTTCTTGCGCCAACCTGCAAAATATCAACATAATTCATAAACATTTCAAGCTGGCTTGATTCCATTATCTCTGAAACCACCGCCATATTATGATTATTTGCGACACTTCTGATAATTTTTAAACCTTCTTCGCCTAAGCCTTGAAAAGAATAAGGGCTAGTACGAGGTTTAAATGCTCCACCTCTTAGGATTTTTACATTTGAATCAGAAAGTTCTTGAGCTGTTCTATCCATTTGCTCATAAGATTCAATCGTGCAAGGTCCTGCAATTAATCCAGTATGTTTATCGCCAAATTTAACACCATTAACTTCTATAACAGTATCTTGACCTTGTGAAACTCTTGCCGCCAGTTTATAAGGAGTTGTTACCCTAATAACTTCTGCAACGCCCGATAAAAGTTCAAAATCTCTTTTATCAACCTCTTTTATTCCAATTGCATGAACCACAACGCGCGTTTCGCCATGCGAAATTCTAGCTTCAAAACCTTTAGTTTCAAGGTATCTTGCGACTCTTTGAATGTCTTTTTCGGTCGCATTATGATTCATTATTACAAGCATATTTTTCTCCTTGATTTAAAATCATTGTACACAAAAAATACGTTTAATGCACTTTTGTAAAGATTATGCTATACTTAATAATATTAAAAATTATATATGTTATGAGAATAGAAAATGGCAACGTTTAAAGATTTAGAAGATAATTTAAAAAATTTCATGATTCAAGAGCAATCAGACGCACATAGTTCAAAAACTTTGAACACAGCAAAGTATAATAATTTGAAAATATGGATGGAGCCATCAAAATTTCCTCAATCACATTTTATTGTAAGAATTTCTATATCAGAAGCTGCTTTTAATCTTGAAGATTGCAATAAAATCAATGGTGGTTTAGGTTATGAAGAAAGATTTATTTCAAAATGGTTTAGCCGACTTGGAAATAAAGAAAAGTTAGTTGAATTGTGGAATTCTGCAGAAAAAAATAAAGATAATTAATTTATAACTAAAGAGGAATGAATGGATTATAAAGAGTTATCAACAAATCCGACAAGTGTTTTGTTACAATTAGTAGGCGCAAAATGGAAATTACTTATTGTAAAAGAGCTTTTGCAAAAAGAATATAGATTTGTAGAATTAAAGAAAAAATTAGGTTGTACAGCAAAAGTTTTAACATCTTGTCTTAAAGAAATGGAAGCAGATGGCTTAGTGGTAAAAGAGGTGTACAGTATCTCTCCGCCTAAAGTTGAATATTATTTAACTGATATTGGTTATACTTTGCGTCCGGTGATTGATGCTATGCAAAAATGGGGACGAGAATATAAAAGATTGCGTAAATTAATGGATAAATATAAGGAGAATTAAAATGTCTATAACATATTTGGGTCACAGTTGTTTTTTAATAGAAGAAAATAATCATAAAATTTTAATAGATCCGTTTTTAATTTGTGTTCCAAATTTTTCGTTTGATGGAATTACGGATATTTTAGTAACTCATGGTCACGGTGATCATTTAGGAAGCGCAATTGAAATTTCTCAAAAAATCGGTGCTAAAATAACAGCGATTTTTGAACTTGCGAATTATTGCAATCAAAAAGGCGCAAATGCTCAAGGTATAGGCTTTGGAAGCTGGATTGAATATGAGTGGGGTAAATTAATTGCAGTTCCTGCAACTCATACAAGTTCAACACCTGATAATATTTATGCAGGTAATCCTTGTGGTTTTATTTTGGATTTTGGAGAATTTAAAATTTATCATGCCGGTGACACAGGTCTTAATTCGGAAATGAAAATAATTGGGGAATTATATTCTCCTGATGTTGCAATGTTACCTGTTGGCGGTTTTTATACAATGGATATTGAGCATGCTGTGATTGCTTCAAAATGGCTTGATTCAAGTATCGTAATTCCAATGCATTATAATACTTTTGAGCAAATAAAAGTTGATATAAAAGATTTTGAGCGTCAAATTAGAAGTATTGGTAAAATGCCTTTAATTATGAAAATAGGTGAAACTTTGCAAGAAACGGATATAATTTAAATTTTATAGCCACTTATATTAACCAAGCTAGGTATAGTATTTATTAACGGTTTTTATAGAATATAAAAGTGTCGAAAAGTTATACTTTAATCAAAAGGAGTTAATAATGAAAAAAACTTTATCTATCTTAGCTGTATTAGGTGTAATGTGTTTTGGTTTGCAATCAGCTGAAGCGTTTTCTTGGTCAAATTTGAACCCTGCATATTGGGGACATTGTAATAAATGTGAAAAACCTAAAAAAGAATGTGGATGCAAAAAGAAGAAAAAATGTGATCCTTGTGAGCAAATGACGGGCGGAGCTTCTCCTTGTAACCCTTGCAATATCCAACAAAAAACAGAACCTTGTCCTTGTCAAAAGTCTGCACCATGTGATCCTTGTGAAAAATTACAAAATATGAATAAATAGTTTTAAGATAACGTGGCGCGGAGCTTCGCTCCGCGCCACGTTATCATTTTAAATAAATTCATTATATTTTATCAAATCCTGTATATTTTCTTAATACTTCAGGAATAATAACTGTACCATCAGCTTGTTGGAAGTTTTCAATGATAGCCGCAAATGTTCTACCAACAGCAAGGCCAGAACCATTTATTGTATGGACAAATTGGACTTTACCATCTTTATTTCTGTATCGAATATTAGCTCTTCTTGCTTGGTAATCACCATAGTTTGAACAACTTGAAATTTCTTTGTAAGTGTTATAAGAAGGTAACCAAACTTCTAAATCAAAACATTTATTTGCGCTAAACCCGATATCAGCTGTACATAAAGCTACTCGTCTATATGGCAATCCTAATAACTCTAAACATCTTTCAGCATTTTGTGTTAGTTTTTCATGTTCTTCAGGGCTAGATTCTGGAGTTGTTAATTTTACCATTTCAACCTTGTTGAATTGATGAACTCTAATCAATCCTCTAGTATCTTTACCAGCAGAACCTGCTTCGCGTCTAAAACAAGGCGTATAAGCGGTCATATATTTTGGCAAATCTTCTTCTTGCAAAATTTCGCCGGCGTAAATATTTGTAACTGGAACTTCTGCCGTAGGAATTAAGTACAAATCTTCATCAACGCATTTGTACATATCTTCTGCAAATTTTGGTAGCTGACCAGTTCCAGTCATTGTTGCAGAATTTGCCATAAATGGTGGTAAGATTTCTTCGTAACCGTGTTCTTCGGTGTGCAAATCAAGGAAAAATTGGATAATAGCGCGTTCTAGTTTAGCACCTTTTCCTCGATATAATGTAAATCTTGATTGTGAAAGTTTGACACCGCGTTCAAAATCAACAAGATTTTTTTCTTCGCACAAATCCCAATGAGCTTTAGGTTCAAAATCAAATTTTGTTGGCTCTCTCCAAGTTTTTACAGTTGGATTGTCATTTTCCGATGAACCAATAGGAGTAGATTCATCTGGAATATTAGGTATATGTAATAATAAATTTCTTTGTGCAGTATCTAATTCTATTTGTTTTTCTTCAAGAGCTTTAATTTCATCTCCTAAAACTCGGACTTCTTCTTGAATAGCATCAGTGTTTTCGCCATTCTTTTTCATTAAACCGATTTTTTGTGATTCATTTTTTCTTTTAGCTCTTAATTCATCTGCTTGTGCTTGAACTTTTCTTCTTTCAACATCAATTTCTAAAACTTTGTCAATTGAAAGTTCAGGATTTCTTCTTTTTAAAAGTTCGTTAATCCTTTCCGGATTTTCTCTAATTAATTTAATGTCTAACATTTTACTCTCCTATTTTTCATTTTTAGTATACCACAAGAGTTTTTTTGTTAACATTTTTTTGTTATATAATAATTTTATTATGATAATAAGAAGAAAATCTAAACAAATTTCAATAGGAAATGTAAAAATAGGTGGCGATGCACCAATAAGTGTGCAGTCAATGTGTAATACTGATACGCGTGATGTAGAAAAAACTTTAGAACAAATTAATCAATTTGCATGCGCTGGGTGTGAAATTGCAAGACTAGCAGTTTTAAATAAGGATGCTGCTAATGCTATTAGTGAAATAGTTAAAAAATCTCCGATACCATTAGTTGCTGATATTCATTTTGATTATCGTTTAGCGATTCAATGTATAGAAAATGGAATTCATGCTTTAAGAATTAACCCCGGTAATATTGGTAAGCGCGAACATACCGAAAAGGTTGTAAAACTTGCTAAAAGCCATAATGTTCCTATCAGAATAGGTGTAAATGCAGGCTCTTTAGAAAAAGAATTTGCAGAACTTGATTTGCCATTGTATTCTAAAATGGTAAAAAGTGCTTTGCGCCACGTTGAAATCTTAGAAGATTTAAATTTTTATGATATTAAACTTTCTTTAAAATCCTCTGACGTTTTAACAACAATTGAAGCTTATAAAGAAATTGCTCAAAAAGTTGATTATCCGCTTCATTTAGGGGTTACAGAAGCTGGAACTTTAAAAACCGGATTAATAAAATCTTCAATTGGGTTAGGTACTTTATTATCTCAAGGAATCGGAGATACAATTAGAGTATCTTTGACTGAAAATCCTGTAGAAGAAGTCGAAGCCGGTTTTGGGATTTTAAAAGCACTAAATCTAAGACAACGCGGTGTTAATTTTATTTCTTGCCCAACATGTGGCAGAACACAGATTGATTTAATCGGTTTAGCAAAAAAAGTTGAAGAGCGTTTTAAGAATTTAGATTTACCAATTACAATAGCAGTGATGGGTTGTCCTGTTAATGGTCCCGGAGAAGCTAGACACGCTGATTTTGGAATAGCAGGTGCAATAAAAGAAGGATATATTTTTAAAAAAGGCGAAATTATTGCAAAGGTTCCTGAAACGGACTTGATTAATTCATTAGAAAACATTATAATGAAAGAGTATAAGTAAGAAAAAGTAGATTGAGTGTTATGAAGAAAATATTATTTTTGACGTTATTATCATTGTTTATTATGCCGGCTTTTGCTGCAATCACTGTTGAAGAATCAACGGATGCTGAATGTTTGATAAATGCAGGATATTCGCAGTCTTTTGCAGAGGATGTTTTTATCTCAAAAAATAGAAGTACATCTAAACCGATTGAATCATTATATGAAAAATCTCCAAATAAATTCGTAAGAGCTTGGAAATCATTTTTTGCATATATAGATCCGGCTTTAGAAAGTGAAGATAGAGTTCACCACGATATTAAGCTATCACCAGCGGTTTCAGATTTGTAATTTGTAGATTAAGTTTGAAATGTTATTGTAAAAAGAATTGTTTTGTTTAAAACATTTCTCTTACTTCGTTTTGAGAAAGTTCGATTAATTCAACAGTCTTTTTGTCTGTTGGAATGATAAAAGTTAATTTATTGTTATGAGCTTTTTTGTCGTGAAGCATAATGTTTATTAATTTTTCGATTTTAAAATTTTTGCGTAAATCAATATTTTGGAATCCATATTTTTCTAATAGTTCAATTGATAATCTATAATACGAATATGGAATTTTATTTTGAGCGTATGACCAATTTAGTGCAAAAAATATTCCCCAAACTACGGCTTGTCCATGCGTTACTTTTTTATAATGTGTATAAGTTTCTATTGCATGTCCTAATGTATGCCCGAAGTTTAAAATTTTTCTTAGTCCTTGTTCTGTTTCATCTTTATTAACTACTGCGGATTTTAAAAGCAAACAATATTCTATAATTTTTATTAAAGTCATATTGTCGTATGCAAAAACTTTTTCTGCACATAAAGTTAAAAATTCAAACAAAAATATAGGGATTTTATAATCACAATTTTTTTCAATAAAAGCGTATTTTAAAACTTCTCCCAATCCTGATTGAAATTGAATTTTATTGAGCGTTTTTAAAAAGTTTATATTGATAAAAACAGCTTTAGGTTGCCAAAAACTACCAATAATATTTTTTGCTTCCACAAGGTTTATTGCAGTTTTTCCGCCAACAGAGGAGTCGACCATTGCAAGCAATGTCGTAGGGACTTGAATAAAATCTATTCCGCGCATATACGTTGAAGCTGCAAACCCTGTGATATCTCCGACTACACCGCCGCCAATTGCGATTATGATGTCATCTCTTGTGAAATTTTGACTCATGCACTTTTTAATTATCTTAAAATAATTATCAAAGTTTTTTTTGTTTTCACCGTCATCTAGCAAAAATAATTCTTCTTTCGCAACATTAAAGATATCTTTATAAAGTTTATAAACACGCTTTGATATTACAAATAAACGCTTTTTGTCTTGGCTTAGCAGATTAATTTCATGCCAAATTTTTTCTATTGGTTCATCAGAAATTTGAATATTATAATTTTTACTTTTAGTTTCAATTTTTAGATTTTTTTTCATTAATGTTTTCCAAAATTTTTACGGCTAATTCTATTGGTTCTAAATCGTTCACATCAATAACGATATGCGCTTTTAAATAATTTTCTTCTCTTTTTTTTAGAAGTTCTTTAAGCTTTTCTCTTGGATTTTCCGTTTGTAAAAGCGGACGCACAGTGCTATCTGATAATCTATAATATAATACATCAATATCAGATTTCAAATAAATTACAGTCCCAAATTTCAACAAAGTGATTCTATTGTCGGGATTTTCAAACGCTCCACCGCCGGTTGAAACAATCTTTTTATTACCAGTGCAAATCATTTTAATTGTGTCATACTCAAGTTTTCTAAAATAATCTTCTGAAAACTTCGAAAATATTTCGCATATTTCTAAGCCTGTTGTTTTTTGAATAATGCTATCAGTGTCAAATAATGTATAATCCGGTAATAATTTTGCTAACTCAATCCCAACTTGGGTTTTACCACATGCCGGCATGCCTGTTAAAATAATATTATTTTTCATAATGAGCTTTCATCTCTACAAAATTATCTCCACCAAGTTTTGTTAAAAGCTCATCAACAAGAATAATTGCAACTCTCGCTTCTGCAACAACTGCACACGCAGGCACTGCACAAGTGTCAGACCGCTCAAAATGCGCACTAGCAGGCGTCATATCTTTTAAATCAATAGTTGCTAAAGATTTACGCATTGTAGGGATTGCTTTCATTGTGCCACGTACCACAAGAGATTCACCATTTGTCATACCGCCTTCAATACCGCCGGCATTGTTAGTTTGTCTGTAGATTTCTTTATTTTTTACAAAAATCTCGTCTTGCATTTGTGAGCCTTTAAGTCCTGCTGCTTCAACACCGGCGCCAATTTCTACAGCCTTAACTGCAGGAATGCTCATTATTGCTTGTGCTAATCTTCCATCTAATGCCATATCCCAATGAACATAAGAACCTAAACCGATTGGCAGATTACCAAAAATAACTTCAAATTTGCCACCAAGCGTTTCACCTTCTTCCATTGCTTGATTTATTGCGTTTATCATTCTATCAGAAATAATATCGTCCGCGCACAAAACTTCTGATTTTTCGGCTTTTTGTTTCATTAATGTATATGTTTTTGGATAAAAATCCATTTTTACATCACCAATTTGAACAACATGCGCAAATCCGGTTATGCCAAATTCTTTCAAAATTTGTTTTGCAATAGAACCAATAGCGACTTCTATTGCTGTTTTGCGGGCGCTTGAGCGCTCAAGAACATTTCTTAAATCTGTAAAATTGTATTTTATTGCGCCAGCGTAGTCAGCATGCCCTGGGCGAACTTTTGTAAAAGATTTTTCTTCAATTTTTTTAAGCATTGATTCTGTAGGATATTCATAATGATTGACATCCATTACTTCTTCCCAATTCGCAAAATCTTTATTTTTTATTTCTAAACAAATAGGAGCACCTGTAGATTTACCAAAACGCACGCCTGATTTAATTTCAATTTCATCATGCTCAATCTCCATTCGCGCTCCGCGTCCATAACCTTTTTGACGTCTTTGCAAATCTTGATTTATTAAATCTTTTTTTATTCTTATACCCGCGGGAACTCCCTCAATGATAGCATTTAAACATTTGCCATGACTTTCCCCCGACGTTAAAAACCTAAATTTTTTCATAGTCATAAAAATATTATACAACAATTAAAATTAATATGAAATAAATATGGGTTTGTAGAGAAAATTTTATTTTTCCGTAAAATCTTTTAGCAAATTATTTTTTTACAAGTTTTATTATAAGTGGATATGTGCATAAGAAAGGTTTTTAATGGATATTAAAACTTTGAATAATATTCAATTTGGCGCAAGAGTAGTTTTTCCAGCTAAAAAAGATGGAGTAAAACCCTTTGTTGTAGTCAAAAATTTTCAAACTACAAAAAAACAAAGTTTTAATTTTAATAAACAAACTAAAACTCCTACAAAATTATTTCAAAAATTATTAGGACTTAAAAAACAAGTAGAATTTCCAAGTTTAAAAAATGACACGCCTGATATTAAACTTGAAAATCCAAATGTGAAATTTTTAAATGAAAAATTTTATAAAAAAGGCGAAAAATTAACAATAAAATTTGAATTTTTATCAAGGATTATGCTTTCAAAATTACAAGATTCAATTTTTAAATCAGTAAATTATAAGAAAAAATTTGAGCAAGCAACTAATATAAATTATGATGATTTTATTAAAAATTTTAGTAAAATAAAAGAACATTCACCAAATCAGTTTGTTAGTTCGTATGCCCTTTCGAGGTTACTGTGCGCAAATAAAGAGGTGGAAATCAATCTTGACACTAATAGATTATTAGAGCATGTCAAATCTGATGAAGCTTGTATTTTTATAATGAATCATGATAGGCAAAAACAAGATCCTAAATTGTTAAATTTTTTCAATACATTAATGAGTTATAGTTATATTTTAAATAATAAAACTGAAACAGCGCCAAAATTTAGAATTATTTTAAATCGCGATATTGTTGATTCTTTTGATGAGGATAAGAAAATCTTGGCGGAAAAATGGGGGGCTGTAGGAGTAGATGCAGCAATTCATGCAACAAATCACTTGTATAATGGCCGAATTACTGCAAAATTAATAAATGAACTTGCCAAAGATAAAATTAATTTATTCATATTTCCGGAAGGTCGAATGTGTGCGTTTTCGGCATTTAAACCAGAATGGAAATTTCAATCAGGAATTGCGGATATAATTATTAAAACGACGATGAAAAAAGGAAAACCTGTTAAAGTTATGCCATTAGGTTTTGCTTATAAGAAAAAGACTGGTTCAATTTATATGGGCGAACCATTGTATTTTAAAGAGGTTGATGGAAAAATCAAATTTACAAAAGGTGCTGTTGATGAAAAATTAAGCGCTCCTGAATTGCAATATTATGTAAATAATACAGTTGCAGATAGCGAGGGCTATTTACCTATTTTGAATAACGGAGAAGAGGTTAAATCAAGGAATAGCAGTAAATATATTGCGGCAATTTTGTGTGATAATTTGAAAGTGGCTAAAAAGGAAGCTGCTGAAAGTATCAAAAATGTTGGTACAGAATTAGATACTCGTCGAATATATTCTGTAGAAGAAGGTTTAGGTTAAAAAAAATAATGCAAATCGGAATTAATAAATATCAAAATATTCAAAATTCTACGAGTTCAACATTTAAAGGTAAATTTGCAGCAAAACTTGCAGGTAATGATATTGATAAAAATTCCATGACTCTGATTCGCTTGCTTGAGGAAAAATTTATAAAATATAAAATTGATAAATTACAAAATGCAAAATTTTCTAAAAATATGGAAGTTTGTGAAATTGAAAAATTTTTAAAATCTAAAGGTGTTAATGTCCGCTTTCATAACAATTTAGAATTAGCAAATTATGTTAAAAATTGTATAGAAATATTAGTTGAAAGGAAAATTCCTCTTATAAAAAATATTTTATTGATGCCCAAAATTTTAAGTCGAAATAGTTGTGCAATTTGGAGCTTAACATTTTCGCAAAAAGATGCACCAATAATTTTATCTCAAAAAGCTTATAAAAAACGAAACAAAGAAGTTGGATTTTTTTCTTCAAAAAGTCCGATGCATACATTTTTTCATGAAATGGGCCACTGGTTGCATTTTAATAGTAAATTTAATATAAACAAAAATTTTTATAATTGGCAACTTTATGCTGATGAAAAATTGATAAAAGAAACCGTTTCTACGAGAGCTTCCCAACTTCAAGATGGTTCTGAATTATGTGCAGAAGTTTTTGCCGGCGCAATGGCTGGCAAAAAATATGCACCAAGTATTCTTAATTTAGTTCGAATATTCGGTTTTAAATTAAAATATTTGAAAAATAATTAATAAGATTTTAGATGGAAGAAAAACGAGCTTATTTGCTAAAAGCATTTATTGCGCTAAACCCCAGCAAACATAATGCCATTGAAGAATCAATAGCTTTGTTGACATTTTTTTTGTTAATTTCACCTTTAACTTGTGATGCAATTTCTGTTAACCCTTTTGGAGGCTCAATTGATACATCAACTATTTTTCTTGACATTTTTTTTGTTAAATTATTGTTTTTAAATTTTTGTGCACCATTAAACTGCACATTGCTATTTACAGCTGTAATCATTGGCTATTTTCCTTTTCAACTATTTATATTTGACTCAAGTAAAAATAAATGGGATAAATAATTTTTACTAAAATCCTCCAAAAAGAATTATCCTTGAAATACAATGCATTGTCAAGGATAATTCTTTTTTATTAACAAAGTTTAATCAGATATTTAATTTGCCAAAAAGCTTCTGACTGCAGATAAGAAAGTCAAGCCTCCTATTAAGCTTGCTAAGGCGTACATAGATTCTGCATCTATATTAGAAGATGTTGTATTGCTCAAGCCTGCGATATAATTACTACCAGAAAGCATTCTTTGTGGAGCTCCTGATTCAATTTTAACTATATCTCTTTTAATTTTTTGAGTTTTTAAAAATTTAAGTCCATTGAAATTTGTATTACTTGTTTGTACAGCTGTAATCATTTCAATTTCTCCTATTTATATCTTATAACATATCAGCGTGAGCAATAGATTATAACCGACAAGTATATGCTCATATATATAAAGTATCAAATAAAGCTTTAATGTCAAGCTTTATGCAAAAAAAATTAAGATTTGTAAAACTAATATAAAAAAAGAACACGCGTGCGGGGAATAACCCGTGAGGGCATAAAAAATAGCAAGGGAGAGATTCGAACTCTCGACCTCACGGACTGTGCCGATTAAAAAGTTACCCCAATGGGTAAGTTTTTAAGAGAGGGAGCTGTGCGCTACAAGAGAGTTGTGCGAAAACTTGAGCACAAATCGATTGATGTTACAAAAACACATGCAGTTTGATCACTTTTAACAGTTAGTTTAAGTATAGCAAGGGTGGAATCCAAACCCAATGAAATACATTATTAAAAAATAAAAAAAATAAATAATGTATATTGTAAGTCTAACAAAATTTACATTTTTTTAAATATAAATTTTTAAAGTTTGTCATAAACAAATTAGTATATCAGTCTAAAAAATGTTATTTAACACAAAAAGTTCATAGAAAAAATGCAAAATTTCATAAAATCTCAATCGAATATATGAGTTATAAAATATTAAGATATGTTAAGTTTGATTATACAATGAAAAGATATGCTATTAAAAATCTTATAATCTGGAAAGAAAGCCAAAACCGCAAACCTCTTATAATAAGAGGAGCAAGACAAGTTGGCAAAACTTGGCTTATGAAAGAGTTTGGTAAAACTCAATACAAGAAAACTATTTATGTAAACTTTGAAAATAACAACTTAATATGTGAACTATTTTCGAAAGATATGAATACTAATCGTATATTGGAAGGTTTGGAACTTGAATATTCAAAATTTAATGCAGATAACACATTGATTATTCTTGATGAAATTCAAGAATGTCCAAAAGCTTTGACAACCCTGAAATATTTTTACGAAAATAATCCTCAATATCATATCATTGCGGCGGGAAGTTTGCTAGGTGTTGCTTTACACGAAAATATTTCATTTCCAGTTGGCAAAGTTGATTTCTTGGATTTGTATCCACTATCTTTCTTAGAATTTTTAGAGGCAATCGGAGAAGAAAATTTTGTTAAATTGTTAGAGAACCCAACAGCTGAGAATATAAAAATTTTTAAACCAAAATATATTGAATGGCTTAAAAAATATTATTACATTGGTGGAATGCCTGAAGTTGTTAATGATTTTGTTAACAATAATGACTATAAAAAGGCAAGAAAAATTCAGGAAAGCATTTTAAGAGCTTATACAAATGATTTTTCAAAACATATTTCTTCAACTGGTAAATTAAAAATTGATTTACTTTGGGAATCTATTCCAAATCAATTAACGCAAGAAAGTAAGAAATTTGTTTATAAAAAGATTAAACAAGGGGCAAGGGCGGATGAATTCGAAGAAGCTTTGTCTTGGCTTATAAATTGTGGGCTTGTTTATAAAATAAATCGAATAACAAAACCAGCAATGCCAATTAAGGCTTATGAAGATACAAAGGCATTCAAACTTTTTATTTTGGATGTTGGGTTGCTTTGTGCGTTGAGCAAACTTCCGGCAAGAACATTGATTGAAAGAGATAAAATTTTCACGGAGTTTAACGGAGCATTAGCGGAACAATACGTTCTGCAACAATTGAAAACTCTTGAAGATATAGAAGTAGCATATTGGATAAGCAAATCAGGAAACGCTGAAATTGATTTTGTAATTCAAACAGACGGATATGTAATTCCTGTTGAAGTAAAAGCAACAACAAATTTGCAGGCAAAATCTCTAAAAGTTTACAGAGAAAAATTTGAACCTGAAATAAGTATAAGAACAAGCCTTGCTGATTTTGAAATAAATAATGGACTATATAATATTCCACTATTTATGGCAGGAAATTTTGATGAAATTTTAAAGGAAGAATATTAATATGGCAAAAAAGGAAGCAAAAACAGATTTATGGGTATATGATTTGTTAAAAGAAGCAGGTATATGTCTTGACCCACAAGGTTGCTCAATAAAAGAAGTTGACGAAGCATTGAAGACAGCTTCTAAAAAAGGAACTGGTAATGTTGGTTACCCTGAGTATACAGGTGTAGTTGGCGATTTTTTGCTTGTAATTGAAGATAAATCAGACTTATCAAAACACGTGAAATATGACAATAAGAATTTAATTAGCACAGATACTAAAGCTGTTATGGATTATGCTGTTAATGGTGCATATTTCTACGGCAAACACCTTATTAATAACACTCATTATAAGAAGATAATCGCTTTTGGTGTGTCAGGTAACGAAAAACATCATAAGATTACACCTTTATTTATAAATGAACGTGAATACTGCAAGATAATGCCTGACGTTGAATCTTTTTATATATTTAACGAAGAAAATATTGATGAATATTATACAAGAGAGATTCTGGGCGAAAATACTGATTTGCAAAAAGAAACTACCGAAATTCTTAAGTTTGCAAAGAATTTACATGAAGACCTTAGAAATTATGGCAATTTACAAGATACACAGAAACCTCTAGTTGTATCTGGTATTTTACTTGCTCTAAGAGAGATTGATAAAGGTTCTTTTAATCTTGAACAACTTAATGGTGATGAAGTTGATACTGATGGAAACAAGATTTATTCTGCTATTGATAAAAATTTACAACGTTCGAAAGTATCACCTACCGTAAAGAAAGACAAATTATTAACGCAATTTGCTGTAATAAAAGATACGAGAATTTTAAATGAAGTCAATCCTACATTAGGAAAAACACCTCTAAAATATTATGCAGAACAAATATATGATAATATTTATAAAACCATTAAATACACAAAAACGGCGGAAGATTACTTAGGTAGATTTTATGGCGAGTTTATGAGTTATTCTGGTGGTGACGGGCAAAGTTTGGGTATTATACTTACACCAAAACATATTACTCAATTATTCTGTGATTTGGTTGACCTTAAACCAGAAGATATTGTATTTGACCCTTGTTGCGGAACGGCAGGTTTTCTTATTGCAGCTATGCACAATATGTTAAAAAAAGCTAAAGACGACCGTCAGAAAGAAAATATCAGAAAGAATCAACTTCATGGTATTGAACTTCAACCCTATATGTTTACAATTGCAACTTCAAACATGATTATAAGAGGTGACGGGAAAAGTAACCTTATTGACGAAGACTTCCTAAGGTGTAGAGATTCTGAATTACAGCTTAAAGGTGCAACTGTTGGCATGATGAATCCCCCTTATAGTCAAGGTTCAAAAGCAAATCCTTCGTTATATGAAATTAGTTTTGTTGAACATTTACTTGATTCATTAGCAGAAGACGGAAAAGCAATTGTGATTATTCCGCAGTCATCCTTAACAGGTAAAACGAAAGACGAACAAAATTATAAAGAAAGTATCCTAAAACATCATACTTTAGAAGGTGTTATTACATTAAGCGGTGATACGTTCTATGGAGTTGGAGTAAATCCTTGTATAGCTGTATTTACGGCACATAAACCACATCCTGTTGATAAGGAGTGTAAATTTATTGATTTTAAAGACGACGGATTTAAAGTTGCTCCACATATAGGATTAGTTGAAACTGAATACGCAAAAGATAAAAAACAACACTTGCTTGACGTATGGTTTGACCGAATAGAAGCTCCTACAAAATTTTGCGTGAAATCAACTATTGAAGCAACCGATGAATGGTTACATGCGTTTTATTATTTTAATGATGAAATACCTACAGAAGAAGATTTTGACAAAACTGTTGCAGACTATCTAACCTTTGAATTTTCAATGATAGCACAAGGCAGAGGCTATTTGTTTGGAGATTGTAGCCATGAGTAAAAGTTTAAAAGATATTAAATGGAAAAAGTTTTCAATTATAAATATAGTTGAAAATATCAATATTGCTAAAAGCTCAGACTTTGGAAAACTCAAAAAAGGAGCTACGGTATTCATAGGAAGACAGGAAAATAACAATGGAATACAGGGCTTCGTTAACAAAAACGAAAACGAATGTCCTGATTGCATAACTATTGGAATGGTAGGAAAACCTACCGCTTTTTGGCAATCATGGAGTTTTGCGACAAGTCAAAATATATTAGTTTTAAGAAATTGTTGTTTTAATAAATATAATGCAAAATTCATTTGTTCAATTTTAAATAAATATGTTTTAACTAAATATAATTATGGTAAGCCCATTAAATTAAGTACTTTCCCAAAAGAAAAAATAATGTTACCAGTAAATTCAAGAAAAGAACCAGACTATAAATTCATGGAAGAGTATATAAAAGAACGAGAAACAAGACTTAAAAATCAGTATAAGGAACATATTAAAAGTTTAGTTGATAAATTATATAAAGAAGTATGCATAAATAAAGAATGGCAAGACTTCTATATATCAAAAATATTTGAAATTAAAGCAGGAAAACGGTTAACAAAAGCCAATATGAAAAGAGGGAATATTCCTTTTATTGGTGCAACAGATTCAAATAATGGTATAACAAATTTTGTATCTAATGAAAATACTTCAACTGACAAAGGTGTATTAGGGGTAAATTACAATGGTAGTGTTGTTGAAACATTCTATCACCCTTATAAATGTACTTTTTCTGACGATGTAAAACGGTTTTCAACAAAGGAAATTGAAGGTAATAAGTATATTTATCTCTTTTTAAAAAATGCAATATTGAAGCAGAAATGCAAATATATGTATGGTTACAAATTTAATGAAAACCGTATGGTAAAACAAAAAATTATGCTTCCTGTAGATTCAAAAGGTGAACCTGATTATGAGTTTATGCATAATTATATGTTGTGTATAGAACAAAAGAAAATTTTAGAGTATTTGGAATATATAAATGAATAAAAACAAAGAATATTTTATAAATTGGTTGGAAAAAATCTCTTTGAAAATTTATTTAATAAAAAATTCACAGGAAAATTATAAAAGATTTTTTCAAAAAAATATAGAAGAAAAAATTGAAATGTTTAAATCTAATTATAGTTTTTGGATTAGATATAATTATGAATGTTCATTAATTCTTGCAATTACGTCTTTAACTGAATATGGAAGTCATGATGATGATTTAAGTTTCCCTAAATTTCTTAGAAGTTTTTCTGAATATTATAAAAATAATAAACAAACTTTGATGGAAGAACTTATCAAAGATAAGCCAAAATATATGACGGATTTTAATCGACCTGACTTTGTTCAAGTTTGTGATGAAAATGATCCGATAGAACAGGAACGTCTGCAAAATATAAAAAATACATTTGAAGAATTAAACATAAAAAATGATGAAGAGATATTGAATAGTTGCTTTAAAAATTTAAAAACAATCAGAAGTAAATTATATGCACATTATACAGATTATCAAAATGAAATAGATATTACACATTCAGATTTGGAAAAGATTATAAATACAATAATTTCAGTTTTTAATAATTATTCATATGTACTAAAAAACACAATTTATTGTTTTGATTAAAGAGATAATTTTTTCAAAATGTATTTTTGTATTTATATGAACACATCGATAGAATTTGGTGTTTGTAAGAAGTTGATGTAAATTTTATTAAAATAATAGAAAAATTTTTCATTTTCAAAGCCCAGTAAAAGTCCAATTTCGTCCATTTTGAATTTTGATAATCAATTTACTTCCGACCGACAAAATGCCGATGGATTGCCACGCTTCGCTCGCAATGACATAATTTTCCGACTTTCAAAATGGACTTTAAACTCCACGAAAACTTGAGCATAAATCGATTGATGTTCTAAAGAACACGCGCTCGGGGAATAACCCGTGAGGGCATAAAAAATAGCAAGGGAGAGATTCGAACTCTCGACCTCACGGACTGTGCCGATTAAAAAGTTACCCCAATGGGTAAGTTTTTAAGAGAGGGAGCTGTGCGTTACAAGAGAGTTGTGCGAAAACTTGAGCACAAATCGATTGATGTTCTAGAGAACACGCGTGCGGGGAATAATCCGTGAGGGCATAAAAAATAGCAAGGGAGAGATTCGAACTCTCGACCTCACGGGTATGAGCCGTGCGCTCTCACCAGCTGAGCTACCTTGCCATAAATTTTTTATTCAATTATCACGTTCTCTATCTTCTCATAAACATTTTTTTATTTCAAGTGCTAAAATCTATATAGTAAAAGCTAAATCAAAATTTTATTTACTTTAAGAATAAAAGATTATTTTTATCTTCAAAGCTAAAATTTTAACGCTAAAAATTTTTATATAAAAACCGTATATTTATAAAATTTTTTTCATGTTTTATAAAAAAATTTGATTATAAATTAAATATTGTGTACTATATTTATAAAGCGCTTTGAAAATAAGAGGTAGGATTTTATGAAAAAATATTTAAAAACCGGACTTTTTTGTATAACACTTTCATATTTATTTTGTGGCTCAGTATGTGCTAATGTGCAGCCTGATGTTTTATATGATGATGTTTGGAAATTAGTTAACAGTAGGTATTATGACCCTTCTAACAATTCGCAAGATTGGGCAAAATGGCGTTATAAATACGAACATAAACTTAAAACAGAAGAAGATGCGTATGTTGCAATAGATACAATGCTTGCAAGTTTAGACGATCCTTACACAAGATTCTTGCCACCAAAAGAATTTTCAGAAGAAACTCAATCCATAAAAGGTTCATTAAAAGGAATTGGCACGCAGATTGGATTAAGAGATGGCGAGCTTGTTATTATTGCACCGCTTGAAGATTCACCAGCTGAACGCGCGGGACTTCTAGCTGATGACAAAATTCTTGAAATTAATGGTGAAAGCACAAAAGGTATTAGTGTAGATGCTGCCGCGGATAAAATTCGTGGAGAAAAAGGAACTTCGGTTTCTTTATTGATACAAAGAAAAGGGGCTCAAAATAAAATTTATAACATTGTAAGGGATGAAATTGAAATCAAATCAGTTTCTTGTAAACCACCTTTTGAAACAAGTGTAATTCCTAAAGATATTCAATACATTCGTTTAAGTTCTTTTATCAGTAAAAATGCTGCATCAGAAATTGAAACTATTTTAAACGCTTCAAAAAATAAGAATGGCGTGATACTTGATTTACGTTCAAATCCAGGGGGGCTTTTAAATAATGCAATCAGTATTTCTGATATGTTATTAAAAGGTGGTGCAATTGTTAGTACTGTTGATAGAGATAGATATAAAGATACTACAAGAGCTAGGTATAATCAGATTTGCAATAAACCAATGGTGGTTTTAATCAATAAAGGTTCTGCCTCTGCTAGTGAAATTTTAAGTGGCGCACTAAAAGATAATAATAGAGCGACGATTATTGGAGAACAATCCTTCGGCAAAGGTTTGGTACAAGAGATTAATAAATTGCCAGGCGAATCAGGCATGAATATTACAATACAAAGATACTTAACTCCATCAGGAACAGATATTCATAAAAAAGGCATAACTCCTGATATTGTGGTAGAATTAACTAAGGAGAATGTCGAAGCAAAAGACGATGTTCAGTTAAAGAAAGCTATTGAAGTATTGGAAAAAATGACATGCGTTGCAAACAATGGAATTTAAAAAGTGATATTAACGACAATAGACCTATAATAGATAGGCTTTTAGATATTCGTGGAATTAAAAATGAGGATGCTAGAAGAGAGTTTTTGCATCCTCTTGAAATTACTTTAATGCATCCTAATGCGTTTTGTGAGATGCAGAAGGCGGTAGATAGGATTGTTAAAGCAATAGATGAAAAAGAAAAGATTTTAATTTATGGTGATTTTGATGCGGATGGAGTCACTTCAACTTCCGTTTTATATCAAACTTTTTTATACTTAGGGGCGGAGGTTGCTTATTATATCCCCAATAGAGATAGTGAAGGGCATGGGCTTAATTCTAAATCGCTTGTAAAACTTTTAAGCAAAGAAAAGCCAAAACTTATTATTACTGTTGATAACGGTATTAGTAATGTTGAAGAGGTTAAGTTTATCAACAGTTTTAGGCGAGATGTAATTATTACGGATCACCATGAAGCACCTGATGAAATTCCACAGGCATTTGCAATAATCAATCCAAAAGCTATGGGCTCGTTGGATGAAAAATTAAGCGCGACGCAAATTGAATCTTTAACATCGCTTGCAGGAGTTGGAGTTGCGTTTAAGCTTGCTCAAGGAATTTTGGAGCGCTATGATAAATTAGCTTTTTCATCAGAACTTTTACCTTTTGTTGCGATAGGAACTGTTGCAGATTTAGTTCCATTAATTGGTGAAAATAGGTATTACGTAACGAAAGGTATTGAATTAATAAGCGCTGGAAAGCATTATGGTATTAAGCGCTTGTTAGAAGTTGCAGGATTAAGCGCTGAAAACAATTTAACTTCAGAACAAATTGCATTTACTATAGCTCCAAGAATTAATGCATCGGGTAGGCTTGATACTGTCGAGGCTGCAATAAAATTATTAACTTCTGAAAATAAGCAAGAAATTGAAATGGCAATAATTACGCTTGAAAATTATAATAAATTGCGTCAGGAATTATGTAGCACCACTTTTGAAGAAGCTGATGAGATTTGGAAATCTACCGGTATGCGTGATAATGTAATTGTTTTATTTAATAAAGATTGGCATATTGGAATTGTGGGGATTGTTGCATCAAAATTTGTTGAAAGATACTATAAACCAACTTTTATAATAACTTATTCAGAAGAAACTAAGCAATATAGATGTTCTGCGCGCGGCGTAAAGGAGTTAAATTTATACGAAATAATTAGTAATATTTCAGATATGCTGGATGGATTTGGAGGACATAAACTTGCTGGAGGTTTTGCTTTTTCAGAAGACAAAACAAGTTTAGAGGCTGTAAAAAAAGCTTTAAACAAAACTGTTGATGAAATGTTGAATGGTCAAGCTTTAACCCCATCTTTGGATATTGATTTAGAGATTTCAACAGAAGATTTAGATATTTCTTTGGTTGAAGAAATTTCTTCTCTTGAGCCCTTTGGAATGTCAAACCCTTCGCCAACATTTGTTATAAAAAATTTAACATTAAAACAAAAAAAATTAATGGGTTCAACCAAAGAACATTTAAAGCTAATAATTGACACTCCACGAGGAGCAAAAGATTGTGTATGGTGGTCAAGAGGTGATATTCCTTTAGTTGCAGGTGATAAATTAGACATAGCTTTTGCGCCACAACTTAATACTTTTAATGGAGTTACAGACATTCAATTAATTATAAAAGATATTCATTCAGACGCATTGGAAGAAGAAGAAAAATCTGATATCAAAATTTATGATCATAGAAAAAAAACAAGTATTTTAACTCAAGTAAATGATTATATAAAAAATACGAAGTTGGGAGTTTCCGTTTTTGCAGAGAACCGTCAAATTATTGAAAAATTAAAGCCTTATGAGTTTATTTATAAATCAATTATAAATCGTCAAACTGCTTGTAAAAACGATGTATTAATGTTTTTTGATTATCCTGCTGATGAAGAAATTATGGAAGAGTTAAAACGGACTATTTGTGCAAAATCTTTGCATTATATGTATTATCAGCCTCAAGTTTCTCAAGAAGATATTTTGAAAATGTTTTCAGGCATGATTAAATATACTTGCAATAATTTAGAAGGAAATTTTGTAATAGGGCGTGCTTCAGCGGCTTTAGGTTTAACAGATGAAATAGTAATGACACTACTTGAAATATTTAAAGATTCCGGCATGATTAAAATTTTATCAAGGGATGAAGAAAGTTATAAAATTAATTTTGTAGAAAGTATAGAGCTTTCAAAAACTTTGCATACGCAAAAATACGCAGAGTTTGTTGAACTTTTGAATACTGTAAATGATTACAAAATGTCACTTTTAAAAATGCCTTTATAAGGAAGTTTCGTTTTGTGATTTTGATAGTTCAATCTGTTCGCTATCCGGAATTCATTCACTGACGTTCATTCATTCCGTCCGCAAATCCGCCTCTTGGATTTGTTGAATTTATGCTTTTTTAGAAGCTAGCATTTCATTAATAGCTTTAGCTGCTTTTTTACCTGCGCCCATTGCATTGATAGCGTTTGAAGCTCCAACCGGTGCTACATCACCACCTGCAAAAATCATAGGTATAGAAGTTTCACGGGTTTCTTCGTTTACTACAAAATATCCTTTTTTATCAGTATCAAAGCTCAAACCTTCAGCTACAGCAGATTTTTGAATAATTGGGTTCGGACCTGTTCCTAGAGCTACAATTACAGTATCAACATCAAAAGTTATAAATTTACCTGTACCAACCGGTTTACAACGTCCTGATTCGTCAGGTTCACCTAATTCCATAACTTTAAATTCCATGCCTGCAACATAGCCGTTATTTTCAAGAATTCTATGTGGTGCACGCAAAAATTCAAACTTAATACCTTCTTCTTTTGCGTGTCGAATTTCTTCTAAGCGCGCAGGTAACTCTTTTTCTGTTCTTCTATATACAATATAAACTGTTTCAAAACCTACTCTTACAGCCGTTCTAGCAGCATCCATTGCAACATTTCCGCCACCAATTACGGCAACGGATTTGCCTACTTTTAAAGGAGTCGCGGTATTTTCTTCGTTAGCTTGCATTAAATTAACTCTTGTTAAAAATTCATTGGCAGAAAATACTCCATTTAGATTTTCACCCTCAATATTCATCATTTTAGGTAAACCAGCACCAGAGCATATAAATATTGCATCATATCCATCTTCTTCTAGTTGTTTAAGAGTTATTGATTTGCCGACAATTACATTTTTTTCGAACTTAACGCCCATGTTTTTTAGATTTTCAAGTTCTTTATCTAAAACTTTTCGAGGAAGTCTAAATGGTGGAATTCCATATCTCAATACTCCGCCAAATTTATGCAAAGCTTCAAAAATAGTAACATCATGTCCAGCTTTTCTTAAATCAGCGGCGGCTGTAATTCCTGCACATCCTGAACCGACAATTGCAACTTTTTTGCCGGATGGGACAATTTTTACATCTCTTGCTACTGTATTATCGCCAACATATCTTTCTAATGCGCCAATTGCTACAGGTTCACCTTTAATACCAAGAACACATTTGCCTTCACATTGTCTTTCTTGAGGACAAACTCTTCCGCAAACAGAAGGAAGCATGCTTGTATTACGTATAATTTCGCCAGATTTTTCAAGTTCACCTTCTTTTAAAGCTTTAATAAAATCTGGAATTTGAATATTTACCGGACATCCTTGAACGCAACGCGGATTCTTGCAATTTAAACAACGTGACGCTTCCATTTTCGCTTGTTCAGGTGTAAAATTCTCTTCTACTGCATTAAAATTATGTCTACGTTCAAATTTATCTTGTTCTTTAGCTCTTTGTCTTTCCATATTTTTATCTCTTTCTTAATTTCCTTATCTTACAATAATTATATCACAAATTGTTTTATGACTAATTAAAATTAAAATACAATATTTTAATTTTAGTGTATAATTAAACTATGAAAAATGTTATTTTTATTTTTGGAACACGTCCGGAGATTATAAAGCTTGCACCAGTGATTTTGGAGATGAAAAAATTTCCACAAGATTATAATGTTTTGATTTGTAATACTGAACAGCAAAAAGAGCTTTCAAACCAAACGCTTGAATATTTTGGCTTAAAAGCTGATATAAGCTTGGATTGCATGCGCGAAAACCAATCTTTAGCATCTGTTCAGACAAGAATTTTAAATTCTTTAGACAAAATTTATAATGATTATCAAATTGATGCAACAATTGTGCAAGGTGATACAATGACCGTTTTATGTGGTGCATTAGCAAGTTTTTATCACAAAATTCCGGTGTTTCATGTTGAAGCCGGCTTACGCTCTTATGACAAATATGAACCGTTTCCGGAAGAAGTTATTCGTCAAATGGCAAGCAGGATTGCAGATTTGCATTTTGCTCCAACTGATGTTAACAAACAAGCTTTGTTGAAAGAAAATATAGACAATGATAAAATTTATGTAGTTGGAAACACTGTTATTGATGCATTGTTTTGTTTATCAGAAGACGTAATTTCGCAAGCTAAAAAATTCTATGAAGAAAATAATATTGAAATTAATGACAAATTAATTTTAATAACAGCACATAGACGAGAAAACCATGGTGAAAGGATTGATAGAATTATAAATGCCATATCATATTTAGCAAAAAAATATGACGACCATATATTTGTAATACCTGTTCATCCAAATCCAAATGTCAAAGAAAAATTCTATTCGCGACTTTCTGATTTGAAAAATATCAAATTATTAAAACCGCTTGATTATCCATATTTAGTATACTTAATGAAAAACGCCAAATTAATTTTAACAGATTCCGGCGGAATTCAAGAAGAAGCTCCATCTTTTGCTTGCCCAACTCTCGTAATGCGTTATGAAACAGAGCGCAAAGAGGGGGTTGAAGTTGGTGTTTCAAAATTAGTTGGTGCTGATTATGATAAAATTGTAACAGAGGCGGAAAAAATTCTGACAAAGGATATTTCTCAAACAAGATTAAAAGTTAAAAATCCTTATGGCGACGGCACTACGTCTAAAAAAATAGTAGAGATTATCAGAAAATATTTTAGTTAGTTTTCAAGCCATTCTTCGTAAGCTTGTGGAAAACTCATTAATGTATTTTTTGACAAACCGTCTACATTAAATTTTTCTGCAATTAAATTGATGCTTGGATGACCTGATATAATTATAATTTTAGTTTTGTAATAATTTTTAAATCTTTGAATTTGTTCAACTAGCCATTCTCCGGCAAAAAGAGGTTCATAATCAGATTCCATTTGTAAATCAGTAATAATCATGTCAAAAGGCTTAAAATTGTGTTCAACAATCAAATTATAAGCATCTTTTGCAGAATTTGCTTTAAATAATTCAACTTCTCCTAGCACATTATTTATAAATTTTGTATGAAATTCCAACCAGCTATTAACGTCGTCAACTATTAAAACCTTTTTCATTATCTTAAAACTTCAGCTCCACCTATATATATAAATTCCGGTTCAAAATCCTCTCTACAGTTTACCACAACCAAAACTCGCAAACATCTCTTTAAAGAATTTGGAACATTAATCTCGTTAAAACACAACATCGGCACCTCGCGCCATTTTAAGTTTATTCTCGCATACTTTGCCGGAAAATCCGCATTCAGGTCTGAAGTTAAAGAAAAAATTACGTGTGAAATCAAATTTGTTTCAATATTATTTTTCTTCATAATCTCTTTCAATAATTTGATTGTTGCGCTTCCAATTGCTTCTGAAGTGTTTTCTTCTACTAAAATTGCGCCTCTTATACCTTTTGTAATCATGTCATTTCCTTTCTTAAACCGGAATTTTTATACAAAATTCTGTAAATTCACCCTCTTTACTTGTTAATTCTAAATCGCCACCATGTGCTTTGGTTATTTGCAGAGCAAGATATAAACCTAGCCCTGTGCCAATTTTTTTGAATTTTTTCGCTGCTGAATAATAACGATTGAAAACTTTATCAATATCTTCTTGCGAAATCCCAGCACCGTAATCTTTAATTTTTATTATTACATAATGCGGAATTTCACCTATCGAAATTTCTATTGGCGAATCAGGTTCTCCGTATGAAATCGCGTTTTGTATTAAATTTTTAATCACACGTTTTAGTTGAAATTTATCTGCAAAAGCTCTAATGTCGCGCTCTTGATTAAAAACTATGTTATTATTTGTTTTATTTGCAAGAGGAGCCATTTCCTCTATAATTTCCTTCATGAAACATTTTAACATGATATTTTCTTTATACAAAGTTATTTTGTTATCTTTAACTTTATAAGTATCAAGAACAATTTGTACTAAATCAAGTAATTCACGGTTAGAAGTTTGCATATTTTTTAAAGCAATACGTTGTTTTTCTGTTAAATTACCAAAAGCTTCTGACAAAAATAATTCAAGCATATTGGTTTCGGCAATAATTGGAATTTTTAAATCATGAGTCAATGTTGCTACAAAATCTTCTTTTAAGGTCTCTAATTCTTTTTGATCTGTTACATTTTTTATAACAATAATATAACGTTTAAGCTTGTCACCAACATTTAATTCTATTGTGCTTGCTGTAAAATTTAAATCTTTTGCGGTGTTTATAAATATTTCATCTTCCTTTAAAAACTGTATAGGTTTTTTACTCTGAATTTTAATATAATTAATAAGTGGATTGCCTATTATTGATTTTCTGGAACCATTAAACCATTGCTCTATTCTTGAAGTAACTCTAATAATTTTTCCTTGAATATCTGTAATCACCAAGCCGTCAGAGAGTGAGTTTATAATCATTTCCAGATATTCGTTTTGTTTTGAAAGCTCGTTTTGATATTCTACAATCATTAACTCTCTATCTTGAAGAGTTTCAACCATTCTATTTAAACTATCAAGAAGCACATTAGAATTAGGAAATTTTAATTTACTAATTTTTTGAGTCAAATCCCCATAACGAATAGAATCTAAGGCTTTGCTTATTTCGTTTAAAGAATTTTTAAAATCATTTTTGAAATTTTTTATGTAAATTTTTATTAATATAAAAAAAATTATTTCCAAAACTGCTACAGAAAAAATAACAATTATTACAATATTTTTAAGTAAATTATTTGTAAAAAAATTTGTAAGCATGCTTAATTATAGACCTATTTTATTTTTTTATGTTATAATTATAGCAAAAACTAGGGTAAAGTGCATGGAGAAGATTAAGAGAAATATATTAGGAGTATGGTGCTGGATGAGCGCACTATCATGTTCGGCAGCTGAAAAATTTGATGTTTTGCCTGATTTGCCGGAATTAATGCAATCAGCATCAGCTTCAACTGTTGGGGTAAAGGATTCAAACACAGCTTCTCTTACAACTCAAACTATCGGGCATGAGCCAAATTTTATTACAGTCATTATTTCCTTAGCTATCGTAATTTTATTAATTTATATTACAGGACTTATTTTTCAAAAGTTAAATAAACTAGGTTATAATACGCTAAAATCACAACAAGGTGATTTTTCAAAATCACATGTCGCAGTTGTTTCTACTACAGCGTTAGGAAATAATAAAACTTTACATGTCGTAGAATTGGATGGAAAGCGTATGTTAATTGGTGCTTCTAATTCCACAATACAATTAATCAAGGATTTAGGCACTGTAAACACTGAAAATGAAGAATGTGACTATTCAAGAATAGAAATCCCGAATATAAAAATTCCTAAAATTGAGATTCCAAAAATTGAAATTCCAACTATAAATTTTGCCAAAATATTAACTAAAACTCATAAAAAGTATGAGGTTAATAATGAAGATTCAGAATCTACTGCAGAAGAAAATAATGATTTTACAAATAGATTTAATGAAGAAAATTCAGATAATATAATAGATTCTTTATTTGCTGGCGAAAATTTGCATACAGAGGAAACTGAAGAAAAAATAGCAAATGAGCATTCTGTTGATCCTGACGATTATGCTTTATACAAAAAATATTTGAGTTAGTTTTAAGAAAGGAAAATTATGTCTAAGTGTGTTAAAATTGCTGATAAGCTCATAGGAGATAGTTATCCTTGCTTTGTTATAGCTGAAATAGGAATAAATCATAATGGTTCGGTTGAATTAGCAAAAAAAATGATTGATATTGCGGTTACAACCGGTTGTGATGCTGTAAAATTTCAAAAAAGAACTGTCGATGTTGTTTATTCAAAAGAAGAATTGGCGAAAGAAAGAAAAAGCGTTTTTGGAAATACTAATGGTGATTTAAAACGTGGCTTAGAATTTGATTACGAACAATACAAAGAAATTGACGAATATTGCAAAGCAAAAAAAATCATGTGGTTTGCATCATGCTGGGATGAGCAGTCAGTTGATTTTATGGAGCAATTTGACATACCTTGTTATAAAATAGCATCGGCTTGTCTTACAGATGATAATTTATTAAAATATACAAAATCAAAAGGAAAACCAATTTTAATTTCAACAGGCATGAGCACAATGGAACAGATTGAACATGCTGTAGACATTTTGGGAGAAGATAATTTAATCATTTATCATTGCACTTCAACGTACCCATCAGATAGTTTTGAAATGAATTTAAAGGTTATACCTGAATTCAAAAAGCGTTTTAATTGTCCTATCGGATATTCTGGTCATGAAAGAGGAATTTCTCCTTCTGTTATGGCTGTAGTTTTAGGCGCAAATTCAGTGGAACGCCATATAACAACTGATAGAACTAATTGGGGTTCAGATCAAGCTGCAAGCTTAGAAACTTCTGGATTATATCACATGGTACGTGATATCAGACAAGTTCCGGAGATATTAGGAGATGGAATAAAAGTTGTTTATCCAAGAGAAATTCCTATTATTGAAAAATTAAGAAGGGTTAAATAGTGGATGTTATAAATATTGAGAAAATTAAAATGGTTATAACGGATTTTGATGGAATTATAACTGATAATTGCGTATATGTTGATAATAATGGAAATATGACGCGCAAAATAAATTTTAAAGATGTAATGGCTTTTTCAATATTACAAAAAAATGGAATTAAAACCGCAATTATTTCTGGTGAATCAAACGCGGCAATTGAAATTTTAGCAAAGAAATTTGATATAAAAGAAATTCATCAAAATATAAGAAATAAAATTCAAGTACTAAAAGATATTGTAGAAAAATATAGTTTATCAAAAGAAGAATTTTTATATATTGGTGATGATATAAATGATTACGAAGCTTTAATGTATTCAGAAAATGCTTTTACTGTTCCAGAAGCTGTTGACAGAATTAAATCAATACCGCATATAAAAATAACAAAATCACCAAGCGGTGCCGGAGCTTTTAGAGAAATTGTTGATATTTTAATAAAAAATTAAGCCCTAAAGTTATTTAACTTTAAGACTTAATTTGTTGAATTTTAGTTTTCGACTAACTTTCCGTTATAAAAACTCATCAAGTTAGCGAGCCTGTGCTGTTTTTCAGCGACATTTTCAATGTTTTGCTTGATTTGTTCAAGCTCTCTAAGTAAAATATTTAAATCTTTTCGTCGATTATACTCTAGGCGTTCCTCCTTTTTTACCTGTTGCCTCTCTACTTCCCCCAAATCAACCTCAAGCCAATTTGGAGTAAAACATTTCTTCTTATAAATATCTTTATTAGACATAAATACCTCATATACCTAATTAAACTAATCAACAACTACGCCAGCTTTTAATTTTCCAAGTAAAAATTTCATTAACCAACCGAGTCCTTTAACAAAGTTTTTACAAGTTTTAAAATCCTCTTTTGCTTCTAAATACTCCTCAGATTTAAAATTAAAAGACGTCATTTCAGAATACTCAATTAATCTTTCGTATTCATTTTGTTCCATACAATACCTCTTATCAACAACTATTACACTTTGTGTTTTGCTTACAATTTATATATCGGCATTTTTTCAAAAAACTTTAGAGTTTTGAAAGAAATTGTTACAATTATTTACATTTTGAATCCATTCATTTTGAATCCAGCTATCATCAAATGTTAAACAATTGTAACGATTTTTTCTCATTGTGCAATTTTTGTGTCGAAAAAACTTTATAAATATGTTAGTGCAGGTTTCATGTTTGAAATAAGGAAAAAGTAGTAATGATATTTAACTGCAAGAGTATTAACAAGAACTCCAAAATTATGTGTTTTAGCTCTTGGTGCAATCGAAGGCATAGATATTTTATCAGATGTTGCAAATGGCGAAAACATTTTTGAAACAACAGCAAAATCTGCGACTAATTTATTAGGTTCAATTACTTTGTCAGGTTATTGTGGTGCAATCGGTTCAAAAATGTTTGGTGTTACTGGTTCTATGTTAGGCACTGGTATTGGAAATCTAGTAAATATCAAACTTAATAATATGTTATTTGATTAAAGATTGTATATAATAATAAGTAGCGTTATGCGAATCCAAGCTTTCTTTACGCACCCATTTACGCACAGCATTCATGGTGTCTAATGCATCTTGTTTTGGAATTTCATTCCATACAACAGCATCTGTTAACCATTCATACCATTCAGAAGTAACATCTTTAAACCAATTATATGATTTTTGTGCTTTGTTATAAAACTCTTGATTGACTTTTTTGAACGCTAGTTGATTGTTAGGTATGCTAGTATGCTCGCTGGTGTTGCGTTTTGCGTTATACAAGTTTTGATTTTTTATTGCAGGATTAAATCCAATTTTCATTAATACACCCCTTGTTTAGTTTTTTCTATAAAAGAATTATATCATGAAATGGTTATAATAATAGCATGTTTGCTTAGCGCAAGGTTCAACGCCGATGAGATGCTGAAACGAGTTCAGCATGACAAAAAACAATTGGCGCAAGGTTCTACGTCGGTGAGATGCTGAAACGAGTGGCTCATGACAAATTTCATTTATATCATAAGTTCACAACCCAAATTCTGTCTTAAGTTTAATCTAAAATGTAAAGATTTGTAACAATATATACTAAGTAGTGAAATTTTATATTCTTAAAATACTTTATATATATGTAAGCGATAATTCAAAAACAAAAATCTAAAAATCGCAAGCATAAAACCAAGTTCATAACACAACCTTTCATATAACCTACACACTAACCTTCTACACACATGAGGAATTAATGAAAAAAATTCCAAACCTTTCTTTTTCGAAAGGTTTTTTTTTGCGTAACGAACTTGTGAATTTTTTCTTTTTCATATTTTATAAAATTGTAAATTTTTTATAAAAAACTAAATATCGTTATATTTATTTTTTTCAAAACAAAGAATATTGATTAAAGAAAATAGCATAACAATAATCAACAATATAACTGCTAGTGCTGAAGCATAACCCAAATCAAGGTTTTCAAAAGCACGCTCATATATATAGTAAACAATTGTTTTTGAAGAATTTAAAGGTCCACCTTTTGTCATTACATAAATTTCCGCAAAAACTTTCATCGCCGATATTGTGCTTATTGTTGTAACTAATGCAATAGTTGGCATTATATGAGGAATTGTTACTGTCAAATGTTTTTTTAAAAAATTAGCTCCATCAATATCGCAAGCTTCATATAAATCTTGTGGAACACTCATCAATGATGCTAAATATATCATCATATAGTAGCCAACACCTTTCCAAATCGTAACTATGGCTACAGAAAAAAGTGCCCATTTAGTATCAGTTAACCATCCTATAGAATTTATATTAAATATTGATAATATATAATTTAATACACCTTGAGTAGAATATAACCACTTAAAAGCAATTGCTGCAACGACAATTGAAACTATCACCGGAAGATATATTAATATTTTATATAAAGTTATGCCTTTAATTTTTTGATTAATAAGAATAGCAATAAAAAGCGGAAATATTACTAAAAAAGGTACTGCTATGATTAAATACATAAAAGTATTAAACATTACTTTATAAAAAATAGGCTCTTTAAATAGTTTAATATAATTATTTATTCCAGCGAAACTTGGATTATAAATACTAGACGAATAATCAAAAAAACTTAAACCTATTGTTTGAAAAAAAGGAATAAAGAAAAAAACAACTAACACTATAAATGCAGGTAAAATAAATAAATATGGTGTAATTTTTTTATAGTAATTCATAAAATAATTATTGCATTGTAAGCTTAATAGGTCAATAAGTTTTTCGAAAAGATTGAATATAACTTTTGGGAATATATTGTCAGTATTAATTTAAAAATAAAAATTCAAAGTACTTGATTTTTTATTTTTACGGAGCATAATATAGATGTTGAGTGTATTTTCTCGACATACAAATTAAATATCGCGGGATGGAGCAGTCTGGTAGCTCGTCGGGCTCATAACCCGAAGGTCGTTGGTTCAAATCCAGCTCCCGCAACCATGTAAATACAAGGTTTTTGAAGATTTTTCAAAAGCCTTTTTTAATGCAATTTTTAATTCTTCCCCATTATTTCCCCACCCGTGATAAAAAGTAACAAGTGGGGATGTTTTAATCCGCAAAAGTTGTAAAATTTTTAAATTATTATTATTTTAAAGTTTTTATTATATAATTTTTTTATGAAATATAAAGAAATGGAACGTTTAATAGAAATAGTATCAGTTTTGCGTAGCGAAAACGGGTGTGAGTGGGATAAAGAGCAAACTCATCAATCTTTGCGTCCAAACATGCTAGAAGAAGCTTATGAAGCTGTCGATGCTATTGACGAAGGTGATGTTGATAATTTACGAGAAGAATTAGGAGATGTGCTTTTACAAGTTGTTTTGCATGCTCAAATTGCTAAAGATAATGGAGAATTTGATATAGAGGATGTTGCAAAAGAACTTTCTGAAAAATTAATTCATAGACATCCGCATGTTTTTGGGAATACAAAAGTAAGCTCAACTCAAGATATTCTTGACAACTGGGAAAAATTAAAGAAAGAAGAAAAAACTGACCGAATATCTATTTTAGATGGTATTTCAAAATCACAATCTGCGTTAATGTCTGCTCAAAAAATCAGCAAGCGAGTTGTAAAAGTTGGGTTTGAATGGGATTGTGTAGAAAGTTTGAAAAATTGTATTAAATCAGAATATGAAGAATTTGATGAAGCTGTGAAAACAGGCAATAAATCTTTAATGGAAGATGAAATGGGTGACATTTTTTTTGCAACTGTAAATCTTGCTCGCTGGTATAAAATTGATGCAGAACAGGCTTTGTTAAGAGCAAATAAAAAATTCATGAAAAGATTCAATATAATGGAAAAAATAGCGACAAAACCTTTAAAAGATTATTCTTATGAGGAATTTAATGATTTATGGAAAAAAGCTAAAATAATTGCAAATAAATAGGAGATTTTTATATGAAAAAAATTTTAATAACATTAATATTTTCTTGTTTTGTGTGCGGAATTTCTAATGCTGAAACTTTTTCAACTGTTTGCGCTAACCATATTTTGGTTCCGACTGAAATGGATGCTATTAAATTGAAAAGTCAAATAAAAACTTTTGAAGATTTTAAATCATACGCGCAAATTTATTCAAGTTGTCCTTCAGCTAGAAATGGCGGTTCATTAGGATGTTTTGGACGAGGTCAAATGGTTAAGCCGTTTGAAAAAGCAGCTTTTGAAGGAAATGTCGGTGAAGTGTCAGATCCTGTAAAAACACAATTTGGATATCATTTAATTTGGGTTACGAAAAAATATTAATATACGCTTAATAAAGTTATAGAAAAATATTTAATATATAAAATTAAAGTTTGCGATGAAATTAAATTCTTTCGCAAACTTTAAAAATAGTTTAATTATATTAGTTATTTCTTTTTTATCATCTCAAGAACTTTATTTCTTTGGAACGTTGCTTTTTTCGTTCTTGGCATTGGTTCTTTTACAATATTAATATTCATAGGGCGTTTATACGCAGCCAAGCGTTGTGAAAGTCGCTTAATTTCTGTTCTTATTATTGATTCAAGTTCTTCTTCGCTATGTTGCTCTATCAAATATTGTTTTGGTAAAATCGCAACTGCAACATCTTCTGTGCCGTCTTTAGCCCCACCATCTCTTGAGACTCCTAATACGCAAGCTTCTTCAAATAATTCGCTTTGTTCCATTACCGCTTCAACTTCTTCTGGGAACACTTTTTTACCACCTGATAAAACAATTAAATTCTTGATACGACCTGTAATATATATGCGTCCTTTTTTATCAATTTTTGCTATATCACCGGTTTTGAACCAACCATCTTTATCAATTACTTGTGCTGTAAGTTCTGGTTGATTGTGATACCCTTTCATAATTGAAGGACCTTTTAGTAATAATTCGCCAGTTGATTCATCAATTTTAACTTCAAAGCTTTTTAGAGGAGTACCAACAGAGCTCATATCACTTCTTTTATCAATGTTTACAGCAGCTACCGGACTGGTTTCTGTTAAACCATATCCTTGGAAAACATCAATACCAATACGTTTAAAGAATTTTACGACATCCAAATCCAGTGGTGCCCCACCTGATAAACATCCCATAAAGCTGCCGCCAAAACAATCGTGCAATTTTTTAAACATTAGTTTTTTTATAAATTTAAATGGCACAATTTTGGCTAAATGATATCTGAATTGGAATGTATATTGATAAAACTTTGATGATTTTTTAACTTCAGCTTCTAGAGAAGTTTTTAAAAGTTTTAAAAATGCTGGAACCAATATCATAAATTGAATTTTTCTATCTTTAATTGTATTTAAGATATCTTTTGGTTTTAAAGATTGAGTATAATAAACCGAAAAACCAAAGTTTAAGAAGGTCGCAAAACCAACAGTCATTTCAAACAAATGATTCATCGGCAATATTGAAAGTATTCTTACATCGCCTTTGCGAGGAAATATTGATGCTAATCTTAGCCTTAAATCTTCTAACTGGGTCATAATGTTGCCCATCGTTGTTTCAACGCCTTTTGGTGCACCAGTTGTTCCTGATGTATAAATGATCAAAACGGTTGAGCGTCTTGCTCTATTTTTCCAATGGCAACTGTAATTTGATGGAATTGTGTAAATACTTTGATATCCGTTTGGAACATAATTTTCATCAATCAAAAGAATATGTTTTAGTGATGGAACTTTTTCTTTTAATTCAATAGCCATGCTTAAGTATTTTTGTGAAACCAAAATAATTGAAGGTTGGCAATCATTCAAGATAGAAGTTAATTCATGAATTGTTAACTTAATATCTAACGGAACGGTTATTAATCCTGCAAGCAAAGATGCAAATATGCAGGCACCAAATTCAGGTTTTGATTCAGATAAAATTGCAACTTTTTCTTTGCGCTTTAAGCCTAAATCATTCATAAAATAGGTTGCAATCTTTCTAGACATCATGCCTAAGCCTTCAAAAGTTAGTTCTTTCCAGCCATATTCAGTTTTCATGCCTAATGCGGTTTTTCTCGCATAAATGCTTGTTTTATCTTCTAACATTGTTAAAACGTTTTGTTTTCTTGTTATCATGAAATCTGCAAAACTTGGTAATTTATGTTTCATGGTATACCTCACTATTTGTTTCTAATGATTTTTTTACGTCTATAACTTTTTGATTTGAGCTTCCAACCCAGTGAAGTTTATTATCTAATAATTCATTAACAAATTTTCCTTCACAGATTACGTCTATATCAGCAATTTCCGGAATATCCTTGATTTCATTCCACAAAAAACCTGTATATAGCCAAATAGTTTTTTGCGGAAGCTCTTTTCTAACTTTTTTAATAAGTCTAAAAACTTCTTCTCTATTAAATGGATGAAGAGGGTCGCCACCTGAAAAAGTTATTCCTGATATATGTGGTTTTGCTAAAGCTTCAAAAAGTTCTTTTTCAGCTGCTTCATCAAAAGGCAAGCCACCGGCAACATCCCACGTGATTGGGTTTTGACAATTTGCACAATGATGAGTGCAACCAGCAACCCACAATACGACCCTTAATCCGTCGCCATTTAACATGTCATCTTTTGTAATATTATGGTAATTCATGACTCCCTCTTTCTGATTTTTGATATTATATAATTAAGTTATTTTTTATGCAAGATATCAAAAAATTCAAGCTATTCAACGTATTTACCATCAAACAAATCTAAAACCATTTTCTCTTGTTCAGATTCCATACGCTCATTTTTTTCATTATCTTGCTCTTCTATTTTTTTAGTTTTTTTAATTTCATCCTTAACTTCATTTTGTTTTTCGATAACTGGTTTTTTAATTTTTGGCTCATCAGTGGCTTTATGGGTTTGTGGTACACTTATCGGAGTTTGCTCTATGGTTTGTGCAGAAGTTGTAGTTTGTTGCAATTTTGCATCATCTGCTTGTGGCAAACGAATTACGACAGAAATATCGTTTTTGCTAAACATCGTGTTTGCGGCATCAATAATTAATTGTTTTTTATTTGAATCATTGATTTGAGATATTAATCTTTCATTTTTAAAAGTTAAAATAACTCCTGAATCAGTAATTTGTACCGGTGTCGCAAGCTTTAAGATTGCTTGAGTTGACGGACTTTTTATATTTGATAACAAAACCTGCCACAAAGAGTTAATATCATTGCTTGCCATTTTTTTAGACATTGGTGGTGGTGTAAATTCAACTTGGTTAGTCGTTGTTGTCGATAAATCATTTTTCTTGGCAGGCTCAACACTAGTTTCTTTTGATTTTGCAATATTTTCAACAACATTTTGTGGTGGAACCGGTGCTGGTTTTGTCATAACAATTTGTGGTGTTGAAATTGGCTGAATATTACCAACTTCAATCGCATTAAGACGTTGTTGTAACTCAAGTAGCTTTGAATTTTCAGCCATATTTGATAAATCAATTAAACAAACTTCTAACCATAAATGTTGGTTTACAGCAAGTTTAATTTCTTTTATATAATATGAAATTCGTTCTATTAAAAAAACTATTTGTTGGGTTTCTAAGAGTTCTTTTTGCTTTTTTAATTCGTCAATTTGCAACGAATTCAATCCTGTCAAATCTTGTAACATATCAGAATTACAGGTTTTTACAATCAATAAATTCTTGAAATATTCACATAAATTAGTCAAAATTTGTAAAGGTTCATTGCCTGAATTATAAATTTTGTTTAATAATTCTATTGATTCATTAGGTTTTGAAGAAATTATTTTTGATGATAAATCAAATAAAACATCAAATGAAATTCTTCCTAAAACAGAATTTACATCATCAACTGTTATTTCTTTTGAAATTCCTAACAAACTAAGTTGGTCTAATAAAGAAATACTGTCGCGCATGCCACCGGCTGAATTTTTTGCGATAGCTAAGAGCGCATCATCTGTAATATTAATTTGTTCTTTATCAGCAATAAATCTTAAATGCTTAACAATATCTTCTGTCGTAATCCTTCTAAAATCAAAGCGTTGGCAACGGCTTTTAATTGTGTCTAAAACTTTGTGAACTTCTGTTGTTGCAAGAATAAAAATAACGTTTTCAGGCGGTTCTTCTAATGTTTTTAGCAAAGCATTGAAGGCGTGGTTTGTTAACATGTGAACTTCATCTATGATGTAAATTTTGTATCTGCCGTTAACTGGAACATATTGAACTTTTTCTAAAATATTTTGAGCATCTTCAACTTTTCTATTGCTAGCCGCATCAATTTCAATTACATCAATAGGAACGGAATTTGTAATGTCTTGGCAGCTTTCACACACTCCGCAAGGATGAATTGTAGGGCCGTTTTTGCAATTTAGAGATTTTGCAAGAATTCTTGCCGTTGATGTTTTACCAGTTCCTCGAGGTCCTGTAAATAAATAAGCATGTGAAATTTTACCAAGTTCAATTGCGCTTGTTAAAGTTTTCTTTATATGCTCCTGTCCCACCAAGGTTTCTAATGTTTGTGGACGATATTTTCTGTATAATGGTATATAATTTCCACTCATAATAAGTTTAGTTTAACATAAAAATTGCAAAGAGTTAAGTTTTATAATATTATGAAAAGCATGCGTAAAATTTTATTGTTATTTTTTATTACAATCTTTGTTTCATGTAAAGTTTTTGCATTCAATTTGACGCTACCAACAGAGAAAAAATTCACTGTTAATACTCAATACGCTTTTTTTGTCGGCAAAGCTAATAAAACAGAGGCAATTACAATTAATGACGAAAAAATTCATGTTGCATCAAATGGGGCTTTCGCTCATTCTGTAAAACTAAAAGATGGTGAAAATAGAATAATTATACGTTCAAATTTTAGCAGAACAATTTATAAAATATACAAAAATAAATCTTTGCCTATAGAAAAGCCTCAATTAATTGAATTTGAGCCGGCAAATTACATAGTGCTAAAAGATAATACACCTTTACGTAGTACTCCTATTGATTATGGCATGAATAGAATTTCTCATTTATTTAAAGATACAAATCTTATTATTAATGGCGAACAAGGCGAATTTTATAGAGTTTTTTTATCAAAAGATAAAACCGCTTGGATAGCAAAAAATGCTGTTCAAAAATTTAATTTTAATTCTGAAGTTAAATTTTATACAATGGATAGCAAAACATTTAAAAATGCTTCAGAGCATGTTATTGAATTTTCTGAAAAATTGCCTTATACAATAGAGGAAAATGCAAAAGAAATTATATTTAGAGTTTATAATCCATATTCAGCCGAAGAATCTGTTTATACAATAAATATAAGAAAACCTGAAAAATATAAGTATAAAACGATTTTATGTAATGGCACATATAAATTTAAAGTCAATTCTTTGCCTGTTCCTGAAACAAAAACACTGGATGGAATTACAATTGTTGTAGATGCAGGGCATGGCGGCTCTGAACGTGGCGCAATAGGGTGTTTAGGAGATAAAGAAAAAGATATTAATCTTTCAATAGCGTTAGAGTTGCAAGAAATTTTAAAAATTATGGGCGCAAATGTAATTATGACACGCGAATGTGATGGAAATGTTGATTTAGAAGAAAGAACTAATATTGCAAAAAATAGTTGTGCTGATGTATTTGTAAGCATTCATTTAGATTCTATAGGTGATATAAAAATGGATATTCATAAAAATCGTGGAACTACGGTTTATTATTATAATAAAAATTCAAAAGAGTTAGCTAAAATCGTTGAGGATTATATAACTTCTGAAAATAACACGAAGAAAAATGGTATAAAAACCGCTAGTTTTGCAGTGCTTAGACCTACTGAATATGTTGGTATTTTGGTTGAAACTTTGTATATGACAAATCCGTTGGATTCTGTTATGTATAAAACTGAAAATTTTCCTAGAAATATTGCAAAATCAATTGCCAATGGAATCCTTTGTTATTTCACTCAAGATGAGATGAAAAATAAGTAAAGATAATTGTATTTAGATTTTGAACTTTATCCTGTTATATCCGGCTTTAATTTCACTACATTGTTTGATGTAGATTTTGTGTTTTATATTTAAGTTTAAAAATTTTTTGCCGATTTAATTGATATGGAAAACCAAAAGGTTTTTCATACCTCCTCCCCAAGTCTGGTAGCCGTTCTTAAAGAAACGGCTTTTTTTTTATGCTCGTTTTTTATCTAATTGTTTTGCTAAATCTGCTTTCGTAATTTTTCCATCTTTGTCAAAATCCAAACCTGCATTATTTCTATAATATCCGTTTGGATCGTTGTTTTTTGTTACTAAAATATCTTGTTTAGCAAACTTAGGCAAGAATGTTAATGCGTACAACGTTCCGGCGCCAATGGTATCGGTGTCATTGTATCCTGCGGATTTTTTTACTCCTAGCAAATATTTTTCGACATAAACTAATTGTTGCTCTGCTGACATTGTTTTTAAGTTCTCAACGCTAGTTCCTAATCCCTTAGCTGTTGATGGCATAAATTGGATTAATCCGGTAGCATTACTGCTTGGATTTTGTGATGCTGGATTTAAATTGCTTTCAGAATTCATTAATGCCATTAAATCGTCAGGGCTGCATTTTATTCTTTTTGCAACTTGAACAACTTTATTATAAAAACCTTGTGATAAACCGGATTTCTTTTTACTCCATTTTTGTTTTAAAGTATCTGCATCATAAGAAAAATTAGAAGTATCACTATCTGAATATCTTGATGTTGGCGCACCTTGTGATGTTTTTTTACTTGTTTTTAATCCTGAATTAAACATCTCTTGTCCGCCAGCATAATTCAAAAAGGCTCCGGGGGTAAATCCGGGGGTAAATCCAGGGGTAAAACTTGGAATGTAATTTTGCATAACCTCTTGTGCAAAATTTTGATTATAATTTGGTAAACCGCCAAAGTTAGGGGTTGGAAAATTTGTAATTGCATAATCCCAAACAGACCTTGGTGAAGAATTTATTTGAGTTTGTGCTAATGAGGTAAAGGTTGTCACAGGTAAATTATTTTGTTGAAAATAGCTATTGAACATGCTCAAACCACTTTGGTAAGGGTCTGTATTCCAATAATTATTTAATGGCATAAAGTTCCATCGCATGCGATTTAGCATACTTCCAACTAAGCCATGATATAAGCCGTGTAAAAAATCGTTCATAATTATCCTGTGTATATACTGTTTATATATATAAAGTATTTTACAATCAAAAAATTGCCTAATTTGTTAAGAAAAATTAAGAGAATAAAAACTTAAATTATTGTGTTATAATATAATTCATAAAAATGTAAAAAGGGAGAACTATGAACAAAAATCAATCAGTTGGTATGTATATAATTTTGGGCATTATGGTAATGGCATTTATTTCAATGCTTTTTACAGGTCCTACTTCAAGTACAGAGGAACTTGCATATACAACTTTTATACAAAAAATTGAAAACCACGAAATTCAAAAAGTTGATATGGGTAAAGATACTTTAATTGCGTATCCTATTAATCAACCAGAGGTAAAGAAAGAAAATACAAACCCTTTTTATACTGATATTAAGCCGGCTCAATTATTGTATAAAGTTAATTTACCGGAAAATTCTGATATTGTAAAAACTTTGCAAGAGAATGATGTCGCAATAAACGTTAAGAAAAATAATGAGTCAGGTTCATTTGGGCTTGGTTCTTCATTAATAACAATCTTATTGGTTTTAGGATTTTTTGCTTTAATTATACGTTCAATCCAAGCTGGTGGTGCGCAAGCAATGTCTTTTGGTAAAAGTAGAGCAAAAATGCTTATGGATAATAAGGTTAAAACAACATTTAAAGATGTTGCAGGGATTGATGAAGAACGTAAAGAATTGGAAGAGATTGTCGACTTTTTAAAGCATAGTGATAAATACGTGAAATTGGGAGCAAAAATCCCTAAAGGTGTTTTGTTGGTTGGCGCTCCAGGTACCGGTAAAACTCTTATGGCAAAAGCTGTAGCAGGTGAAGCAGGAGTTCCATTTTTTTCAATAAGTGGTTCTGATTTTGTAGAAATGTTTGTTGGTGTTGGCGCATCTAGGGTTAGAGATTTGTTTGAACAAGCGAAAAAACATCAACCTTGTATAGTTTTCATTGATGAAATTGATGCGGTGGGTCGTCAACGTGGAGCAGGTTTAGGTGGTGGACATGATGAACGTGAACAGACTTTGAACCAATTACTTGTTGAAATGGATGGTTTTGATGAAAATACTAATATTATTATATTAGCCGCAACAAACAGACCTGACATTTTAGATAATGCACTTTTACGTCCGGGACGTTTTGATAGACAAATTGTTATTAACAAACCTGATGTTTTGGGACGTGAACAAATATTAAATGTTCATGCAAAAAATAAGCCATTAGCTAAAGAAGTTGAGATAAAAACTTTAGCCAAAAGAACTCCAGGTTTTACAGGAGCAGATTTGCAAAATTTATTAAATGAAGCAGCATTGTTAGCGGCAAGGCATAATAAAGCTGAAATTGAAATGATTGATTTAGAAGAAGCTATAGACAAAGTTATGGCTGGGCCTGAGAAAAAGAGTCGTATAATTTCAGATGAAGAAAAAGAAAATACTGCATATCATGAAGTTGGTCATGCTCTTTTAGCTAAATTATTAAAGAATTGCGATCCATTACATAAGGTTTCAATAATACCAAGGGGTATGGCATTGGGCATAACCTTAACATTACCGGAAAAAGACCATTTAACAATGAAAAAAAATCAACTGTTAGATCAAATAACAATGATATTGGGCGGTCGTGTCGCAGAAGAATTAATGTATGGCATAGATAACATTACAACAGGGGCATCTAATGATTTAGAAAAAGTTTCTACTTTGGCACGAAGAATGGTTACCGCTTATGGTATGAGTGAAAAAATGGGAAATCTTGCGTATGGCAAAAGTGAAGAACATGTTTTTATGGGGCGTGATTTTGGACATTCAAGAGATTTTTCTGAAGAAATTGCGGCTGATATTGATAAAGAAATCAAGAAGATTGTTGATACTCAGTATGAGCACGCAAAAACTCTTTTAAGTGAAAATAAAGATATGTTAGAATTTATAGCGAAAAAGCTTTTAGAAAAAGAAACTTTAGATGAAAAAGAGTTTGAAGATTTGATGAACGAAGTAAGACAACAACGCACATTTGATAAATGGGACTAAATATAGGAGATTAATATGGATAGAGATGAATTAATTTTTCAAGAATATAAACTGTATTCAGAACAAAAGGAAAATTTTATAGATAGAAATTTTAGTACTAATAAATTCTATTTAGCTGCATTTATCGTTACAATTTTTGCTATTATATACACAAATAATGTTGTTTTCATGAATAGAATATCTGCAACATTGTTGTTTTCAATAATAGGTATTTCGATTTGTGTATTGTGGTGGATGAATATAGATTCATATAACACTATTATAAAAATCAAATATAGCAAAGTAATTGAAATGTTGGAAGAGAAATTGCCAGTTAAACCTTTTACTGATGAATTTACCGGAATTCAAGAGTATAGAAGTAAGAAGATATTTATGTTTTCTGATATACAAAAAATTGTATCAATTATAGGTGCAATATTCTTTTTCGCAATTTTTATAAGCGAAATTACACCTATAGTATTATCTTTAGTAAATAAATTAATTGAAGCAATTATTAATTAGGATTGAGAATTATGAGCAGAGGTGCAAGCACAGCAGAGAACTGGAATTATGTGTTGATATCGGTTGTTGTAGTGACGATATTAACGTTACTTATTTTATATATGCCAAATATAAGAGAGTTTGACTCTATGTTACTAAAATCTATAAGAAGTTTTTTGGCACCATTTCCGTCGTATATACCGGTTACGATTTCAGAGTTTGGACGTGCAAATTATATGATGTGGCCTCAGATTACTGCTTGCTCTGTATTGGTGTCTCATCATAAATTTTTAAAAGCTTTTTTACTTGTTTTTTGTACACAAGCTACATTTTTTTGTAATGGATTGTTGAAGAATTTTGTTTGCAGAGAACGACCTTGTGAATATGCAGGATTTAGTTTTCCATCAACTCATACAGCTACTACAATGTGTTTTTATGGAATTTTAATATTTTTAGTTTTGCATTATGTGCGTAGTGAGTTTTGGAGATATTTTTTAGCAGTAGTTTTTGGAATATTCATATTTTTGGTTGCGATTTCAAGATTATGGTTGGGTGTTCATTTTCCAATAGACGTGATAGCTGGCATATTTTTTGGCTTTATATTTGTAAACTTATATATAATATTAACGAAGTTGTTTGATTAATATTTAAAATATGTTGAAATATATATTTTTATGTTAGAATAACATTGTCAGTTATGATAATTGAAAATTAAATATTATGGGTGCGTGGCACTCTGCCGAGCGAAAAGTTGACTAAATGTCAAGTTTTCGAGAGAGGAACGGTAGCGCCGGAAACGGAGTTTCCAACGCTAACAACTGCGAAGCACCCAAATTTGAAAATTAAATAAAACGGGTGCGTGGCGCAGTTGGTAGCGCAGTTGACTCTTAATCAATTGGTCGTGGGTTCGAGTCCCACCACACCCACCATTTAAAAGATCTCTTAGAGGTCTTTTTTTTGTGTGCCTCTCACGCGCCAAACAAAGTTTGTCGGGTTCTTACTCCATTGACTAGTGCTAATAATACATATGACAAGAGATATGCTATGAAAAACGTGACATTTAGTCACGTTTTTCTGTTCGTCAACGGAGTCCTTCACCACACCCACCATTTAAAAGATCTCTTAGAGGTCTTTTTTTTGTGTGCCTCTCACGCGCCAAACAAAGTTTGTCG
>CAKVIC010000002.1 GCA_934754655.1 uncultured Candidatus Melainabacteria bacterium | reverse complement strand
AACACAACGCAAAAACACTCCAGCCTCAGCTCGCTCGCGCTCGAACCACAGACAAGGCTTTGCCTTGTGGTGGTTCTCATCCCTCAATATTTAAAAAAAAGAGGTTTGAACAAAAGTTCAACCTCTTTTTTAACTTGGGCAGGGGTAAGGACTCCGTTAGCGAGCAGTAAAACGTGACTAAATGTCACGTTTTACGTGTAAAGTAGTATAAATCAAACATTTATATCATAAGCAAATGGAGGGAAGAACCCAAAAATCTTTGATTTTTGCGTGAGAATCTACCCTAACAAAAAATCCCAGTGGCTAACTGGGATTATTATCTGGGCAGGGGTGTAATTGTCTTGCTCGCTCGCGTTTAACGGCAATTTCGTGTTTTGCTTATGTGTTTTTAACACAACGCAAAAACACTCCAGCCTCAGCTCGCTCGCGCTCGAACCACAGACAAGGCTTTGCCTTGTGGTGGTTCTTGTAATTTAACATACAGAACAAGATTAAATTAACTATGTGATGGAGATATATTGATTGAGTAAGTTATATTAGCTCTTTTTCTTTGATTATTACTTTGATTCGTATTGATGAAAACAAAAATGTAAATATATTTAATTTCTACAATCACGCTATATAAGTTAATACAAAATTTTAACACCTATTCCTATAATAGAAAATAGTCTCAAATTAATTTGTTGTTTGAATAATTGTCCAAGATTCTCTGTCCAAATGTTTGTTATACGCAATAGTCAAACATTATAAATTGTAAAATAATATTCTAGATAATTATTTGTAGTAGCAGAAACAAATATTTTAAACTTGTGATTTAACCATTTTATCAAGTATTTGTAAAATTTTGTGTTCATGTATATTATTTTTCTTACATATAGAAAGTGCATATTTTTTTATTTTTTCAGCATAATCTTTTTCAATAGAAATAACGAATGCAATTTGTCCAATTAATTTATTATAGTCGGTTTTATTTTTTATTATAGTAAAATATAATTCTCTTCTAATATCTCGCTTAAGTGTTTTTGAAGTTTTTATTTTATTATTATTAATAGTAATACCTGTAACTTTTTTATGCCAAGGTTCTGTAATAAATTTAGTTTTTTGTCCATTGAGCTTGATATCAAAAAATTCTGTTCTATGTTTTAAAATTAATGTTTCAATATCTTCTTTTAATTTTAATAAAACCTCTTTATTGTTCGATGAAAAAAATAAATCATCAGCATATCTTGTATATTTAATATCGTTACCTTCACAATACTCCAATAAATCATTATCTAATTCTAAACATATTAAATTCGATAAACAAGGTGAGCAAATACCACCTTGTGGAAGTTCTTTACAGTAAGTACATAATTCTGCTAAAATTTTAGATATTTTAGGATTATAACCTAACTCTATAAATAAAAGCCTTATTCTTTCAAATTTTATACTTTGAAAAAAATTACAAAAATCAAATTTCAAAAGATATAAATTATCTTTATGAATATTTGCATTTTCGAATAAGCCATTTTTATTTTTTATAAAAGCAGTTGCTGCATTAGAACAAGGAACTTTTTCTAAAATTTCATTAAGAATAATTTTTTGAGCAAGTTTTAAATATTTTTTAGGAGCATTTATAATTCTTTTTTCTATTGAATTTTTCTTAGGAATTTTAAATGAAACATATTGTTCTGATTTTAAACGCACAAAATCATTTAATTGTTTTTCTGTAAACAAAAGTAAGTGATTTAAATCTTTTAAATTCTCTATTTTTGGTAATTTTAATAATTCAATCTTATTCATATTTTTAAAAATAAAAATCGTTATTTTTCTTACTTAGTACGGTTTTAAAAATTGAACAAAGACTTTTGTGAAATTTTTAAAACCGGACTGTGCTTTCCTACAGTCTTTATAATCTTTACGAAGACGCCATCATCCTCAGACAAAATTTGCTCTATATAATTTTGTTATATCTAAGAAAAATAACGATTAATATCTACAACTTATTATATCCGAAATTACTTTATTGTAAACAGGTTTGTAATTTTTATTTAATATTTCACTAATAATAGGTTCTGCTTTTTTAGTTATAAGAATTTGATCATCAATTCTTGTAATGAAATTTTCATTGAACAATAATTTTTTCGTAGAAGAAAGTATTGTATCTAAATTTTTTATATCTTTTTTTAAATAATCAATAAGAATATATTTTACAAAATTTGATAATTTAACTAAAGAAATTTTCTTGAAAAAATAAACTAATAATGCAATAAAATAAAACAATCCAGTCAAATTATAAATATCTCTTGCATTTGTTGAACTAGTTGCAATGTCTTTAAATTTTGCTTTTAATTTTCTTAAAATTTCTTGTTTGTTTGAATTATTGTAATAATAAACAGAATTATTAGCTTGCTTTTCCATGTGTTTTACAGGACCAAGAGTTATAAAAGACTTTGAATTTTTAAAGTTTTCATGATTTAAAACAATAAGTTTTTTTTTCAGTTCTGGAACATTGGTAAATGCACCGAGTTCACACACAGATCCCCAACTTTCGCAGGCGATACAAATAAAATCTACTTGAGTAGCCAACCAATTCTCTAAAGTTAAATAATCAGTGTTCTTGTTAATTTTAAAATAATCTTCAAATATAGCTTCTGGATAAAATATTCTAACAAAAGGGTATTTTTCAAAATTTTCTTTTAAAAAGTTTCTTAAATTAATTTCATTAGGACTTCCACCACAGAGAAATATATCAACTTGATTTTTTTGAAAATCAGTATAAATATTTTTGTAAATATCTATAAGTATATGCTTTTCTTTTTCAGATGGCTTGTCACCATAATTTACTTTGCTATTCATTTTTTCATAATATATAAAAAACATTTTTTATAAAAGCCCATATTTCATAATAATAGATGATTACATTCTTAATATTTCTTAATATAATATGTTGTAAAATGAGGTAAATTATGGCTTTTGATTTGAAAGAATTTGAAAATAAATTATGGAATACGGCAGATGAACTTCGTGCGAATTCCAGTTTAAAATATAATGAATTTTCTACTCCTGTTTTGGGTTTAATATTTTTAAAGTTTGCAGATTACAGATTTCAGCAAGTAAAACCGGAAATCGCTGCTAAAAAAAAATCTGTTCGTATAGCATTTGATGAAAAGAATGCTTATCAAGCAAGAGGAGTTTTATATATTCCAGAAAAAGCTTCTTTTGATTATTTACTTCACTTGCCGGAAGGAGAAAGTATCGGTAAAGCCCTTAATGAAGCCATGTCATTAGTTGAAAATGATAATCCGATTTTAAAAGGAGTTCTACCGAAAGGATATTTGAGAATACCTGATGATTTGCTTGTAGCAACGATGAAAGTTTTTAATGATGTTGAATTTGACCGAGAAAATGGTGATATTTTCGGTAAAGTTTATGAGTTTTTCTTAGGAAAGTTTGCAAGTAAAGAAGGTCAAAAAGGTGGAGAATTTTATACACCTACTTGTTTGGTTAAATTGCTTGTAGAAATTATGAAACCGTTCTCAGGTAATGTATATGACCCTGCTTGCGGTTCCGGTGGCATGTTTGTACAGACCGCAGAATTCGCAAAAAGGGAAAATCAAAATCCAAATAAACAAGTTAATGATTTAATAACTGTTGAAGGTCAGGAAAAAACAGAAGAAACTGTCAGATGGTGCAAAATGAACCTTGCGGTGCATGGTTTAGAAGGCGATGTAAAACAAGCTAATAGTTTTTATGAAGATGTTTTTGATTCCGTTGGCAAATATAATTTCTGCCTTGCAAATCCACCGTTTAATGTTGACGGTGTTGATAAAGAAAGATTAAAAGGTGATAAAAGATTTCCTTTTGGTTTGACGAAAGCAGATAATGCAAACTATTTGTGGATACAGATGTTTTATTCTGCCTTGAAAGAACCAAAAGACGGTGAAAATTCAAGAGCTGGATTTGTTATGCCAAACTCGGCAAGTGATGCAAGACAAACAGAACAAACAATAAGAGAAAAAATAATCAAAGATAACGCAGTTGATGTAATGGTTTCTGTAGGCAGCAATATGTTCCACAATGTTACACTCCCTTGTACACTTTGGTTCTTGGATAAAGGGAAAAAGAATACAGATAGAAAAGATAAAGTTCTGTTTCTTGATGTGAGAGAAATTTATACACAAATTGATAGAGCACACAGAGAGTTTACTGATGAGCAAATTGAATTTATTACAAACATTGTAAAACTATATCGCGGAGAAAAACCTGACTACAAGTGGGGTAGTGAAAAACTTACATTAGAAAAATTCCCTAATGAAAAATACCAAGATGTAAAAGGTCTATGTAAAGTTGCTTCAATAGAAGATATTGAAAAACAGTGTTGGAGTTTAAATGCAGGTCGCTATGTTGGTGTTGCGGAAGTGGAAGAAGATGATTACGTTTTTGAAGATAAACTTAAAGAATTAAATTCTGAACTTGAAAAACTAAATAATGATTCAAAAGACCTTGAAGAAAAAATTGCACATAATATTAAAGAGTTGTTGGGTGTGTAATATGAAGCAAGTAAAATTAAAAGATATTACAACTAAAATTGGAAGTGGTGCAACTCCATTAGGTGGAAAAACTTCATATAAAACTACTGGCATAGCATTTATACGAAGTTTGAATATTTTTGATTTAAATTTTTCATATGATGAATTAGCGTATATTACTGATGAACAAGCAAACAAATTAAATAACGTTACGATTGAACCGGATGACATACTTTTAAATATAACTGGTGCGTCTGTTGCAAGATGCTGTATTTTACCAAAAAATTTATTACCGGCAAGAGTTAATCAACATGTATCTATTATTAGAATAAAAAAAGAACTTGTAAATCCTTATTTTGTGCAATATCTTTTAGTTTCTCCGTATTATAAACAAAAATTATTGTCTATTGCACAAGGGGGTGCAACAAGAGAGGCTTTAACAAAGGAGTCTATAGAAAATTTTGAAATAACTATTCCAAATTCTAAAAAATCACAAGACAAAATTGCAAATATTTTATTAAACTATGATAAATTGATAGAAAATAATAACAAGCGGATAAAAATTCTGGAAGAATTGGCTCAAAAAATCTATAAAGAATGGTTTATTGATTTCAAATTCCCAAACCACGAAACCACAACATTTAAAGATTCTGAACTCGGTAAAATTCCAAGTGATTGGAAAATTAAAAAGGTCTGCGAAATTTCTACATTATCTAAAGGAAAATCATATAAAAGTTCCGAACTTGTTAAGGAAAATGAGGGATTTCCATTTTTAAATTTAAAATGCGTTGAAAGAGACGGTGGCTTTAGAAGAGACGGATTAAAATGGTTTGACGGTAAATATAATGACACACATGTAGTTATGCCAGAAGACATAATAATGGCAGTAACTGATATGACACAAGAAAGAAGATTAGTTGCGAGACCAGCACGAATACCACATAACTGGTATAAAAAGTATGTAATGTCCATGGATTTAGTAAAACTAATAGCAAATAACAATATTGATAAATCATATTTATATAGTTTATTAAAATATTCAAAATTTTCTGATGAGGTGAAAAATCACGCAAACGGTGCAAATGTATTACACCTTAATCCGAAAAATATTGAGCAATTTGAATTAGTTGTTGCGGATAAAACAATGAGGGACAGTTTTGGAAATATCATAAAACAAATATATGATGAAATTGATATATTATATTTAAAAAATCAAACCTTAAAACAAACACGTGACATACTTCTTCCACGTCTAATCTCTGGCGAAATTGATGTTGAAAACTTAAATATTTTGTAAAAAATACAATATGCTATAATTGCTAATAAGGGGGATGTATCATGAATCAAGATTATTTATTTAGAACTTATAGCTTAGATGGTATTATTCAAAATCAAACTAACGCTATTGTAAATAGAATAAAACAAGAAAAGAATGAGTATTTAAGTAATGTTGATATAGAAGAGTATCTTGATTACATACAACAAACATACCAACTACAATGTCCTATTTTATGTGAAGATAATATTGTATGTGACCAACAAGAAGCACAAATTGAACGCTATGATCAATTTTTCTCTCAGATAAATTATGTTGATGGAATATTATTTACTGTTACTATTCCGTTTGAAGGTTTGAAAGAAGCTTTCTTATCACGAGCAAGCACTTTTGGTACAATGTTACCTAAAGGAACTGTTATAGATAATAAACTAATATTACATTTTGCAGTAGCAATGTTTGAATTGGATAAATTTGACCTTTCTTCTTCTGTACAAAAAGAATTAGCAGAAATTAAACGATATTTAAGTTATGCTGAAAAAGATATAGCAAATTTTAATGCAAGAATTAAGTCTATAGCCAAACAAGAAATTGATTATAAATTGTCAAATTATTCAAAATTGCAAAAGGTTTTGAAAAACATTCCATACAAACTAAGTAGAGAAGAAGTAGTTAAACAACCGACATTAATTAGAAAAGTAGAAATTAACAAGCCTAATGCTAATATACAACAAAAAGTAGCAGAACCTGAATTAGAAATGAAAGAATATGACCATATTATTCAGATCTGTTCTGATATGGCAAAAGTTATGGAAAGAAGCCCAAAGGCGTTTGCTGAAATGGAGGAAGAAGATTTAAGAACGCATTTTCTTGTTCAATTAAATGGGCACTATCAAGGACAAGCAACCGGCGAAACTTTTAATTCAAATGGTAAAACAGATATTCTTATAAGAAATGATAATCAAAATGTATTTATTGCAGAATGTAAGTTTTGGAAAGGTAAAAAAGGGTATTTAGCAACCATAGATCAATTATTGGGGTATGTTACTTATAGAGATACCAAAACTGCAATCTTTGTTTTTGTGAAAAATAAAGATTTTACAAAAGTTTGTGACGAAATAAAATCTTCGACATCAGAACACTCAAATTTTGTCAAATATATTGACTCTTATACACCTCCCCAATATACATCTGCTTTTAGATGTGAATTTAAAAATGAAAATGATAATGAAAAACATTTTTATTTAACTGTTATGGCATTTTGTATTCCACAAAAAGTATAATTGACAAAATGGATAAAAATGGATATAATTGGGTAAAATCAAAATAAAAATGGATATCCAATTAATGATTAAAACAGATGATATAAAAATCACAAACCAAATGCTCTCAATAATTTCAGAGATTGACGAGTTTAAAATCACATGGAAATTATTGGGTAAAATGGCACCTGAAAGGTTAAAAAGTTTAAAAAAAGTAGCGACTATTGAAAGTGTTGGTTCTTCTAATCGTATTGAGGGGAACAAATTATCAGACTTAGAGGTTGAGAAGCTTTTATCGTCTATCAACAAACAATCTTTTGCAACAAGAGATGAGCAAGAAGTTGCAGGCTACGCAAAATTAATGGATACAATTTTTGAAGATTGGGAAGTTATCCCACTATCCGAAAATTATATTAAACAGTTACACAAGATTTTACTGCAATTTTCATCAAAAGACGAAAGACATAAAGGAGAATATAAAAAAGTATCAAATACAGTTGCCGCTTATTCTCCTGAAGGCAAAGAATTAGGTATTGTGTTTGAAACCGCAACACCTTTTGAAACTCCGATAAAAATGGAAAAATTTGTAACATGGACAAGAAAAAATCTTGAAGATAAATTTTTTCATCCATTAATTGTTATTGCAGTTTTCATTGTTGAATTTTTAGCAATTCACCCATTTGAAGACGGAAATGGAAGATTATCAAGAGCTTTAACTTGTCTTTTGTTGATGAAAGCAGGTTATACTTACGTTCCTTATAGTTCAATGGAAACAATTATTGAGGATAACAAAGAAGGCTATTATAGGGCTTTAAGACAAACTCAAACAACTCTAAAAAATGAAAACCCAAATTTTGAACCTTGGTTGGAATTTTTCTTAAAAACATTACAAAAACAAAAAATTAGACTAGAATACAAGATAAACAACGAAAGTAAAACAACATCAAACAGTGACTTAACAGAGTTAGAAGAAAAAATATTGTCTTATTTTAATATTGAACCATCAGCAACCACAGCAAAAATAGTTGAATATACGCAAGCTAACAGAAATACCATAAAAAAAGCTTTGCAAAACTTAGTGAATAAAAATATTTTAATACTTCATTCTAAAGGTCGTGGAGCTTGGTATTCTAAAGGAGATAAGTAATGCATATAATGTCAGAAGAAGCCTTTGAATTAGATTTAATGAAAGAGTGTGAAACGCAACTCGGATTTGAGTTGTATGATGCAACTTCTGAAATTATTTGTGGCGAAAATTCAACTTTTGGCAGACAGACAACTGATGAGGTGATTTTATCCAAAAATTTACGTTCAGCTTTATTAAAACTTAATCCAAATTTACCACAAGAAGCTTTAGATAACGCATATTATGAATTAACACAGGATTTATCTTCAAAAACTCCTGTTGGTGCAAATCAATTTTTTTATTCAATGTTAAAAGACGGTGTCAAGGTTCAATTCAAAGACAATAATGGCATTGATACGACAGATATTGTTAAAGTTATTGATTTTCAAGAACCTAAAAATAATGAATACAAACTAATAAGACAGTTTAAAATATCTGGTGAAAGATATAATTGCAGAGCTGATTTAATACTATTTGTTAATGGCTTACCGCTTGTGTTTATTGAACTTAAAGCAAGTCATAAACATATTGAAAATGCTTTTAATGATAACATTACACACTATAAAAAGGAAATTCCTCAAGTATTTTGGTATAACGCATTTATTATTGTATCGAATGGAACAGATGCAAAATTCGGAACGATAACTTCTAAATGGGAACATTTTTCTGATTGGAAAAAAATTGATAATGACGGAACAAAGGGAATAATTCCTGCTGATACTTTAATGATAGGAATGTGTAAACCGGAGAACCTTTTAGATATTATTGAAAATTATACATTATTTCAAGAAACAAAAGGTGGAACTATAAAAATTTGCAGTAAAAATCACCAATTTTTAGGTGTTAATAGTGCAATAGAAAGATTTAAGACAAATACAGACGGAAAACTAGGCGTATTTTGGCATACACAAGGAAGTGGTAAGAGTTTTTCCATGATATTTTTTGTTCAAAAAATCCTCCGAAAAATCAAAGGCAATTGGACTTTTGTTATTGTTACAGATAGAACCGACCTTGATGAACAAATATACAAAAACTTTGTTTCAACAGGTGCGATTACTGAACAAAATGTTCAAGCTAATACAAGAGAACATTTGAAACAGTTATTAAAAGAAGACCATCGAACAATTTTTACAATGATTCAGAAATTTGGAACAGAAGAAAAAGGACAGAGTTTTGAAAAAATATCTGATAGAAACGATATTATTGTAATAACTGATGAAGCACACCGTACACAATACGGAACATTAGCAATGAATATGAGAGAAGCTCTTCCCAATGCGAAGTTTATTGCATTTACTGGAACACCTCTTATGAAAAATGATGAAAAAACAAAACGAATTTTTGGCGATTATGTAAGTAAATATACTTTTAAACAGTCCATAGAAGATGCAGCTACTGTTCCTTTGTATTATGAAGCAAGAATCCCTGAAATGCAGATTACAAATGATGATTTGGAAACTCAACTTCAAAATATTATTGATTCTGCTGATTTTACAGATGAACAAGAAGAACAATTTGAAAAAGAATATGTGAATATGTATCAAGTTATTACAAGAGAAGATAGACTTGATGCGATTGCGAAAGATGTAGTTGAACATTTTATGAATCGTGGTTTTATGGGTAAAGCAATGTATGTTGCAATAGATAAAGCAACCGCAATTAAAATGTATGATAAAGTTAAAATAGAATGGGATAAATATATTAAAATTCTTGAAAATAAATTAAAAATTGCAAATGAAGATACTAAAGAAGTTTTGCAAAATCAAATCAACTATATGAAAGAAACTGATATGGCAGTAGTTGTATCTTCATCGCAGAATGAAATTGAGCAGATGAAACAAAAGGGTGTCGATATTACTCCTCATAGAAAGAGAATGAAAACGGAAGATCTAGCCACCAAGTTTAAAGATAAAGATGATAAGTTAAGATTAGTATTTGTTTGTGCAATGTGGGTTACAGGTTTCGACTGCCCTACAATTTCAACTCTTTATCTTGATAAAATTCTAAAAGAGCACACTCTTATGCAAACAATAGCAAGAGCAAACAGAGTATCAGAGGGTAAATACAACGGATTAATAGTTGATTATATTGGTATATTTAAAGCATTACAAAAAGCATTGGCAATATACGGAGAACCAACAGACGGAGGAACTTCTGAAGAAGATCCTGTTGAAACAAAAGCCGAATTGATTAAACTATTAGATTCTGAGGCGACAAAAATGAGAAATTTTCTCAATTCAAAGAAAATTGATGTTAATGAAATATTTAACACAAGAGCGTTAGAATGTATAAAAATGACTGAATATGCCGTTAATACTGTTCTAGAAACAGAAAAAGATAAAACAGAATTTTTAAAAGGAACACAAAATCTGAAAACCTTGTTTAAAGCAATTTTACCTGACAGTGAAGCAAGGCGATTTGCAAAACTAGTTTTTGTTTGTTCAATTCTATATGCAAAAATAAGAGAAGTTACAATTAAATCTATTGATAATACAGAAATTAAACAACTTGCACAACAAGTAGAAGACTTGCTCAATGAATCAATTAATCTTAAATCATACAAAATAAAAGCCGGAGAAAAACTAGATTTAAGCAAAATAGATTTTGAAGAATTACAACGTAGAATTCTAAAGGAGAAACAGCGTGCATTATTAGAAAATCTTAAAGCAACAATTGGTTCAAAACTTTCAGCAATGTTAAAATTTAATGATATGAGAAAACATTTTCAAGAAAAATTTGAACAAATTATTGATGAATACAATGCTGGAAAATTAACAATGGAGCAGATGTATGTTCAATTGGTAGCACTAACAAATGATTTAACAACTGAAGAAAAACGCCATCTTGATGAAAATTTAACAGAAGAAGAACTCGCAATACTTGATATATTAACAAAACCTGAACCGAAACTATCTAAAAAAGAATTTGAAACCGTAAAAGCTGCAGCTCAAAGATTAGTTCAGGTAATTAAAAAAGAAAAACTTGTTCTTGATTGGAGAAAAAAACAATCTACCAGAGCAAAAGTTAAAGAAGCAATCGAAATTATTTGTGATGAGGCATTACCAGAAATATATGATAAAGATTTATTTCAAGAAAAATGTAATTCTTTGTATAATCATTTTTATGATTATTATAATAATGCACAAGATAATATTTACAATGTCGCATAAATTAAAATATTTTGTAAGGTTCCCAGCCAAGTATATCTTTCTGAACTTGTCGTATAAATTCCGGAGAGAAAGATTTTGATGCGAATTTTGGTGTTACGGAATTTTTTACAAGGTCTTTTTCGTATTTTTTAATTTTAGGTATATTTTTGATTAGATTAAGCAATGTATAATATTCAGCTTGAGAAGTTTGCATTTTGTTATCCATATTTTTTGAGATTTGTTGCATGAATTTTAGTGCGATATCTGTCAATTCCGTACTCAACTTGCTTTCAGATTTATATTTTTTGTTGCGACTTTTATCCCAATCATAATTTTTCTTCCAATAAAAAATGGTACGTCTTGAAATATCTAAATTCCGACAAATATTTTCAATAGACATTCCTTCTTCTATATATAAATTTTCTGCTTGTTTGTATAATTTTAGTTTTGACATAAATCTCCTTTAAAAACAATTCTGTCTATATAAAATCTATTTTTATCTGTTAACCTTCTTACTTGAAAAACACATTTCCTATCAATTACTCCGAGATTTTGGTAATATTTAAGTATTTGATTTAGTAAAGCTAAAATATTTTTAATCCTACGTTGTTGTAGACATCTCTCTTCGCAAAATTTATAAAATTGCATAATATCAACTTGGGTTATTTCTTCAAGTTTTTTGGTTTTAAAGTACGGTAAAATGTGTATTTTAAATATTGTTTTATATTGATGTATAGTTTCTTTCTTGCAATATTTGCTCACATAATTTGTTAAAAAATACTGTATAGCATTATACATTTTTAAATTTTTTCTCAAAGTCGCATTTTGTACAAACACTCTATAATTTAAGCATGAGTTTTTTAAACTTTCTCTATATTTATACATTCCAAGTTCAAACACTATTTTATTACTGTTCAAAAGGTGTTCAAGTTCTGTTTTACAATCGCATTCTGCAATCATATTAATTTCGTCAAGTGTAAATTCTTTTAGATGTTTTGCTAATTTTTCTATGTTCATAAAATCTCCTTAATTACATCAAGATTTATTTCTTGTAAATTATTATCTTTGGCAATTATTTCAAGTTGGCTTATCAATTGTACAATTTGTCTAAACCTATTGTATTTTTTATGTATAAATTCAATAGCATCAATATTTACTTGGACTTCTGAAAGTTGTTCAAATATTTGTTTTAAATCTTGTATAGAGAAGGTTTTAAATTTAACTATTTCAGAAAATCTATCAAAAAGATGTTTATATCGTTCCAACTTTTTATGAGCCAATCCCATACCAACAAAGATGATTGGACAATCCGTTTCATCGTGAATATCTCTTAAAATTTCTATCGTTTTCAAGTTATTCATCAAATAATCTATTTCATCAATAATAATCAGTTGAGGTTTTTGTTTCAGTTTTTGGACAATTAAATTAAAATTATCTGACGTCAAATATCTTGGAATTTCGTCCATTTCTTTTGCAATTTTTTCTAGTAACCACCGTCCAGTCATCAAATTTGTCGCTCTCAAATATATTGCATCATATTTGCAAGCCAACCATAATGCCGTTTGGGATTTACCAAGCCCTGGTTCGCCATATATGAGTCCCATTTTAGGAATATTCTTTGGTTTGTTAATTAAGTTTTCAACAAGACCTATAAAGTTTTTCACATTCTGCGTTTTTACAAAGGTTCTATTCATGTGTTATCCTTTCTTGGCTTGCTCGCATTAAACAGGCATGCTCATGCTTCAGCCCTCTGCTCGCAAGCCGCTATTTATACAATAATTTATACTCCTTACTTTGTTTAAATTCTTCTATCCATTTATCCTGTGGATTATTCTTGATTAAGTATTCAAATTTTTCTGAATTATTCTTAAATATTTTTTGAACACCTTTTGAACGTATTTTGAATTCTGTTTGAACAGGGTTTGAATTTTCTTCAATCATTTTGGTTTCTAAATACTTAACTTCATCATTGGACAAATATTCTTTTACTGCATTTATGGTTTTCTTATGCAACTTTCTTTGTTTAACAATTTTCTGCTTGTAATCTTCAAAGTCAGTAACCGTTCCCAACAATTTTGCAATTGGGTGAGTTTCAGTTACACGTCCTGCCGTACATAAGTATTCACCTTTTGTTGTATAAACTTTGATACTTGTTAAATCAAAAAGGTTGTATTTAATTAAAACTTTATTTTTAAACCCATAAAGACGTTCATCAAAATAATCACAATTTAAAAATCTTATACCATTTCTCTGTATTGTTTTAACTTCAGTTGCAAGCATTAAATCATCAAGCTGGTTTATATCTACATTTTGTTTTTTTCTACTTTCTAAAATTTCTGTTATCGTTTTATTTGGTGAGTTTGGACAAAGTTGAGAGTTTTTAAAATTCAGCCACATGTCAATCATTTTTATTGTTTCATCTAGAGTAGGAATGTAGTCATTATGTAATTGTTTGTGCAACTTTTCATTTCGCATCATATAGGCGGGTTTATTTTGAATATTACTTCCGACATAACTCGGTAATAATTTTTCAAAACCTTCTTGAAATTCTTTGAAAAATCTTTCAATAACTTTTGCTCTGGCATTGTATGGTCTGGCAAAAACGGTTTCTATACCTAACTTTGCATAAAGTCCATTAAAACCTAATTCGGTAAAACCTTTATCATCAGTAAAATATTTTGCTCTAAATGCCCTACCGTTATCTTGATAAATTACCTTCGGTATCATATCAAGATTAATTATTGAATTACGCAACGCACTTGCAATACATTGTGTGTTTTCTTCTAGCATAATTTCATAACCAACAAGTGCTGTTGACTTCCAATCAAGAAACCCAACTAAAGTTGCTCTCGTTGGTTTACCCGTAAATGGATTTATTACATTAAAGGCTAATTTATGACCGTCTGCTACAAGAATATCACCGACTTCAAGCAAACTTGCATCACGTTTTATATATGGTGCAACTTTATCGGATAATGCCTTTTCTCCATCACGAGCTAAAATCCACTTGTCGTAATTGTTATCTTTAAACCACTTTGCATAACGACTGAATGTAATATCAGCCGGAATAAAACTTTGTCCTTGTTCTTTTAACTTGTATTTTGTTAAAGCAGTTGCTTTGCCGATTGAAATACGATTCGGGTGTAAAAGCAAACCCATGAATATTTTAATTTCTTCATCGGTTAAAATCGTGCGATACTCATCTACTTTTGCATATTTGTATTGAGGAATCAGTTTTGTATAATCTTCTGTGCCATTAAGTGTATTCTTCCAACGGTGAAGTGTTCCACGAGATATTTTACCTAATATCTCAAAAAGGTGTGAATTAGAAGTATTGTGCAAATTAACAAAATCATAATCAGCTTGAAGTTTGTTATCTGATTTTCTACGAAATTCTTTCCATTGATTTAGTAAATCCAATCTTGCTAAGGCTATTTTCTTTGATTTTTCTAGTGTAAAATTTGTCATGAATATTTCCTTTGCATACACATTCATCACTCGCCTTTCGAGATAAATCAAGTCCTAAATTCCAATCTCAGAGATATTTCGACACACTTTAATATGCACCATTCCAACCTAAAATTTTGTTATTAATTTCTTCAATGACATCTGGTGTTAAAAGCCTTGCAAATTTCTTTTTATGTGAAAATTTATCCAAGTTCTTTGTTTGTTCTCTTTCTTCTTTATTTATAATTTTGATAATGTTTTCTAATGCACAAATTTCATGTTTATTCAAAATTCTATTGTTATCTATATCATCATTTAATTTTGTAAGAAGTTTCACGCCAACATTATAAATATCACCAGTAAATTGTTTAGAAAAATCTTTTATTCTGACGATATGATTATCCCATTTGTATTTCTTTTTCCAGTTAAAAACAGTTCTGCGTGAGATATTTAATTTTTCGGCTATCATTTCTGGGGTTAAATTTTTAACACAGTATAGTTTTTCTGCTTCGTTGAGTAAATGTAATTTGTTCATTTAAAACCCTTTTAAACCTTGTTTAAAGACCTTTTACAATGACATTAATCGCTCTTGTTTCAACAGAAGTCAAGTGTTTTTATCTCAATCTCAGAGATAATTTTGTAAATCTCAAACCATTAGATAATTTTTTACTTGCACAAAAAGTACTTTGCTGAAAGGTAAATATATCGTGATAAGTTAGTAATATATTTTAAAATCGGTGAAATTTTGGTGCAAATATTTCTCAAAAAAGTGCAGATAAATTCCAATTAGTGCAAGTGCATCTCATTCTATTAAAATCACCATAAAAGCCATTATATTTAACTCTTAGCTAAAATATACCCATCTCACACTTGCACTTTATTTACAGTTCTCATCCCTCAATATTTAAAAAAAGAGGTTTGAACAAAAGTTCAACCTCTTTTTTAACTTGGGCAGGGGTGGATTCGAACCACCGTACACTCGCGTGAACAGATTTACAGTCTGTCGCCTTTAGCCACTCGGCCACCTACCCATATTCAATTGTCATTTTTATTGCCTAACAAATCTTATATTTATTTACTTATAAATCATTAAGCTTTGTGCGCTTTTTATAAATATGCCCTTGACGAGAATTGAACTCGTGGCCTCTCCCTTACCAAGGGAGTGCTCTACCTCTGAGCCACAAGGGCAAATTCGTCTGCATATATTCTATTGTCAATAAAAAAGCCGGTAATAGGAATCGAACCTACAACCTACGGTTTACAAAACCGTTGCTCTACCGTTGAGCTATACCGGCAACTGTGTTAATTCTACACAAAACAAATTTTATTGTCAATATAATTTTGACTTTTTGATTTTTTACATTAAACATTTTATGAAATCTCGGTTAAGAAGATGATTTTATTCAAAATTATTAAAGTAAGTGTTAATATCATCCGATTAACATGTAAGAAATGAGGTAACAACTATGCAAATAAATGGCGGTGTCAGATTCTGCGAACAAGGTATGAAAGCTTCTATCAGAGCTATGCATGTGCAAAGTGAAGTTTTGGGTATGATAAACGCGAATGTTATCGGGTTTGATAAAATCGGCTATCAAAGACGAGAGCCTGTTGTTTCTTCTTTCACCGAATATATTGGTGTTCACGGCTTATCTACAACTATTGATGATGCTCCCGGAAGAATAATTGTTTCTGATAATCCGCTTGATTTATCTATTGCAAATAAAGGGTATTTTCAAATTCAAACTCCTAATGGCGTACAATTAACTCGTGATGGACGTTTTAAACTTGATAAATTTGGAAATTTATTGAATTTAGAAGATAATCCTGTTTTGTCATCCGCAGGCATGCCTATTCAATTACCACGAGTCCCTGAAAGTATTGATCAGGTTGTTATTAATACTAAAGGCAAAATTAGTGTTTATGATAAAGAATCAAATAGTTTGCTTGATGCTGGATACGTAAGTGTTGTTGACAATAACGGCATGGCGGTTTTAAACCCTGAAGTTAAGCAGGGTTATACAGAACGTTCAAATGTATCTTTGCAAAAGGAAATTTTTGCACTAAAGCCTGTCGTACGGAATTTTGAGGCGAACAGACAAATTTTTATAATGGAAAGCAATAACTTGCAAAAAGTTATTTCACAATTAGGAACGACTTCTTAGGAGGGTTTAAAAAATGTACAATATGCAAGCTATTTTTAGACAAGGTGCGAATAATTCTATGGTTCAATGGGAAAAATTGGGCTATATTAGTAATAATTTTGCAAACTATAACACAATTGGTTATAAAACTGATACTTTTGAGCAAATTTTGCGCGAGGATGGTTATTTAGATGGCGCAATAAGAAAGAATGTTGCTCAAGGTTCAATACGAGTAAGTAAAAATCCGTTTGATGTTGCAATAGATGGAAATGGTTATATTCCGGTTGTTTCAGAAGAGGGTGAAGTCCAATATACGCGTGACGGTTCGTTTAAGCGTGGTGTTAATGGTTATTTAGTAACAGTTGATGATTGGATGGTTGGGGATGGAATAAAAATTCCGGCAAATTCTTATAAATTTGAAATCCGTCCAAACGGTGATGTTATGAATTACGACATGGCAGGTTCTTTACCTGAAAAAATTGGCACAATTCCAATTGTGCAGTTTGATGCACCTGAAAATTTAGAGCAAGGTCATAACAATAAACTAGTTCCCACAGATGATTCAGGAGCACCTAAAATTGTTAAAAATACGGAGAGTATAAGGCAATATGCAGTAGAAGCTTCAAACGTAAATATTTACGATGGTGTAAATGAAATGATGAGAATAAATACTTCTGTAATGGCGACAACAAGATTGTTGAAAATTGCGGATGATATGTATAATAAATCAATTAACTTAAATCAATAAAGGCTAGATAAATGACATTCACAAGTTTAGATTCTTTAGGCAAAGCAAATTTAATGATGGACTTAATTACGCAAAGGCAGCGCGCATTAGGTTCAAATATTGCAAACGTAGACACGCCGGGCTATGTAAGACGTGATATAGATTTTTCTCAATACCTTGGAACAATGAACAGCCCATTAGAAACAAAGCTTTCAAGTGCGCTTGGTCCTTCAGGTGTTTTGGAAGAAAGAGCACGCGAAGAAATTGATATTGCGCAAGAATTATCGGAATTACAAAAAAATTCTTTAATGTATACAATGGCAACAAGAAGAATGACAAATATAATAACCCAAATGAGAACGGTTATAAATGTTGGCAAATAGCTGATTAAAATTTTTCAAATCGAAAGTGAGGCACTAAATGAGTATATTAGAATCAATAAACATTGGCTCAAACGCTTTAAGAGCGCATGGTTTAAGATTGGATATTCATGCAAAAAACATTGCGAATGTCGATACTCCAAATTATGTGCGTAAAATTCCTGTGCTTAATGCTTCGGAAGATATATCTTTTCATGGTTTGATGAATGTAATGAAGGAAGATGTTTTTGGTTGTGGTACTTTGCCATATTTACAAGGTGGAGTTGTATTTAATGGATGTGTAGAGGATCCGACAGTTGGTGAAAGAATGTATGCTCCCGGTCATCCGGATGCGGACGCAAATGGTTATATAAGATGTTCAAATGTAAATGCAATGGTTGATATGGCAGATGCCATTATGGCACAGCGTGCTTATGAAGCGAACTTAGCTTTAATAAATATTTCGCGTTCAATGGCAAGTCAAGCAACAAGAATCGGACAATCTTAAGACAAATTTTATTGTATCATTAGCTTTAATTATTTTTTAAACAAATGCTCAAATCTTGACATTGCTTCAATAGTATTTTCGCGTGAGCCAAAAGAGGTTATTCTGAAAAATCCTTCGCCGTTTTCGCCAAAGCCGATGCCTGGAGTACCAACAATTTGTGCATTGTTTAATAAGTAATCAAAAAATTCCCACGAGCCCATATTATTTGGACACTTTAGCCAAATATATGGGGAATGTTTTCCGCCGACATGCCAAATTTCGCATTTTGTAAGTGTTTCAGAAATTATTTTTGCGTTTTCTTTATAATAATTTATATTTTCTTGAATTTCTTTTTGTCCTTTTTGAGTGAACACCGCTTCTGCACCACGTTGTACTATATAAGGAACTCCATTAAATTTTGTTGTTTGTCTGCGTAGCCACATTTTATTGAGCTTGCCCAATTCCTTTGGAACGATTGTGTAACCGCATCTGGTACCTGTAAAACCTGCTGTTTTTGATAATGAGCAAAATTCTATTGCGCAAGATTTTGCCCCATCGATTTCAAAAATACTTCTTGGTAAATCTTCATTAGAAATAAATCTTTCATAAGCTGAATCAAACAGTATGATTGCGTTTTGAGAAATTGCGTATTCAACCCATTCTTTTAGCTGGTCTTTGTTATAAACGGCTCCCGTTGGGTTGTTTGGTGAGCATAAATAAATAATATCAGCTTTAATGTTGTTGTCAGGCAATGGTAAAAATTCATTTTTTTCGTTTGCATTCATATAAACGACTTTTCTGCCGTCCATAATGTTTGTATCCACATATACCGGATAAACCGGATTTGGCACAAGCGCAATATTATTAGTATCGAATAAGTCTAAAATATTGCCTAAATCACTTTTTGCGCCATCTGAAATAAAAATTTCATCAAGTTCCAATTCAACATTTCTTGTTTTGTAATAATCGCAAACTGCTTGGCGCAAAAAATCATAGCCTTGTTCAGGGCCATAACCGCGAAAGGTTTCTTGCACACTCATTTCGTCAACTGCTTTATGCATTGCCATAATAACACTGTGACACAAAGGTTTTGTTACATCTCCAATCCCTAGACGAATTATTTTTTTATCAGGATTTTCCTCTGAATACTTATTAATTTTTTGTGCTATTGTTGAAAACAAATAGCTTTGTCCAAGATTTTTATAATTTTTATTTAAATTCATATTTAGTATCCTTTTTGATAATTCGTAGTTTTATGTTTTTATTGATCAGATTCTTGATGTTTATTCTTCATTAATTTCTCAAAATCGGATGGTTTGATATTTTGGATAAAATCTTTGAATTCTTGTGCTTCTTCTTCATCTTTTGCAGAATCTGTGGAAACAGAACCATTCATCAAAACATTTGCTGTTACATAAATTGGTGCGTCAGCGCGCATTGCAACAGCAATTGCATCAGATGGACGTGAATCTATTTCGATAACTTTTTCATCTTTTTTCAAAAATATTGTTGCATAATAAGTTTCTTTTTCGACATCATTTATAATAACTTTTTCAATTGTATAGCCTGTTTTTTCAACAATATTTGTAATTAAATCGTGTGTCATTGGACGCGCAACTACAAGCCCTTCAATGCAACGAATTATAGCAGAAGCTTCTGCAGAGCCAATCCAAATAGGTAAAGCTTTTCTATTATCTAAATCATGTAGCACTACGATTGGGGAATTTGTTCTAACATCAAGCGCAATGCCCATTACTTTCATTTCAATCATTTTATAGTCCTCTTTGGCTTTTATATTACGAACCTTACTTAATTATAGCACTCTAATACTATTTGTAAAATGAAGTTAATTTTTGCAAATCTTCAATTGCGCGATTTGAGAGTAATTCGTTTTTAAGTTTTTTGTTTTTGCGCTCTTTTTTAGGTAATTCAATCGGCGGAACAAGTGCCCAATTTGAGTTTATCGGCTGAAAATTTGTATGTTCAGGGTTTGAAATATATCTTGTTAAAGCACCCAAAATTGTAGTTTCTGGTAGTATTAAAGGTTCTTCGCCACTTAAGCGACGTGCTAAATTGATTCCGGCAAGCATTCCTGTTGCGATTGATTCTGTATAACCCTCTGTGCCCGTTAATTGCCCTGCAAAAAATAAATTTTTTCTTTCGCGAGTTTCTAAGGTCGGATTTAAAACTTGAGGACTGTTTATAAACGTGTTTCTGTGCATAACACCGTATCTGATAATATTTGCATTTTCAAGTCCGGGGATTGAATGAACCAAATCTTTTTGTGCACCCCATTTTAAATTTGTTTGAAATCCAACAAGATTAAATAAAGTTTTTGCAGAATTATCTTGTCTTAATTGTACAACCGCGTAGTTTTTTTCACCTGTTCGTTTGTCGACAAGCCCGATTGGTTTCATAGGACCAAAGCGTAAAGTGTCAACTCCGCGCGATGCAAGAACTTCAACCGGTAAACAAGATTCAAAATATTTAGAATTTTTATCAACTTGATGTTGTTCAATTCGTGGAGAATTGATTAATATATTGTAAAAATTTTCATACTCTTCTTTGTTCATTGGACAATTTATATAAGAAGCTTCGCCTTTATCGTATCTTGCTCCCCAAAACGCTTTATCAAAATTTATTGAATCAATTTCGACAATTGGCGCAATTGCATCAAAAAAATGTAAGTGTTCACTTTTTGTAAATTCTTTCAATTTTTCTGCAAAAATATCACTGGTTAAAGGTCCGCTTGCTATAATTGCATTCCCATCAGGAATTTCCGTTATTTCTTCTCGAATGAGTTCAATATTTGGATTTTGTTCGATTAAATCAGTTACTTCTTTTGAAAAATCTTCTCTTGCAATTGCTAAAGCATTTCCAGCCGGAACACTGTTTTTTATTGCAATTTCAATTAATTCGCCACCTAAAATTTGCATTTCTTTTTTTAAAAGTCCGCTTGCATTTGTCACGTCAATTGAACCTAACGAATTAGAACATACAAATTCTGCACAATCTTTGCCGACATGTGCGCCAGTTGTTTTTTTAGGGCGCATTTCATATAGTTTAACTTTAAAACCTCTTTTTGCAAGTTGTAATGCTGCTTCTGAACCGGCGAGTCCGGCACCTATTATTTTTACTTCCATAATTTACCTTTAATTAAATTTTTCCGACTTGGTTTCTGCCGTGTTCTTTTGCATAATATAATCCTTTGTCTGCAACTTCTATCAAGCTTTGTGGTGTTTCGGCATCTTCCGGAAAAGTCGCAATTCCGATGCTTACTGTAACTGCACTTGTTGCATTATTTTTCAAATGAAATTCTTTTTCAGCAATCGCTGTCAAAACACGGTTTGCGCTGTACATAACTTCTTCAGCCGAAGTGTTGGGTAAAATTATACTCATTTCTTCACCACCGTATCTGCAAACAATATCAGTGTTTCTGGAATTTTTTTTCAAAGTTTGTGCAACTTGTCTTAAAACTGCATCTCCGGATTGATGTCCGTACGTATCATTGAATTTTTTGAAAAAGTCAATATCAATTATCATTAATGAAAAACTTTGATTATATCTTTTTGCGACTTCTATTTGATTCTTTAAAGATTCTTGAAAATATCTGTGATTGTAAAGTTCTGTCAAACCATCAACTGTTGCTAATTTGTATTGATATTCAAAATCTCTGGATTTTATTAAATATTTTGCAAGCAATGATAAAATAAATGCTAATACAATGCTTAAAATCGGTGTCACTATTGGAATCCACAGATTAAATAATGCCATTGAATAATATGAAATCAATAAATATGCAAAAGTAAATAATATTGTTGATAAAACCGTGAAAAATGTTGAAGTTGATGTCATTACGATTAAACCAACCAACATAAATACTACGACAATTACAATATTATTGGCTAAATCTGAAGATTGTTTTACAAAATTATTATCAATCATGTTGTTTAAAAACGTTGCATGAACTTCAACCCCCGGATAAACCTCATTTTGTATTGGAACACTTTTTGTATCGTGCAAACTCATTGCTGTTGTGCCGATAAAAATGATTTTATTTTTAAGTTGCTCCGGAAAAACGCCACGTTCCATTGATTCAATTATTTTATACAAAGGAATGTTTTCATAAGTAACTTCTTTTTTGCCATACCAATTTAGAATAACTTCCCCGTCTTTTGTTAACGGTAAAAGAGTTTCACCTACAATTAAGTTTCCATTTTCATCAATTACAAAATCTTTATTACCATTGTTTAAAATATTGTTTCCTGCAAGAAAAGAAAGGTATGGGTAATAATTATTTTGGTATTCCATAAGAGGTGAAAAACGTCTTAAAATCCCATCAGAGCTTCTTTGAACATTTGCGATGCCAATTTGTGCTTTGCCGTTAACGAGTTCCGGCAAAATTGTTCTACAGTTTGTATAATGCGATTTTGTGCTAATTTTAATGTTTGAATTGTTTTTTAAATTAACGGCTAAACGCTTAGGAAGTGTTATCGGGGTTCGAACATCAGCATTTTGGTCATCAAAGTTCATCGCAACAATAACATTTTGATTGCTGTTAATAGCTTGAATCAGTTGTCTATCGCCGTCATTAGAGGTTTTGAGTTTTTTCAAAAACATTAAATCAAAAACGATTGCCTTAGGATTACCTTGCTCAAGATAGTTAATTAAATCAGCGTAGACATCGCGTGGGAAAGGCCAAATTCCGTATTTGTTCCAAAGTTTTTCTAAACTCGCTTCATCAATTGCTAAAATTACAATATCAGAATCTGCAATTGGTTTTTTATGAAAAATTTTTAAAGATTGTCTGTAATCAAATGTTCTGTTTTCAGTGACTTCTAAAAATGAGCCAATGACGTTATTAAAAATGGTATTATTTTTGCTTATAAAAAAACCGACAAGCAAAGTTGCTAAAACAAGCAAAATGTATGTTCCAAATATAAACCATTTGGTTTTTTTTAAATCTTTCAAAAGCCGTTCCCCCTATTTCATATAATTGAAGTATAGCCGATTAACAAGCATTTTGCAAACTTGTGTTTGTTATAAAAAATATTTTAACATCAAAGATAAATGTTTTATTTGAGAATTGAATTGTATTTATATATCAATTTCTGTGTCAAATACAAATTCTGCAGGTCCTGTCAAGAAAACATCACCTTCTGGTTTGTTAGGCGTGCCATTCCAAACTACATTTACTGTGCCACCCAAAAGTTTTACGTCAACAGAATTTTCTAAATATCCATTAAGAATACCGGCAACTACGCTTGCGCAAGCTCCTGTTCCACAAGCAAGTGTAATTCCGCAACCACGTTCCCAAACGCATAATTCAATTTTTTTATACGATTTGATTTTTATAAATTCAACATTTGTTTTCTCCGGAAACTCCGCGGAATTTTCAATTTCTGCACCATAAATTTTTGCTAAACTTAACAAATCCTCATCATCTTTTATAAAAATAACAAAATGCGGATTGCCCATAGAAATTGCATTACCTTCAAAAATCCTGTTTTTTACAGAAATTTTATAGTTTAAATTATGATTAGGTAAAAATGGTATTTTTTCAGGTTCTAAAATCGGGTTAGACATATTTACTCTAACTTTGCCATCTTCAAGAATCTCAGGAGTAATTATGCCTGCCAGTGTACTTACCGTAAATTTGTTAGAGTTTACAAGTCTTTTATTATAAACATATTTTGCAAAACATCTCATTCCATTACCGCACATTTGAGCCACTGAACCGTCAGAATTAAAGAAAAACCAGCCAATATCAGTATTCAATATATTATTATTTGGAATAATTAAACCGTCTGCGCCTATTCCAAAATGTCTATCACAAAGCTTTTTAGCTATTTCATTCATTGGCATGTCGACTTTTGAAAGTTCTTCTTGCGGTAAAATTACAAAATCGTTTCCACAACCTTGCATTTTTGTTATTTTAACTTTTGTCATAATTTCCTCTAAGTTTATTTGATACGATGTTTTTATAGTAAAATAAAATTAATAAATTTACGCTTTAATTATATAAAGGAATTAAAAAGATGACAATAATAAAAATTCAAAAAGGTACAAAAGATATATTGCCGACCGACATGCCTGTTTGGCATTTTATGGAAGAAAAAGCAAATGAAGTTTTTACAAAATATGGTGCGAAAGAAATAAGAACTCCTATTTTTGAAGCAACAGAACTTTTTGCGCGTGGTGTTGGAGATACTACTGATATTGTAAATAAAGAAATGTACACTTTTGAAAAAAGTGAGCGTTCATTAACTTTGCGTCCGGAAAATACTGCCGGTGTTGTTCGTTCCTTTATTGAAAATGGTATGCATAGACTTTCTGCGCCGGTTAAACTTTGGTACAAAGGACCTATGTTCAGGTATGAACGTCCTCAAGCTGGGCGCCAAAGACAATTTCATCAAGTTGGGATTGAAGTTTTTGGAATTAAACAAGCAACGGCTGATGCAGAAGTTATTTTGATGGCAGTAAATTATTTGAAATCACTTGGCTTGCAGGATTTAACCGTAGAAATTAATTCTCTTGGCTGTCCTCAATGTCGTGAGGTTTTTAAAACGAAATTAAAAGAAGTATTAAAACCTTATTTGTCTGAACTTTGTCCGGATTGTCAAGCTAGGTATGAAAAAAATCCTTTACGACTTTTGGATTGTAAAGTCGAAGATTGTAAAAAAATATATGAAAAACCTGAAGTGCAGGCCATTATTCAATCTGATTTTATCTGTGAGGATTGTGCTGAACATTTTCAAGAACTTCAAAAATATTTAAATGAATTAAATATCAATTATTCAATAAATAAATTGCTTGTAAGAGGGCTTGATTATTATAATAGAACTGTTTTTGAAATTAAATCTAATAATCTGGGTTCGCAAAATGCGGTTTGTGGCGGTGGAAGATATGATTCTTTGGTGAAGAATTTAGGTGGCGAAGATACGCCAGCGGTTGGTTTTGCAATGGGTATGGAGCGCTTAGCGGCTTTAATTGGTGAAAAACAAGAATGTAAAATATTAGGTTTTGTTGTTTCATTAAATTCTTTGGAAGCATTGAAATTGGCTGAAGAATTGCGCCAAAAAGGAATTACTGTCGAATTTGATTTAGCTAATAAAAAGTTTGTTAAACAATTAGAAAAAGCGGCGAAGGTTGCAAAGTATGCTTTGATATTGGGAGAAGATGAGATTTCGACAAAACAAATTACTGTTAAAAATCTTGAAACTTCTGAACAAGTAACGGTTGCAAGAAGCGAGGTTTTAAATTATTTAAAATAATAAATAATTTTTATCAGTGTTGATGACAAAAGTTTTTTTATAACATTCCGGAATGTTTATCTTAAGATATTCCGGTTGTTTTTTTAGTCCACAAAGCCCGATTATTGTATTTTGCGTAGAAAAAAATTTTTTGATAAATTGCATGTTTTAATCCTTTTTTTATTGTGCTATAATGTTACAAAAGTAATTTAATGATATTAATGTATAAGTCAATAAAAGGAGTATGAATATGGGAAAAGTTACAAAAGAAATGGGTATAATGGACATCGTTCAAGAATATCCACAAGCAATTGAAGTTTTTCAAAAATACGGTATGGGTTGTATTGGCTGTGCTGCAGCAAGATTTGAAAATTTAGAGGCAGGTGCAATCGTTCATGGGTTTAATCCGGATGATATGGTTAAAGATATCAATGCTTTAATTGGTGAAGAATAATTTTTTTGTAAAAATAAACGAGGATTTTATTATGAAAAAAATGCAAATAGTTTCGATTATATCTTTAGTGCTTTGTTTAAGTGCAACAACAGCTTTTGCTTGGCAATATGATAGTAAATTGCCGGTTGCAGGTAAAACGATTACAACTCAAGATATGCAAATGAAATCATTATTTACAATTTATTCATTTGGTATAAGAGCCGCATCTCCAACGTGCCAAACATTTTCTATTTCGGATACAAAGGTGACAAAAGAAAAAACTAATGGTATGTGGGAAGAGCTTTGGACAATAGATGCTTGTGAAAATAAAATTGATGTGCCGGTAACTTTTAGTGAAAGCGCAAACACATTTAATTACACAGTAAATCCGATGAAAGTAAAAGTAAATAAAAAATAATTAATGCGAGTATGGGATGATTTAATGTCATCCCTTTCTTTTGGTGTAATTGGGTTTGTATGAGATAGTTAGTTTGTGGCGCGAGCACAAGTGCTCGCGCCACGAACTTAAAATTTTAAACAATGTTATAAGAAATAGATAAAAAACCTTTACAAAAAAAAATGTTTTGTGTAGAATGGATGAGTAACCAATTAAATAAATCTGGAGGAGTGCCAGAGCGGTTGATTGGAGCGGTCTTGAAAACCGTCGAACGTGCGAGCGTTCCGTGGGTTCGAATCCCACCTCCTCCTCCATTTAGAAAGAGCCTGAAAAGGCTCTTTTTTAGTGCGTTTTTAAGGCTTCAAAATTCTCAAAAACAGCTCAATTTAGTCCCAATAGGGACTGTTTTGGGACTGGTGAAAAATTTTTGTAATTAGACTATAACTAGACATATAAATTGAGAATGTCTGACACATAAAACGAGAAATTTTAATTTTGTCATTTTTTATAGGAAAATTTCTCAAATTAAATATCTAAGTTTTATTAAATTAAATGTCAAGAAATTGGACATTTAATTTAATAAATGCTGTAAGTTATTGTAGAGGTTATGAAAGCGAGTACATTACTTGAGAGAATCTTCTTTTATTTGTAATACTTTAGAATTGTTCGAATATTAATTTTTTGTTTATTTTTATTGTTTAAATAATTATTTCCTATATAATATGAAATAATTATTTAGTTCATATTTTTAATTTTTTAAAAATTGTCAAATACCAATTGGAGAATTAAGGATGAGGGATAAGTTAAAAGAGTTAATAGAAAAAACCATAATTTATCAATACGCTCTACCTTGTAAAGAGCACGGAATTGAAAGAGTATGTTTTTCAACGCAAAATGACGACTGTTATAACTGTATAAATACTGATGATTTGGTTAAAATAATATATAATTCTATTATTGAATATTCTTATGAAACATTTCCAAAGAATGATTACAATAAATTACAAAATATGCATTCTGCAGCATTATCTAACAAAATAAAATATATTAAAGATGAAATTGACAATGATGCAAATGCTAAAGCCGGATTCTTTGGTGAAGTGTTACTTTGTACAATATTGAAAGCATTGTACGGAAAAGATTCCTTCATATCACGTGGCAGATTTTTTGATCCGTTAGAAAATTCTGAAACAAAAGGTTATGACAGCTACCATATTTTTAACAATGGTGGGCAAATAGAATTGTGGTTTGGCGAAGTAAAATTTCACGAAAGTCATAATAGTGCCATTAAAAGTGTTATGGAGAATATTGATAAAGCATTATCAATAGAGTACTTGGAGCAAACTTTCTATTCTATTGATAATAAAATTGAAGCAGCAAAACCAAATGCAGAAAGTGTAAAACAAATTTTAGAAAATTGGAAATACAACGGCATAAACCTTATTGAACAAATAAAAAAATACAATTTAAAATTAATTTATCCAATTCTACTAGTATATGGTGCAAATACATTAACGTATGAATCCAACATTACTAAGGTCGTGAATTATATAAAAAGTAATTATAGTGATTATAAATGCAGTTTAGATATCCCGTATTCAATATTTTTTATACTTCTTCCTGTGCATGAAGTTAAAGAAATTAAAAAAGAGGTTCTTAAATGGATAGAAGAGAAGAAGCAAGTATTGTTGTAAAAAAGATAAATGAATATCAAGATAATAAAATAGAGGATGCCGAGTTAATAAAGGCTGTTTGTCATTATTTTGACAAGCTAAAAAATCAATCAATAACTCAAGCTGAATTAAAATTTATGAAATATATTTCAAATGTTATTGGTATTCCACATTATTATGATATTTTAAATAAAAAATTTGGACAGAATACGACTATCAATGCCTGCGACATGACAACAATGGCTTCTTTGATAAATGAAAGTTCATTGCACCTATCAGAAAGTTATAAACTCCACAGATATCAAAAAGAAATATTGGATAAATTTGAAAAAAATAAACAAAATCGTTATTTTTTATCCGCAAGTACTTCTTTCGGGAAAACACATTTAGTTTATGACATTATAGAAAAAATGGAATATAAAAATATTGTTTTAATATTTCCAACAGTTGCTTTATTATCTGAGAATTTAGAGCGAATTTTGACTGAAAATAATTATAAATATATAAAAACGAATTATAAAATTCATACTTTAAGTGAAACAGATGGAATGGAAGATAAAAATATATTCATATATACTCCTGAACGATTTTTATCATTTACAGATAAAAATAAAATTGATTTTGATTTCGTTTTTATTGATGAAATATATAAGTTGGATAATGATTATATTATTGATAACACAACAAAAGAAAATGAACGTGATGTTGCTTACAGATTAGCTTCATTTGAGATACTTCAAAATGTAAAAGATGTACTATTGGCTGGACCATACATTGAATATGATACATCTGCGAACAATTCTTTTAAAATCTTTTTAGATGAAAATAAAATAGATACCATAAATTTTAATAATATAGAGATTGTCAATAAAAATCATTTTTTAGTAAATAAAGATACAGATTTTGTAGCTATAAATGAAAATCGTATTATAAATTTTTCAAAGCCCAAAGATAAGAATAAACAGTTAATTGATTTACTTACAAATATTTATGATAATCAAGAAAATTCTATTATATATTGTTGTAAACCGTATTTAGCGGAGCAATATGCACAAAAAATAATGGATAACATAGATATAGATGTTAATACATTAGAATATACCGACTTTATTGAACATATAAAACGGAGATTTTATTCTGATTGGATAGTCTGCAAAGCACTCGAACATAGAATCGGCCTTCATCATGGTCTTGTCCCAAAATATATTCAAAAAGAAATCATAAATTTATTTAATGATGGCAAAATTAAATTTCTATTATCTACTACAACAATTACAGAAGGTGTAAATACTACTGCAAAAAACCTAATAGTAATGCATAATTCAAAAGGTTCAAAGCCCTTAAAACCATTCGATGCGAAAAATATTGCAGGAAGAGCGGGACGTTTTCTGGAACATTATAGCGGAAGGGTATTTGCTTTTATAAAAGACTTCGAAGATACTTTAAATACCCCGGAAGAATCTATTAAACATAAAAATTATGATAAAGATATTCCTAAAGACGATATTGATTATTTTTGTACACAAGAAAAATACTTAAATGAACAAAATATCCAAGAAAAAAATGCAATAATAAAAAAACAACGCGAACGAAAGCTTCCTAATGAACTATTCCAGCAATTTAAAGCTGTTAGCCGGAATGATAAAATTTTTATATACGATAAAATTAATAAATTAAATAATTATGAAAATAAAAGCATATCAACTCTAATATCCAAAACTAATATACGTGGTATGAATATTGATTTGGATGGTTTTCAAGTTGTTTTAAATACCATTCTTCCAATCGTAAAACCAGAAACAGAATTATATCATCTTATATCAAATAAATCTAAAAGTTCCTATAGTGGCAAAGAATATTCTATTTTATGCTATTTGTTATATTTTTACTTAAAAGATGGTTTTAGAGGTGCTGTAGATAATAAATTAAATAAAAAAGTAAATATAGATACGGCAATGAGAGATACCGCTAATTTTGTATACAATATTTTAAAATACCACGTTGTTAAATATCTTGGGGTTTTTAATTTAATGTATAAATATATTAAAGCAAATGACAATATTTCAAAAATAGATGATGTTACGGGAATAGATAAATTACTCACAAAACTTGAATATAATGCAATTAGTCAAAAAGGCCGTCAAATAAGCGATTATGGTGTTCCGTTAAAAGTTTTAGATTATTATGAAGCGCTTGAAGATGATAAAGTCAGGGATGCCGATATAACTAAATATAGTTTTGATAACTATGAAAACTATATTTATGATAAGGTAGAATCTTTGTTACAAAATGAATAGAATTACAGATTTATGATACAATTTTTATAAAAAGAGGTATTATAATGAACGAACAAGAGAAACGAGAGATCTTATCTAAAGCCAAAGCTTTCTTCAAAGATAATATCGTAGAAAACCATATTAAAAATACTAAAAAGTTGAAAAAGAAAAAAGAATTTATCATTAATCCTTTTCTGATTAATTATTTAGCGAATTTTGCATTTGGCGATACCTCAAAAGAAAGTATTGCAAAGGCAATTGTATATCCAAGAGTGCTTGGAACTTCTATTAATACTACATTTGGTGGGCAAATACAAGCATTTTGTTGTGAGGTTCTATCAGGTTTTGCTTCCACTACATCTGGTATAGATATTGAATTTGTAGATGTACTAGATGGTCGAAGAAAATATTGTCAAATTAAGGCAGGCCCTAATACTATAAATTCAAAAGATATCCCCTCAATAATAGGAGATTTTAAATCTGTTAGAAATTTAGCCAGAACAAATAGATTACAGAATTTTAATGCAGATACTGATTGCATAGTTGGTGTCTTGTATGGAAATAAAGAGAATTTATCTTCATCATATAAAACTATAAATGAAGAATATCCTGTTATCATTGGTCAAGAATTTTGGCATAGACTAACTGGCGATGAGAGTTTTTATAATGAACTAATTGACTCTTTTGTCTCTGTTGCAGATGAAGTTGATAGCACAGATTTGATAAAGGAAGTAATTCATGAACTATCTGAGCAATTATAGCTTTATTTTGTATATGTATCTATAGCCTTTGTAATTTGTACTCCAATTTGCCTTGCTAATTCAACTGGAACGGCATTGCCTATTTGTTTATATTTTTGCCCAATGCCTCCGGTAAATTCCCAATCATCAGGAAAAGTTTGTATACGAGCATATTCTCTAACAGTAAAAGGTCTTACTTCATCGGGATGGCATCGATCCGTTTGTTTTTGACTTGGAGAACATGTCAATGTCAAACAAGGTTCATCCCAAGAAATTCTTCTTGCCATTCCTGTTCTACCACCACCACTAGTAAAACTTTTTCCCATATATGATTTTTGAACATTTAATGGTAAATCTCTCCAACAACCACCAGGGGGGACGAGTTTAAATACTGCTTTTTTAGCAGCACTATAGGCTTGCCCTTCAGATTTTGGTACATTTTTTAGGGCATCACGCAATGTTTTAATCTTTTTAGATTCTTTCGGGTATTCAAATTTTATATTTGTACCTTTTTTAGTGCCAACAATTACAATCCGTTCTCTTTTTTGAGGCACATTGTAATTTACCGCATTTAAAAGTTTTGTTTGGATGTTGTAACCTAAACTTTCAAATATATCAATTATTGTTTTAAGAGTTCGTCCATTGTCATGAGAAATCAAGCCTCTAACATTTTCTGCGACAAAGATTATAGGTTCAGTTTCCTTCACACAGCGTGCAAATTCATAAAATAATGTTCCTCTAGTATCTTCAAATCCTAATTTTTTACCAGCATAACTGAATGCTTGACAAGGAAAGCCACCCGTAACGATATTTATTTTGCCTTTGTATGGTTTAAAATCTACTTTAGATACATCTGAACAGATCACATTCCAATTTGGTCTATTTTTAGATAGAGTATCACAGCAATATTTATCATTATCGACATGTAAAATTGTTTCAATCCCAGCTTGTTCTAGCCCGAGTGCAAGTCCACCTCCGCCAGCAAATAATTCTATTGCCGAATATTTACAAGTTTTAATTATTTTTTTATTTTTTTTCTTGTTTTTTTCTTGAAAATCTATAATTTTATCAGGAGTAACTCTTAGAACTTCACTTAATTCAAAAAATGTGGATTTGATTGGATTATATCTATTTGATAAAATCAATGAAAGTTGATTTTTTGTAATACCAACCTCATTTGCCAATTCAGTCATAGTGTTTATTCCAACACTTCTCATTGCCTTTTTTACACGTTCTTTATTTGCTACTGTCATAATTCCCTCTGTTATGTTTTTATATTAACACAATGGTTCCCTGTTGTAAATAAAATTACATAATTTAATATTTATGAATAATCTTCTGTCTTAATCACAAGACTTTCAATGTTTTAGTAAATAATTAGAAAATATTTTCAATACAGTAATTATTATTGATTATTTTATTGTAATTCAAGATAGAAAAATGATATAATCTTGCACTTTGAATTAAGCATTTGCGAAGTGATGCAAATACATCGACATTTATTATGGAAATTCTTCAATAATTCAATCCCCAATATATTTCAATAAACAACCAAAAAGTTGATTATTATCCAATCCCATCCTCAGCACATGTTCTGCTACGTGGTAGTGCATATATTTTTTCATTCTTGAATGATTTATGCAGCGTCTTAGTCTTGAATACAAGACTTTTATTTTTAATTTTTCAGCTTTAGAAATTATGTAATTTAACGATATTGTTTGTCGTTGCAAGAGTATCATAATATTCGTGGATATATTTTAGTTGCAAATCTTCTTCGATGCTCGACAACCTTATTTTATATAACTTTCCACCCTTACCTTTTTCAATTCTTGTTTCATATTTTGAATTTTTACTGCTAAAAGATAATCGGATTGCTCTTTTGGAAACACCTTTTAGTTTGGCTAAAATATCCACATCAATCCAAGTTTCAGCGGTATTAAATCTTTCAAGCAGGTTTTTCATACTTCCATCAATCACTCTAAAGTTATCAAATTGGAAGTCTGTTTGCGGGAAAGTTTATCAGAACAACACATTTGGAGTAAAATGTAAATCAAACAAGAGAAACTTAATCATTACATTTATGATTACATTTTTTGAGATTACATTCTTGCTTCCCATAAAATTTTATAAACGTCAAGGTGGTTGTTTTAAATAGATTTCCGACTACTGGGAAATTTTTAAATATTACATACTAAAATGTAATGGTTTTTATCCATTTTTATCCTTTAAAAACTTCAAAAACCAAGCAAGTTTGAGGCTAAAATGCAGATTATTAAAAGAAAAAAGGATAATTCCAAGGATAAGAAAAGGATAATTCGGATATTTTCTATATTACATTTCTTTAGACTTGGAAGCAGTAACAAATCCCAATAATACTAATCATTTCCCCAATAGCATACCTTTACATATTTATAAATCTATCCTTCTCTTTATATTAGTCCCAAAAGGGACTGTTTTGGGACTGGTGAAAAATTTTGTTGATTTTTGTAATTTATTGAGTGCTTTGATTATTACAGATGGTGCGATTCTTTTGGACAGTCCATTTTGAAATTTTGCTCCGAAAGAATGCCGAAAAATTAGGAAAAAATTTTTTCAAAATTCCTGTGACACGAGTTACAAGTTCTTGAAATAGAACAAGAACAACCAATAGAAATAGAACCAATTGTTGAAGAAAAGCCAAAACGTGAACGAAGAAAGCGGGGGCGAACAGAGGGTGAAAGCGTCAGCGATACACGTTTAATCCGAGCCCACAAGACAAGGCAGACCTAAGTGGCAAGATTTAGCAGAATCAACTAAAAAGCAACGCAAGAAAAAAGGAACGTATCCGGGTTTAATTCTGCAAGTTACAGGTCAACTCGCATTATCTGTTAATACTTATTATGACGATGATTCTGCTGTTATTGGTTCAAATCTTGATTATGCAGCAATCCATTAACTTGGAGGACAGGCTGGCAAAGGACTCAAAGCAGAAATACCTGCAAGACCTTATCTGCAACTTACTGATGACGATTTTGCCGAGATTATTGATGAAACTACGTTTTTTTTAAAATAAAAAAGTTGAATTTTAAAAAGTTAGGAACATCAAGAAAGGAGAAGTTATGAACATTGTTGAACCTATTAGAAACAAAAGGGATTTAAAAAAGATTGAAAAGATTTTGAAACAACAAGGATTAAGAGATTTAGTGTTTTTCGTCATCGGAACAAATTGTGGACTTAGAATTTCAGACATTCTAAACCTTAATGTTGGTGATGTAAAAAACAAATCTTACATTAATTTGATTGAGAAAAAGACTGGTAAGCCAAAACGTTTCCCAATTAACACAAAACTAAAACCGCTATTGGATAAATTTACTCAAGGTAGAAAAGATTGTGAGCCGTTATTTTTATCTCGATTTCATAATCGAATGGAAAGAACACAATGTTATCGCATAATTAACTCTGCTTGTGAAATAGCAGGAGTTGACTACAAAGTAGGTACGCATACTTTGAGAAAAACTTTCGGATACCACCACTACCAAAAGTTTAAAGATGTCGCAGTATTGCAAAAAATCTTCAATCATTATTCTCCACAAGTAACACTCAGATACATTGGTATCGACCAAGATATGATTGACAACAGTTATAACAATTTCATACTGTAATGCAGATATAGAGCCAATCTCAAGAAAAAATGTACTCCAACATAATTACACTTTTGTTGCATAACGTATCAATTAAAACTTCTCCCATTTTATCACAAACTTTTTAAAATTACATAAAATTTTTAATATATTAACAAAAATTAATAAAGTCCTAAAAGGTCTATGAATATTGAGTTTTAAGCTTATACTGTTCCAACATATTTACACTTGTGTTGAAGTAAAATTAAACCTCTATGAAAACTAAATTTTAACCAAATTTTAAATAAAAATTTTTAATATATTAACAAAAATTAAAAATATAAAAAACAAAAAATGTCTTTATGGTACTATATTATTAGGGTTTTAATTTAAGACAATGCAACACAAGTGTAATTGTGTTGAGATGAAGAAGTGATGAAACTTATTAGATCAAGAAAGTTAGACGTTTATAATGGTAGCTGTTTCTATAATTGTACCTGTATATAACACAGAAGAGTATTTGCAAAAATGCTTGGATAGTTTGACTAACCAAACATTGAAAAATATTGAAATTATATGCGTAAATGACGGTTCAACTGATAATTCATTAAAAATCTTACAAGATAACGCAATAAAAGATGATAGAATAAAAATCATCAATCAAGAAAATAAAAAGCAAGGTGCTGCCAGAAACGCAGGTATGCAAGTTGCAACAGGTGAGTATATTGGATTTGTAGATTCAGATGATTGGGTAGATTTAGATTTCTATGAGAAACTATACATAGCAGCAAAAAAACATAATTTCGATATAGCATTAGGTACAAATGTTAGAGCAAAGAAAAGCATAAATAAAAATCGTTTGAATATTACGGAAGAAAAAGAATACACAACAGTCCAAGAAAAATTTGATGTTAATATACAATGGAAAAATCCTTGCCCTACCAACAAAATTTACAAACGAGATTTATTTATAAGTCATAATATTCAATGGTCCGAAGGGGTTTATTGCGAAGATAAGTTATTTACAATAAAGGCTGTTTACTTTGCTAATAGTATTGTTACAGTTCCAGATGTTTATTATTATTATTTTGACAATACTAAATCAACCGTAAATTCTTACGCAAGAAAACATCGCAAAAAATTAAACATCGATAAGAACAATGCACGTAGGGATGTAATTAATTTCCTAAAAAAACAAAATGCAGAAGTTAGAGATAAAGACTTTTGGTATATAGATACTAAGTCATCAATCTATTTATTCGGCATTATTCCAATATTTAAACTAAGAAAATCAACAAAAACATCGATAGGGTATTTATTCGGTTTCGTCCCTGTCTATGTCAATGGGGGTGAAGAATAATGAAAAATTTAGTAGTAGGTGCAGGTTTTAGTGGTGCAACAATAGCAAATTTATTAGCAACTGAATTGAATGAAGAAGTTGAAGTGATTGATTCAAAGGACCATATTGCTGGTAATTGTTATGACTACAAAGACGAAAATGGTATAACTATTCACAAATATGGTTCACATATTTTTCATACCAATAATGAAAAAGTTTGGAATTTTATTTCAAAATTTACTGATTTTAACACATATATGCATAAGGTTTACGCAAATATTGACGGTATAGAAACAACTATTCCATTCAACATTAATACTTTGTATGATGTGTTTCCACAAAGTTTGGCTTCAAGATTAGAAGAAAAATTGCTTGCAAAATACGAATACAATAAAAAAGTTCCTATTCTTGAATTCACAAAAGAAACGGACAAAGATTTAAAATTCTTGGCTGATTATGTTTATGAAAAAGTTTTTTTGCACTACACAACAAAACAATGGGGTGTTTCTCCAAAAGATGTTTCTGGCGCCGTAACAGCGAGAGTTCCTGTATATATCAGCAAAGACAATAGATATTTCCAAGATAAATATCAAGGTATCCCATTAGAAGGTTATACAAAAGTTGTTGAAAGAATGCTTGACCACAAAAACATTGAAGTTGTTTTAAATAAACCTTTCAAAGATTATAAAAAAGCTTATCAAAAATACAAACGAGTTTTCTATACAGGTGCAATCGACCAATATTTTAACTACGAATTAGGCAAATTACCTTATAGAAGCGTGAATTTCAAATTTGAAACACATAATCAAGAATATTATCAACAAAATTCAGTTGTAAATTATCCTTGCAATTATGATTTTACTCGTATTCACGAATACAAACATTATTTGAACGAAAAATCAGATAAAACTGTTATTGCAAAAGAATATTCAGAAGCATTTGAAATTGGTAAAAATGAAAGATATTACCCAATTCCAAACGATGAAAATACTGAACTCTATAATAAGTATTTAGAAAAAGCAAAAGATTTAGATAATGTTTACTTTTTAGGTCGATTAGGAGATTATAAATACTACGATATGGATAAAGCTATTGCTCGTGCTATTGAATTATTTGAGGAGATTAAATAATGATTTTAGTAACAGGCGGGGCTGGATATATTGGTAGTCATTTTGTTTTAGCATTACTTGAACAAGGTGAAAAAGTTCTTGTATATGATAACCTTTCGACTGGACATATTGAAACAATTGAAAATTTAAAACAATATGGCGATTTAGTTTTTTATCAAGGCGATTTGAACAATTACACATACTTAAATGATATTCTTTCGCAAAATAAGATTGATGCAGTTGTTCATTTTGCTGCATTTTCACAAGTCGGTGAAAGCGTTGTTAATCCAAGCAAATATTATGAAAACAATGTTGTTGGAACGATTAATCTTTTGAAAGCAATGTTGAACAATGATATTAAAAAGATTGTGTTCTCATCAACTGCCGCTACTTATGGCGAACCTGTTTATACACCAATTGATGAAAAACATATCCAAAATCCAATCAATCCTTATGGTCAAACTAAATTGATGATTGAACATATAATGGACGATTATAATAAAGCTTATGGACTAAAATCAGTAAGACTTAGATATTTTAATGTTGCCGGTGCTGATTCAAAATCAAGAATTGGTGAATGGCACGAACCTGAAACACATCTTATTCCAAATATTTTAAAATCAACATTCGCTGACGGAAAGACTTTCCAAATGTTTGGTGATGATTACGAAACAAAAGACGGTACTTGCGTCAGAGATTATATCAACGTTGAAGATTTAGCAAATGCTCATATTTTAGCCTTGAATTATTTAAAAAATGGTGGTGAAACAAACTACTTTAACTTAGGCACAAACGAGGGTAATACTGTTAAAGAAGTATTTTCAATGTGTGAAAAAGTTACAGGTAAAAAGATTCCTGTTGAAATGAAACCTCGTAGAGCTGGTGATCCGGCTGTACTTGTTGCAGATAATACAAAAGCAAAAGACGTTTTAGGTTGGACTCCTAATAAAACTCTTGAAGATAGCATAAAAACTGCTTACGAATGGGAACAAAAATTGAATTGTAAGGAGTTAGTAAATGCCTAAAGTATCAATTATTGTTCCAATTTTTAACGTAGAAAAATATTTGAAAGAATGTTTGGATAGTTTGATTAACCAAACATTAGACGATATTGAAATTATCTGCGTTAATGACGGCTCAACTGATAATTCGGCTCAAATCTTGCAAGAATATAGATTTAAAGATAAACGAATTAAGGTTATCAATAAAGAAAATTCCGGCTATGGAATTTCTATGAATATGGGTTTAGATGTTGCTAATGGAGAATTTATCGGCATTGTTGAATCTGACGATTTTGCTGATTCTAAAATGTTTGAAGATTTATACAATCTTGCAAAAGAAAAGAATGCAGATATTGTTAAATCTGATTGGCTTGAATATACAACATCAACCGGTGCTGTTAGAAAAGCCGGAAGAATGGCTTTACTTCCGGAGAATAAAGACTTAAACGTAAAAGATAATCCGGAGATTTTAAAAATCCAACCTGCAATATGGAGTGCGATTTATAGAAAAGGGTTACTAACTGAGAACAATATTAAATTTACGGAAACAGCTGGTGCAAGTTATCAAGATACAGGTTTTGCATTCAAAGTTATGTGCTTGGCTAAAAATGTTGTGCTTACTGATAAGGCTTACATTTATTATAGACAAGATAATTTAAATTCTTCAGTTAAATCTACATCAAAGGTTTATGTGATTTGTACTGAGTATGCCGAAATTACAAAATTTTTGAATGAACATAAAGAGCTTAAGCCTTATGTGAACACTTATAAATTGGTTAAAGAATATGTTAATTACATGTGGAATTTAAAACGCATTGATAAACAGTACAGAAAAAAATTTATTGAAAAGATTTCGGACGTTTTCTCAAACTATAAAGAAAGTGGAGAAATACCGACTGACTTTTTCAAAAAGGTTAATAGACACGAATTTAATATGTTAATTTCAGATACTGCAAAGTTTGAAAAACATATTGATAAACTTGTTAAAAAAGAAAAGTTTAGAGAGTTGCGCAAAAAACTATTTTCAATTCATATCAATAAATCAAGAATTGATATTATGTTGTTTGGAAAACAAATTGTGAGGGTTGGATAAAATAATGAAAATACTTTACTATAATTGGATACAATTTGATAATGAAAAAAATCAAGGTGGTGGAGTAAATGTATATCAAAGAAATTTGATAGGTTCTTTAACTCACAATACAAATAATGAAATTTACTTTTTAAGTTCTGGTTGGAAGTATAATCCACTAAAGACCAAAATGTATATTCAAGAAACATCAAATATATTTAAAAATAAGTGCAGATCTTTTGAAATTATAAATTCTTCAATTATGGCTCCAGCATTTGCAATGTTTATGAATCCAAGAAAATTCATTGATGATATGGGTACATACGAGATTTTTGATGAATTTATTTCAAAATATGGACCATTTGATGTTATACATTTCAATAATATAGAAGGTATTTCTGTAAATGTTTTAAAGTTAAAGGAAAAATATCCATCAACTAAATTTATTGTTTCAATTCATAATTATCAACCTATTTGTCCTTTGAATCAATATTTTCAAAATCATAACAAATGTATTTGCCATAATTATGACAATGGTAACGAATGTTTGAAATGTTCAGAAGTTCTTCCAAGCAAGAAAGAATATTATAAACGCTGTAAATACTTCTATTATGATAAATACAAGGGTTATTTAAAATTTTTAAGACTTCCTTTTAAATTATTTAGCAAACTTTTCAAAGGACGAAGCTCAAAATATATTGGTTCTCTTAATACGATGAAACCACAAGATTATGTTGAATACAGAAAACATAACTTGAAAGTAATAAATAAATATGCAGATAAAATACTAGCAGTTTCTGAAAGGGTCAGAGACATTATGTTAGAACACGGATATGATTCTCAAAAAGTTGTAACATCATATATTGGTACAAAATTTGCCGAGCAGGAATTAGGACATTCTGTAGCTTTGAATACAAAGCCTTTTACGATTGCTTATCTTGGTTATGAAAGAGAGGATAAAGGGTATTTCTTTCTTATTAATGCCTTGTCTAAGTTGGACAAGAACATTGCATCTAATATTAATGTGGTTCTAGCAGTTAAAAATATCCACAAAAAAAATATAGAAAATAAACTCGACAACTTTAATCAAGTTATAATTTACAACGGTTATTCTCATAAAGATTTACAGAATATATTATATTCTGTAAATTTAGGTATTGTTCCTGTTCTATGGGAAGATAATTTGCCACAGGTCGCAATAGAAATGGTTGCCTGTGGTGTTCCAATTTTATGTAGTGATTTAGGTGGCGCAAGTGAATTATCAACAAGCAATACATTTAAATTTAAAGGTGGAGATGAGCAAGATTTTATTTCTAAATTGTTAGAAATTTATAATAATACAGAGTTATTGAATGATTATTGGGAAAAACATGTTCCACTAAAAACTATGTCAAAGCATTCAGAAGAACTTATAAATATTTATGGGGGGGGAGTATGAAAAAATTTATTAAAAAATGGAACAATAGTTTCAAAAAAAGAATTAATCCAATTTTACCAATTTGGTATATGGTAAGTTTTGCAAGAATTTATTTTAAAAGCTTATTCGCTGCAAAACAAGAAAAAAATGTAAATAAAGTACATTGCTTGACTTTCAGAGTTTTTGCACCATATGGTGGAAAAGGGGGAGGAGCTGGTGTTTTATCAACACAAAAAATAATACTTGGTGATAAATTGGATAAGATGCCAATACAATATGATTTTATTGAAGAAAATAGATATTCACAAGGAAGGCCAAATTTATGGGATATTTTTGCAGGTGCATATTTTGCAATACAAAAAACAAAGAGTGAATCAAGTGCAGTATATATTACGCATGACTATGGAACTGCTTTTGGTTTGGCATTAATGAAAAAAAGATATGCTATGATATGTCATGCACAAGGACCAAATCTAGAAGAGAGATTGAACTATGGTTTTAAAACAAATTTTTGGGAAAGAATAATAGTAAAGTTCTGCGAGGGATATGCTTTCAGACATGCAACACAAATGTGTTTCCCTTCTGCTGGTGCAAGAGAGTATTATTTCAGTAGTAAATATCGTTCTTGTAACAAATCTCAAGTTAAACTTGGTCCTATAATGTACAATACTCTTTACGCAGATGCTTATCCTAAAGAAGTAACGGGATTAAAAAGAGAAGACGGAATTTTAACATTTTTGTCTGTAGGGCAATTAACAGTTGCAAAAGGTATCGATAGATGTGTCGATTTTTTTGAGGAATTACTTAACAAGGATAACACAAGAAAAATCAGATATATTATAGTTGGTGATGGAATTTTATGCGATGAAATAATTGCCAAATTTGATAAATTAAGAAAAAAATATGGAAACTTTTCATATTTACATTATAAACGACTTTCGTATAATGAAATAAGTTATGTTCAAGATATTTCGGATGTATATATAATGTTGCAAAGAATATCTATATTTGATTTGGCAACATTAGAAGTTATGAAAAAATCAAAAGCAATAATATTATCCAATGTAGGTGGTAATCCTGAATTTAACAAAAAAAATAACATAATTTTATACGATAATAAAGAACAGGCAGTTAGGGAATTTTTATCGAAAAATATTTCAGAACTTGGTAAATTAAATAAATATGTTTATGATAATTATTTTTCACCTAAATGTTTTATGCAATTAAATAGACAATTAATTGATGAGATTATTAGAAAATCTAAAAGTATAAAAGATGAATTTCCAATAACAAATAAAGATCTATTGGAAAATACTCGTTTAGAAATTAGAAATCTTGAATTAGCAAAATCATATCATTCAAAAAGTTTTAAAGGATATAAAAATAAATTTATTGGAAAAGATGTTGTTATAGTAGCATCAGGACCATCTGTAAATCTAGTTGATTATTCAATATTACCAAAAGATGCCATTTATATTGGAGTAAATAAAAGTTTTTTAAATAATAATGTAAAATTAGATTATCTTTTTGTTCAAGATTTACATCCGGATCAAGATATTATTGATAATTACGTTGGTAGAGATTGTAAAAAATTCTATGCTTTATTGCCATATCGTCATTTATATAACTGGAATTTAAGACCTTTAACGGAAGATCATATTTTAAGAGCAAATGCTGAACGATTTGTATTAGAAGAAAATGTTAATGGAAGAATTGCTCTAAATATTGAAACAGAGCCTTTTGGTGATTTTAAATCTACGGTGTTTTCTATAATGCAATTCGTATTATACACTCATCCAAAAAGAATATTCTTGCTGGGCTGTGATTGTTCTATGGGAGGATATTGTTATGGCGAGTATCAAGCTTATTTAGATTGCGACACTGTAATTTCAAATTGGGCAAAATTTAAACACTTTGCAAAAACATATTATCCAGATACAGAAATAATTTCAGTTAATCCAGTCGGATTAAAGGGAATGTTTAAGGAAATAAATTAAAAGGAAGATATAATGTTTTTTTATAAGAAAAGAATTAAAGATTATGGAACAAATAATACGGTTAAAACATTTGATAATTCAACTTTACCAAAAAATCTTTCAGTAATAATAAAGGGAAATAACAATTTAGTTATTATAGATAAAAATATCAATTTTAAAAATTCAAAAATACAAATAAATTCAAATGATAATGTAATTAAAATTTCTCATTCAAAATCATTGGTTATGTTTGATGTTGAAATCAAATTTGGGGATAGACAAAAATTAATCATTGGAGAAAATTTTTCTTGTGCAGAAGGTACAAAAATTTGGTTACTAGAACCTGATTGTGAGGTTATTATTGGTAATGACTGTATGTGTTCTACGGATGTTCATTTTATTGCATCTGATGGACATTGTATAGTTGATAAAGATTCTAAAAAAATATTAAATATATCAAAAGGTATAAAAGTTGGAAATCACGTCTGGATTGGTACACACGCAAGACTATTAAAAAATTCAATAGTCCCAGATAACTCTATCGTTGGCTGTAATGCCGTTATAACAAAGGATTTTAGCGGAACGGGTGGGGTAGTGTTAGCAGGAAATCCAGCAAAAGTTAAAAAGGAAAATGTAATGTGGTATAGAGAGTCTATCGCTAACAGGAGACAACATGAAACAATTTAATAGTATATATAATAAAGTTTGTAAATATTCAGAAATGACCAAAAGTGAGTGCGAGTTTTTGTATAATGCAGTTTTAGAAAAAAAACCAAAAAAAATTCTTGAAGTTGGGGTTTCATCAGGTGCTAGTTCTGCTTTATTACTTGATGCATCATTTGATTGTGGTGCTATCTTATATTCAGTTGATTTAGCAACAAAATACTATAAAGATAACTCAAAAAATGTTGGTTTTATATTGAAAGAGCAAAATTATTTTAATAAATATCTTGATAATTATAAATTATTCACTGGCGGAACAATTGCTGATTTTATTGAAGAAATTGGTAGTGATATAGATTTTGTACTTCTGGATGCTTCTCATGGGCTTCCAGGTGAAGTATTAGATTTTCTTACAATATTGCCATATTGTAAAAAAGACACAGTATTTATTGTACACGATGTAAATATCCAAACTGTCAACTCAAAACCGACACAATCTAATGCTCCAAAATGGCTTATTTTGTCAGTAGATGGAATTAAAACATATCCAAAATTTTCAGAACATATGATATATAATATTGCAAAACTCGAATTAACAAATATGACTTATAAAAATATAATAAATGTTTTTAGCGCACTTTTATCACGTTGGGTTCGTCCTATGACAAAAGAACAAATTGATAAATTTATAAATGTTTTATCAAAACATTATGATAATGAACTTATAAATTATTTGAGAATTGCTTCTAATAAATTTCGTTATGAAGAAAAACCAATTACAAGAAAACAGAAATTTATTAAGAGTATAATTAAATTTTTGCAGAAATATATTTAACAAATTTAACTTTTTTTACAAGGATTATATAACAATGACTCGTGACAAGAAATTTTATTCATTTGATATTTTTGATACATTAGTGCAAAGAATAACTGTTAATTCAAAAGGTATATTTCAAATTATGGAATATATTTTAAAACATGATGATAAATATCGTAATTTTGATAATTATATAAAAGATAATTTTACAATGATTCGTCAAAATGCATTTGCTGAAATAAAAAAAGAATATTCATTTGATAATATTGAACCCAAACTAGAAGATATTTATGATAGAATTGCAAATCATAATGGATTAAATTTAGAACAAAAACAATGTTTACTAAATCTTGAACTTCAAACTGAAAAAAATAATTTATGTCCAATTCCTAAAAATATTGAGCTATTAAAACGACTTGTAAATAATAAACATAAAGTTATTTTAATATCAGATATGTACTTAAGTAATTGTAATAACGAAATTGCTTCTCCATATTCTTTCTTTCATTCTTTTTTAAAGATTCAAAGGTACATGTCATCAGATTTGCACGCTCTAATAAAATAACAAAATTTCTAATAGGAAGAAAAAAAATATTATTTAAGTTACAAATTTTACTATAGGAATAATAAAATGAATACAAATATAAAAATATTATATACACCAGAAAATAAGGACTGTTATGCAACAATCGTTTCAATGCAAAGTGTTCTTGTAAATAATCTGCAAAATGACTTAGAGTTTTATATTGTAGTAGATGAAGATTTTGATAGAAATAAACTGCAGATTTTTAAAATGTTTGAAGAACATGAAAACTGTAAAAAAGTCAATATTATTATAGAAAATTCAACAAAATATAAAAATTTATCTCCAAATCTATATTATTGTCCAAGATTATTTATTTTTAATGTTGCTAACATTCTAAAAAAAATAGATAAAATTTTGTATTTGCATTCATATACAATCATAAATTCTGATTTAACTAGTTTGTATCAAACAAATATTGAAGATTATATGGCAGCTGTAGGACAAAGCTGTATAGAAACACCTAATATGGGATTTGATAACAAGAATTATAGTGATTTTGTTTCGCTTATAAATGTTAACAAATGGAAAGAAGAAAAAATATATGAAAAATTTGTTTCTGTTAAATTTGCAAAAAATATAAAGAAAAATGATCTCATTTATGATATAGATATTTTTAATTATTTAGTTAAAAATTGTAAACTCATTGATTTAAAATATAATTATGTAGAAATTAAAAATTTAGACAAAGTTACCTTGTCTCCTGAGAAAAAAATAGAATATATGAAATTTTATATGCATATTAACTTGCCAAGTATTATATCAATAATAGGAGGTAAACCTTTAACAGAAGAGAGCTTTACAAATTCATATGCAAACCTTTGGTGGAAATATGCTGAACAAACACCGATTTATGAAGAAATAAAAGAATTCAGACAACTAAATAAATATAAACTGCATGCAACATCTGCTCAAAATTCTTTTAAATACTCTTGGTTATTATCTCGTATATTTCCGTATGTTAAACCATACTGGTTTAGAATCCTATTAGGTTTTGCTATTGCAATACCTCTTGGTTTATTAGATGGTGTAACCGCATTCGCTCTAAAACCATATATGGACTATGTTGTCGGTGGCAAAGCTTTTGCTTACAGTTGGCACGGATTAAATTTATCTATATCAAGTCTGCAAATGGCATTTATTATTCCTGCGGGAGTAATTTTATTTGCCATAGTTCAGGGTGTTCTTAGATATTTGAATGGTTATCTTTCAACATGGACATCTCAACGAATTACTAATGATGTTAAATTTGATTTATTTGAAAGACTAATCCACATGCACCCACAATTCTTTGATGACAATTCTTCTGGTATTGTGATTTCAAGATATATGGGAGACCCAAAAACCGCATCAGCAGGTATTGTTGACCAAATTAAAACAATTACTACAAGCATATTTGGTGCATTAGGACTTATTGTTGTTATGATTTACAGTTCTTGGAAACTTGCATTTGTAGGAGTCTTAGTTTTATGTATTGCTTTTATCCCTGTTGCATTAATTAGAAAACGTATAAAAGATGCCTCAAATAAGAATATGGTTATTGGTGGTAAAATTACAACCAATATCAACGAAACATATTCTGGCAATAAAGTTATGGCAGCATACGGCTTGCAAGATAGACAAAATAATTATTTTAAAGAACAAACTTGGGATTCTTTTAATATCAATATGTCATTATATAAACGTGCAGGCTGGATGTCTCCAATGATGTATTTGATTGCATCAATTGGTATTGCAATTGTGTTAGGATACGGAACTTATCTTATCAACACAGGTCATATGACAGCTGGCTCTTTCGCATCGTTCGTAACGTCATTGCTATTATTATATAAACCTGTAAAAACACTAGGAAATACTCTAACAGGTATCCAAAATATCTTCGTTGCAATGGGACGTGTATTTGAATTATTTGATTTAGAACCCAAAATCAAAGATTCAGAAAATGCTGTTGAACTTAAAGGCTTTGATAAAGAAATTAAGTTTGAAGATGTATGTTTTGAGTACATTCCAAACCAACCTGTTTTGAAGAACATCAATTTAACCATTCCTAAAAACGAAACACTTGCAATTGTCGGTAATTCAGGTGGTGGTAAATCAACATTAGTAAATCTTCTACCAAGATTTTATGATATCAAATCTGGTGCTATCACTATTGACGGTAAAGACATCAAAGATTTTACTATCAAATCCTTACGTCAAAATATATCAATGGTGTTCCAAGATAACTTTTTGTATTCAGGTACTGTAAAAGAAAATATTATGATGGGCAAACCGGATGCAACGACTGAAGAATTAATGTCAGCTATAAAATCCGCACACTTGGAAGAAACAATCAAGGAACTTCCACAAGGCTTAGAAACATTGCTTGGCGAAAGAGGTCTAACTCTATCTGGTGGACAGCGACAACGTGTTGCGATAGCAAGAGCAATGTTAAGAAATGCGCCGATTGTTATCTTAGACGAAGCAACTTCAGCTCTTGATAACGAATCAGAAGCAATTGTTCAAAAAGCAATGGATAATTTGATGCAAAACAAAACAGTATTTGTAATTGCACACAGATTATCTACAATTAAAAATGCAAAGAGAATTGCGGTAATTAATGAAGGTGAGCTAGTTGAACTAGGCACTCACGAAGAACTTATGGCAATAGATAACGGAGAGTATAAACACCTATACGAAATGCAGTTCAGAACACAAGAGGAATCGAAATAGTTTGAATTATCAAACGAAAGAGCAAAAACTAAAAAAATATGTACCAATAATACCAACCGCACTATATTTTCTATTTAGAATATGGGAATTTTTTGTCTCTTTTAAAAGTAAAAACTATCCTGCAAATGATAAAAAAGTTATTTTTGCTCTTTGGCATCACGACCAATTATGTCTTGATGGAATTCCAAATAGAGATAAATTAAATATTTTAACTAGCAAGTCTATAGATGGTGAAATAATAGCAAGAGTCGTTGAACAAATGGGGGGGGGTAAAACTGTTCGAGGTTCACAAAATAAATGGTGGAAAGATAAAGGTGGCAAAGAAGCAACTTTTGAATTGATTTCAAGATTGAATAATGGAGAGAACATTGCAGTTACAGTTGATGGTCCTAGTGGTCCGTTGCACCAAGTTAAAAACGGAGTAATCAAAATTGCAAAACTCACTGGTGCGCCAATTATTCCTGTTGTTAGGTATTCAAAAAGTAAGTTTTTAGGTTCATTACCAACGTGGGATAAGTTAAGAATACCTTTTAGGGTTTCTAAAATTTATAAACATCTATGGTAATCCAATTTATGTTCCAGAAACTGCAACAAAGGAAGAAGAAAATAAAATTAAAGAGCAACTTAGAACTGCTTTAATCAAATTAGAGCAAAAAATTTAAAATACTTTATATCCAAGGCTATCTCTGTATTTAGCCAAAGCAACTTTTACAAAAATCAATTCATCTTCAGGTAGTTTTTTGTAGTATCTTTTTGTACGTTTCGGACAGTTTTTGTATCTCCATTTGCCGACAACTTTTTCTTCAATTGGATATTGTTCTTTGTAATAAGCAAGCATATCATCATCGACATAAGCAAATATCATTAATAAAGTACGACTATCAACATCTTGATACTTACTGCAAATAAAATTGAAAAATTCTTTTTTCTTTTGAACTAATTCTGCATAAGAGGTTTTATCAATATCATAAAATAAAGTTTCTAGTTCTTTGTTGTTTTTTGATAATGTAAGTGAGTAGAGGTTGGAACGTTTTTACAAAAAACGAAGTTTTGTATTTTAAATATTCATATAGAAAAAGACGATTATCTTATTTGTGTGTTTGAATTAAGCAATTTTATTAAATCTTGTGTGATATCTACTCCGCCTGAAAATACGGCTCTTGAATCAATTAGGGCGTCTAAGCCTTTTTCTAATCTTATTTTTTCTGCTACTGCATGAATTCTTTTGTACACCTCATCTTCTCTTTTATCTCTAAAAGTGTTGAATGCTGCTTCTTTTGTTTTAAGTTCATTTCTTACATTTTCTTCAAATTTTTGTTTTTGAAGTGGTGATTCAATTTTTGCAAATTCTGCTTCTTTTTTTTGTAAATATTGTTGAATTTCTTTTCCTTTTGTTTCAATTTCTCGCATTGAAATTTTTGCAAATTGATAATTTTCAACTACATAATCGTAGTTAATATAGCCAATCCCGCCTGCAAATGCCGGATTGAATATTGGATTAACAAATAAAATTATAACTAATAAGATGAAGATTCTTTTCATTTTAAATCCTTTCAAAATTACCAACCGTATCCGCCCATTCCATAAGTGCCAAAGGTGAAGTATCCATTTTTTGAGCCGTATGCTCCAACATTTGTAATTGGCAAGCCGTAATCAATTGATAACGGTCCAACTCCCGGAATATAAATTTTTAACCCAACACCAATTGAAATCGCACTAAGCGGTCTATCATACAGTATGCTTGAAGTTGTTTTATCAAATATTTGTCCTGCATCAACAAACATCGTAAATCGCATTTTTTTCAACATTTCAAATTTGGTTTTATCCATAAATGGTATTGGTGTTGCAAGTTCTGCTGAACCCATCATAAAACCTTCACCGGAGCCGACACCGCTCATTTTATAACCACGGACTGTGTATGGACCACCTAAACGATATGCCATAATTTCCGGCATGTCATTTCCATGAATTTTCATCCCTGCTTTACCGGTTAATGACAAAGAGGATTTTTCAAATACTGGGAAGAATTTTGTAAATGTACCGGCAAGTCGTCCGTTTGTTCTGTTAAAATGGTCAACGCACAAAGCTTCTGTGTATCGAGCTTGTGCAATTACACCACTACGCGGATTTTCAAGATTATCAACATTTGTATACATAATTCCAGGGGCTATATTAAGAAAAATTCCGCCTTTTAATTGTTCTTTACGTCCGGCTATGTCTAAATTATTTTTGGCATACATTTGAGCTATTTTATTAAAATCGCCTTCTTTAATATGAATATATTCTGCACCAAGCCCAAAAGTTGTTTTCAAGTGTTCATTATCTTTAACTTTGTGCTGAATCTCATTATACAAACCAATGCGTTGTTCTATTGCAAGGGGAATTTGGTAACTTCCTAGTTCTCGATAATATAATTTGCTTTGCAATGAGGTATCGGCATTCAAAAAATAAGGTTCAAAAAAGCTTAACTCAACTTGATAGTTCATTCTATTTTTGATACTGGCATCGTTAAGTAAGATTCCGGAACCGACAACTCCTGATAAAGAAACTTGTTGGGCTTTTCCCCTAAAATTATTATCTCTTAATGCGAGTGAGCCAAAAACGCCCAAACCTGTATCTAAGCCACCACCAATTGAAATACTATCAGTATGTTTTTCTTTGACTTTGACCGTAATATCGTAAGTTCCGTCGTTATTTTCACTCGGAGTAATTTCGCGGTTGACATCTTCAAAAATTTGGGTCGAAAAAATATTTGCTAAATCTTTTTTTAATAATTCTTCGTTATAAACACTTCCTGCGTGTGTTACGATATTTCTTTTTATAACATAATCTTTTGTTTTTTCGTTTCCTGAAATATTTATTTTATTAATAATACCTTCTGAAATATTAAAGCTTAAAACTCCATTTGAATCATCATCGACAGAGCTTACGTTTGCTAAGATATAACCGTTTTTGCTGTAATGTTCGTTTAAGCGCTCAATAGAATTATTAATTTCATTCAAATTTTGCGGAAGTCCTTTTAACATTGAAACATAGGGTAAAAGCTCGGATTCGCTAAATACTGTATTTCCTTTAATTACGGTGTTTGTAACTAAAATATTTTCTTTTAATTCATAAGTGAGCTTAACTTTGTTTTCAATTATTTCCGGCTCAACACTCATATCGTCAGTAAAATATCCTGTTGCGTATATTTTTTGTAAATCTTGTTGAAGTTTATTTGTATTAAATGGGGAATCTACTTTTGTATCAATTTGAGAAAGCACGATTTGTGGGTCAAGAACCTTAAGTCCTTTAATTTGAATATCTGCAATTTGTTTTCCTTCAATGTCAAAATCATCATCATTTTGAGTTGATAAATTTGCAGTATAAACATAATTATCATCAGTAGTAACTGTTTGAATTTGTTCTTCTTGTAAATTGTTATTTTGTGGACTAAATATATCTTCTGCAACAGGTTGAGATTGCAGTTGCTGAATTTCTTGAGAATCATCTAAATCATTATCATTACTTAGTTTTGAATCTTCGATGATATTATTTTTTGGAGGGGTGCTTTCGCATTTAGCGGAAGAATTTTCGTCTTGTATTTGGGAAGAAAAATAATCTGCTTCATTAAATTCGCGTAATTTAAAAGTGTTTATTGTATTAGTGTTTGGAGTTGTTTTAGTGGTTTGCGTGGTATCAAGTCTAATTGGGTTAATAAGCTTTGTTGATTTTGTTGTTTGGGAAAAATTTATATAAGAAAAATCGTCAGAATTTGCAAAAACATTATTACAAGCAAAATTTGCTGACACAACAAGCATGACAGCTAATTTTAAAATGCCTTTCTTTTTTATTTTTTTACAAATCATACTTTACAATCAGCTATAATTTTCCTTTCTATATATCAGATTCGGTAAGAGATAGAATCGCTTGATAACAACCACGCCTATCGTTTGCGGCAAAAGAAGTTTTCAAAACATTTGAACCAATGTTAACATCTATATATGTAATCCCTTTGTTTATATCCATTTCATATTTTCCACCGCGAATATAACGTCCTTTTGCGCCGGTAATTGAAGTTACCGGATATGCTACAATTCCGGGACTGTCTTTAGGAGAAGAACCCATTTTGCAATTATTTAAGGCTTGAACAGTTGGTATTCTTGAAACATTTGCAAAAGCTATGTAAATTTGTCCACCTTGTTGAAACATAGAGTCTTCGCGCCCACCTTCGACATTTACGCTTGAGCGCAAATAAAGCCTTTTAGTTTCTCCACTGTTAGAAATCACTTTAAACCTGCTAGACAAAGGCGCGTGCAGATTCCCTGTCCTATCTGTAATATTTGCTATTAATACCGGACTTGTAACGCTTTTTACCTTCAAATATTCAGGCATTATAAAAGACATTTCTGAACTTGCACAGCCTGTTGCAGCTTTTGCGCTTAATATATTACACAATAATAAAACTACGATTGATAAATATTTTAATTTCGATACCACTTTTTTCCCCTATTTTAAGCTATCACTTTTGTCAGCTATTTTCATTGCACGGCAAGACAAACTTGTGAGCTATAAAATAGTCATCAACTACGATTCTCTTCCCTTTTATATTCTATAATAATCCCTTTTTTTATGCTAATTGTTAAGAAATGTAACATTCAGAGGTTTGCTGAAAATTCAATTAGTATTTTAATCTTAAAAATTATTTGATATAATATTTATGAAAAAATAGTGAGCGTGAATGTTGGATATTGAAGTTAAAGAAAATTTTGAGATAAAAAATTATACAACTTTTAAAATTGGCGGGGTTGTTAAAAAGATTTTTTTACCTAAAACTCAAGCGGAAATGGTTTATTTATTAAATAATGAAAAAAATTGTCTTGTTTTGGGTAACTGTTCAAATTTGTTGTTTTCATCAAGCGGATATGATGGCAATATTATTTTAACAACGCAAATGAAAGACTTTGAAATCCGTGGAACAAAAGTTATTGCAGCTTGTGGTGTTAAGGGGCCTATTTTGGCGCAAAAAACTTGTGAACAATCACTTAGCGGATTTGAATTTATGATTGGCTTTCCGGGAACTATTGGCGGTGAAGTTTATATGAATGCGTCCGCTCATGGGCAAGCAATTTCGGATTCGCTCGTTTATTGTTGTTTGTATGATAATGAAAAAAAAGAAATTCTTTATAAACAAAAAAACGAAATGGAATTTTCTTATAGACATTCTATTTTACAAGGTGGACGATATATTTTATTATACGCAGAATTTAATTTGAAAAAGGCATCGCAAGAGGAGATAAAGGCTTTGGTTGAAAGGAATCTGGAATTTAGAAAAAGTATTCAGCCATCTCTTGTGACACCAAATGCCGGAAGCGTTTTCAAAAATCCGCAAAATGATTCAGCAGGCAGGCTTTTAGATAAAGCCGGTGCAAAACAATTGCAAGCTAAAAATGTTGAAGTTTGGCAAAAACATGCGAATTTTATAACAAATAAAGGTGGAGCGACTTCAGAAGAAGTTTTATTGATGATGTATGAAATGTATAAGCTGGTGAAGGATGCTTATACTATTGAATTAGAGCCGGAAATAATTTTTGTCGGCAAAAAAAATAAAAAAGAGGAAGAATTATGCAAAATATTATACAAAAAGACTCAAAAATAGCAGTTTTATGTGGTGGAATGTCATCAGAACGTGAAATTTCACTTCGTTCCGGCAAAAATTGTTTGGCAGCTTTAAAACGCTTAGGCTTTGTAAACGCTGAAATAGTAGATGTTTCAGAAAATGTGATGAATGATTTAAAAGGATTTGACTTTGCTTATAATACTTTGCACGGAAAATATGGTGAAGATGGATGTATTCAAGGGGTTTTAGAAATTTTGAAGATTCCTTATACCGGATGTGGTGTATTATCTAGTGCAATTTGTATGAACAAAGAATATACCAAAAAAGTTATGGCAATGTCAGGTTTGCCTTTAATAAAATCAGTTTATTTGTTACCAGATGAAAATCCTGTTGAGAAAGTGGCACAGCTTAATTATCCATTAATGATTAAACCGGTTTCAGAGGGTTCAAGTTTTGGTATGAACAAAGTTAATAATCAAGAGGAGCTTGTCAAGGCGGTTGAAGAAGCTAGAAAATACAACGCAAATATTTTGATAGAAGAATATTTAGTTGGAATTTCAACAACAGTTGGAGTTTTAGAAAAAAACGGCAAGGCTTTTGCTACTGAAATTTTGGAACTTCGTCCCAAAAAAGAATGGTATGATTATGAAGCAAAATATACAAAAGGTATGACGGAATTTATTTTGCCGGCTCAAATTAGTCCGGAAATGACAGAAAAAGTTAAAAGATATGCCGTAAAAGCTTTTGAGGCTTGCGCGTGTTCTGGGGTTTCACGTGTAGATTTCTTGATTGTAGACGATGTTCCTTATATTTTAGAGGTTAATACGAATCCGGGAATGACAGATACAAGTGATTTGCCGGCTCAAGCATTGGCTTGCGGTATTGATTATGACAATTTGGTTTTAATGATATTAAATAGCGTGGGATTAAATAAATAATGCAAGAAAACGAGAATAGAGAGATTGCAAAATATTCTACAAAAAATCGACGCTTAAAACAAGCGAAGTATCAACGTCAGGTTCGAAAAAATCAAAAGCGTTTAAATCGTTTGTATGTTTTGTACAAATTAGTATTGGTGTTTTCTTTGATATTGTTTTGCTATTTTGTTGTGAAACTTCCGCAATGGCGCCTAAATCCGAATGCTTTTGACAATTTAAAAAATCAATCTTTGGAGATTGTAAACAACAGAATTGTGCCTTCGCAAAAAGTTTTGTCAGCTCTAAGACGTAACCAAGTTCCATGTGAGCCAATTTTCATGGTTAAAACTGATAATTTAAAAAATAGTATATTAAAACTTGAACCTGTTCAAGATGTTTATATTAGACGGTTTTGGTTTCCTGCAAGGTTAAAAATTATTATTATTGAACGTACTCCTATTTTGACAATTTCACCAGATGTAAATGTTCCACCAATAGCTTATTTTTCAACAGATGGCAAACTTATTGGACGTGAATACATGCCACTTGATGAAAGTTATAAAACATATCTTGTTATAACTTATGGCAATACGGATGATTATAGAAATTGGGATCTTAAAAAAATCACGGAGTTTCGAAAACTTGCCGAATTGATAGAATCTGAAACTGGCGAAAAAATTGAATACATTGATTATCGTAATCCTAAAGATGTTTATGTTAAAATCCCGACTGTTAATATTCGTTTAGGTAGCTTGAATGCTGGAGTTTATTCAAAAGTCGGTCGCTTACCTACCTTATTACCGCAAGTAAGAATGCTTAATAAAAAGGTTAAATATATTGACTTACGCTGGAATTCAAATTTCTTAAAACTTGCAGAATAATTAAATATCTTCGTCAGAATTTTCATTATCGGTAATTTGTGGTGCAGTAACCGTTATTCCTAAAGATTCAAGCGCAGCACGAGCTTTTGGCGCAAGCGCTGTGTCGCCAAAGTTTTCTAAAATCGTTTGATAGCAATCAATTGCTTCTGGTTTCATATCACGTAATTTATAAATATTTCCGGCTTTGTAATATAATGGAGCGAGTTCTGTTGCAGTTGCAACAAGCATTTGATTGTCAAGCTGAATTTTTATACCAATTAATTTTTCATTATCTTCAGGTGACAATAAAGCACGCGCATAAATCTTTTTAGTTAAATTATCAATATCATCAGACATTGTTTGAACGGCTTCTTTAGAGAGTTTGCCGGCTTTTTTTGCAGCAGATACGTCTAAACAAATTGCTGAAGTTAATAAAACACCTGTTAAAATTATTGATAAAATTCTTTTCATTTTGCGCTCCGATACTTGTAAGTACATTATACCCTAAATGTATTATATAAGAAAGTTGATTTTTAAACTCATTTATGTGTATGATTATTTTTATGAAAGAGCTTATTTATCAAAAATTTATTTTAGGATGTCAAAATTTAGATGATGCACTAAAAAAGGGTTTGGGCGGAGTAATTTTTTTTACTAAAGATATTAAAACGACTGAACAGTTTAAAGATTTAATTAAATCAATAAAATCTAAATCGAAGATTCCGCCATTTTTGTCAATAGACCAAGAAGGTGGACGCGTAGAACGTACCGAAAACCTTCGCCCCAAAAGAGAATCTGCACGTTTTGCATTTTTAAAAGGAGAAGATTTTTTAAAAAATCAAGCTGAAGAGATTTCAAAAGAGCTTGTTGAATATGGAGTAAATCTAAATTTTGCACCATGTATTGATGTTAATACTAATCCTAAAAATCCAATTATTGGGGAACGTTCATTTGGTGAAAATCCTGATGATGTAATAAAAGGTATGAAAATTTTTGTTAAAGCTTCGCGTGAATTTGGCGTGATTCCTTGCGTTAAGCATTTCCCAGGGCATGGTGATGCTGATAAAGATAGTCATTTAACTTTGCCCGAAATAAACTTGTCATTAGATGAAATGCAAAAAACACATTTGAAACCTTTTGTTGAAGCAATAAATGATAATATAGAAATGATTATGGTCGCGCATCTTTATTGTAGGTGTTTTGATAATAAACATGTTCCGGCATCATTGAGTCAAAATGTTGTTGGTTATTTGCGTAATGTTATGAATTATAATGGTGTGATTATATCTGATGATATGGTAATGAAGGGAGTTCAAGCATTTGGCTCACTAGAGGCGTGTTTGATGGCAATAAATGCCGGTGTTGATATGTTTATATTTAGGGATTCTGATTCTGAAACACTTGATATGATTGAAAAACTTGTTAAAATTGTTGAAAATGATAAAATTTTGCAAGATAAAGTTTTAAAATCTAACAAACGGATTATGGATTTGAAAAAACGCTATAGGATAATTTAAATATAAATGTTTGTTTATTTTTTTAAAAAGTTTCTATGATTTTGTTATAATTATCTAAATATGTTTGCGCTAATTTAGGTTTGTTAAGGCTTTTGTAGACGTAGGCTAAATTATAATGAAATTCTGGCACATCATTTTTTAATAAAATAGCTTGAGTAAGAGCAGATTTTGCTTTTTTTATTTCTCCTGTTTTAATATAGGCGCATGCTAAATTATAAAAAAGATATGGATTTGTTTTGTTATATTTGAGCGCATCTTTGTAGTTTTCAATAGCAATATTGTAGCGTTCATCTTCTAAAAAAATGTTTGCGAGATTGTAGTATGCTTTGTAAAATTTTTTATCAACAACGATAGCTTTTTGGTACATAAAAATAGCGTTGTCTTTTTCGCCTTTTTCGTCGTATAGATTGCCTAAAAGTAGCCAATCTTGGGCGGTTCTTTCTGCATCATTTATTTGCAATAATAATTCAAGAGTTTTGTTGAAATTGTTATCACTATAAAATGCAGTTGCTTGCTTTGAAAGTTCAATAGAATCGGCAAATACCGGCAAAGTTAATATGCATAGAATTGATAATAAAAAAAACTTTTTCATAATAAGATTATATAAAAAATTTTTTTATAATTCAAACAAAATGTTTGACAATAATTTTTGTTTGTTATAGTATGAGTTTTGTTGAGAGTATGACTTTCAATCTTGACAAAAGCCGAGTCAAGGGCGTTTAGCTCAGTTGGTAGAGCGTCTCCCTTACAAGGAGAGGGTCAGAAGTTCGAGTCTTCTAACGCCCACCATTTTGAAAAAACAGAGCCTTTAAGGGCTCTTTTTTAGTGTTTGTCTGCGTTTGAGTGATTTTTTGTTGAGTAAGATCTTAATACTTTTTAACAATTGTATCTTTTTTATCAATTTTTGAATTCTAAATAATTTTATTAATAAATAAGGTTATTTAAAAGGTTAAATAATTAATATGTCAAAAATAACAGCTATAACAAAATATGGAAGATTTATGCAGATTTAGTACAAGACATTGCGGACAGTATAACTAAGTGATATAATACAAAAGAGGTTAGGCGATGAAAATAAATACAATTCAACCGACAGTTCAAATAAAGCAACCAATAATAAAGCGTATTAAAAATGAGCTCTGCAGGCGAGTTGCAAATTTTAAGAATTTAATGTGTGATGTTTTTGAAAAAGAAAAAAGACCTCATTATATAATAATTAACGGCAAAAAGGTTGATGAAAGAGATTTGCCAAATTGTGTATCTGATTCTGGCGATTGTGTTGGTGTAACTTGGTCAAGAGTTGATTTCTATCCAGAAGATTTAGAAAAAATGAAAAATATGACAGTAGAAGAACGTATAAAATTTAAACGAAAATTATTGGAACAAAAACGATATATAGATAATGACTGTAATTAAAATAAATGTAATTTAACTTATGGCTCCAAATAACAAAGCGTATTAAAAATTATGTCGTAAGCTTTTGGGGTAGAATAAATAAATTGTTTTCAAAAGTTCTACATTGTCATCCTTAATTATAGATGCAACAAAGGATTTAACCAATTCTATAATGTTTGAGTTTTGTAGCTTAACGCCCACCATTTTGAAAAAACAGAGCCTTTAAGGGCTCTGTTTTGTTGCTCTGATTGAATTTAAAAGTTTGAGGATATTTAATAGAACCGCACAGTGTGATGTTCGTTTCTGCCATTTAAATAAAGAGTTGATTTTAAAAAATGTCTATGATAATATTGTTTTGTTGCAACTGGTTTTGATTAGCTGAAATTAGAAAAAGGTTGGTTCTTGACAAAAAGTTTTGATAATTTATTATAATTATATTGCTAGGGCTGCTAGCTCAGGTGGTTAGAGCGCACCCCTGATAAGGGTGAGGTCGGTGGTTCGAGTCCACTGCGGCCCATATTAAAAAAGACAGGTTTAATACCTGTCTTTTTTAATATTTGTTGTATTGATTAAGAAACCTTGAATTTATCTTGTAGGGACGCACTTTAAGTATTCAGTCCGTGGTTATGAGCACTCTGCCGAGCAAAAGGTGACTAAATGTCACGTTTTGCGAGAGGCCTGATAAGGGTTGTAAATTTTAATACCTGTCTTTTTTAATATTTGTTGTATTGATTAAGAAACCTTGAAATTACCTTTTTGGGACGCACTTTAAGTATTCAGTCCGTGGTTATGAGCACTCTGCCGAGCAAAATATTTGCGTAATAGAAAATAGTTTAGTGTTATTTTATTTAATTTTCTATATTGTCTACAAATTCAGAATTTAGTGCCAACCATCGATATGCTTCTTTAGATTCTTGAGGGATATCTGTTACAAATGTTCCGCCGTAGCGTCCATTGGAAAACATAATATATCCATCTTCTTTTAAAATCCCTAATGCTTTGCGTACTGTGCATTCACTTGTATTGAAAATTTGTGCAAAATTTTTCATTGTTGGAAGTTTATCGCCAATATTTGAATTTTTTATAATATAATTTCTTAATTTGTATTCAATTTTTTCATAATTATATAATTTATTTTTATTATCAATTTCTTGATTTGCGATATAAATTGTGCCATATCGTCCGTTTCTTGTATATAAAACCCCATTTTTATTTAAAAGTTTTATTGCATCATTTACGGTTTTTAAACTGACATAAAATTTATTTGATAAAATTTCAGTATTAGGAATTTTGTCACCGATTTTAAAATTTTTTTCTACATATTTTTTTATATCATTAACTGTTTTTTCAACGAGAGTGAGTTTTTCTACATTTTGTGTATTAAAATCTAATCTATTTATAAAATAATTATTATTTCTTTTTTGCAAAATTTTTGTAGTCAACAGATTTGCAATCGCATACCTTATGGTTGTTTTAGAAAAATTTAATTCTAGCGCAATTTCTGAAATTGAGTTTAACTTATCACCAATTTTGAATTTATGGAGTTTAATATATTTTTGCAAAGCTGAAACTGCTACATCAATTTTTGAATCTTGTTTCTTTAAATGTTTTGAATAATCAAGTCCTTTGATATAGCTTCCAATACGCTGTTTGGATTCTATATAACCAATATCTTCAAGTTGCTTGTACACATATTGCATCGTGCTTCGGCTTACTCCAATATGAAAAGCGATATCACCTTTCAAAGGTAAAAAATCGTAAGGTTTTATTTTATTTTCTTCTAAAGATTTTTTTATCCAATCAGTTAGCCAAGCTAATATTTTATCACCTTTGTTTTCATCTGGTGCAAAATCATGGACATGCGGTTCCATTTCAGCCAATGTTATTCTTCTTTGGACACTAGATTTCATGCAATACCTCATACTGATTGTACCATAAATAGGCTTAAATAAGTAGCAATATTTATCATAATAACAGCATAACAAGATAATTTTTGTCATGCTGTTAGTTATTAATTTATTTTATTTTTTTAATTAGTCTTTAAAAACTTTGTTTTCAGAAACAAATTTGATATAACTAGGTGGAGTTGGTTCGTTGATGTTGATTCTATTTGTTAATTTTTTTATAAGTTCAGGGTTTACTTCGTGTTCGTTAACTTCGCCTTTACCAAACATTCTGTTTAATTTTGAAGTTTCATCTTTTAATTTGTCATAAACTGATTTAAAAAAGCCATTAACACCTTGTTTTACCAAATTATCGTTTGTTTCAGTGACTTTGAAAGTTCTTACATCAGCAAGAGCACTAACATTTTTTGGAATAATATGACCTTCTAAAAGAGTATTTTTATTGTTTTGTAAATCAGCTTTTTTAATCAATACATCGTAATATGTATTCATTTTTTGCATTTTTTCTGCAAATAATTCAGTGACCTTTCTTGTTTCAGGTGTGTTGCGTCTTTCTTTAAGAATTTCTAACGCTGATTTTGTAAATTCAATACTTTTAAAATTCGTAGAATTTTGCTGTTGAATGCGACTAACTTGCATTTTTATTACCCTTTCTTTTTTCATAAAAACTTAAGATACACATCTATTATCAAATCACTAAAAGATTTTTTTGCAAGTGCAATTAAAAACTTTGAGTAGATGGAAATTTTTTAATTTTTGGTTTTGGGGGATTCTTCATTAGCAAAAAATTTTTTTACGTGTTTTTACTTAAAAAAGGAAGGTTCAAAATGAATATTCAAAACAGTAATCAAGTTAATTTTAAGGCGAAATTTTGTTTAGATGATAAAGCAAAGGTTTTAACTTATTGGGAGGTTCAACGTTTAAATAATATTGGAAAGATTTTTGAAAAAAGGTCTAATAGACTTGCGGGAACTTTTACCTTGCAAACAACAAATGATGTTACTACAAGCTTGACTGGAACTGTTGAAAGAGGAGCTTTTGTTGAAGGTGGCGAAATGTCAAATGCTTCGTTAAGAAAAATGTTAGTTGAATATACAGATACAATTATTGCCGGTAAATTTGAAAAAATTCAAAAATTAGCAAACATTACTAACAAAAATTGGAATAATATTGTATCTTTTTTAATGGAATTTGATAAAGTTTTTACATCAAAATCTGTTATTGAAATTCTTGATTCTGTAACACATTTATTGAACGACTTAAGAAAAAAGAGTATTTTACAAGATAAATTTTTGTCAAAAAATTTAGAAAATTGGTGTAGTAAAAAGCTTTAGAGATTTTTGAGTATGCGGAAAAACTATTGTTTTTCCTACAAACTCTGTGGAAATGTTTCAAGTCAGGTTGTGTGTAATTTCGCATTTTCTTTTTTGTAAACTTCATCCATGTATATGATGATATTCTATCTATCATGCTGTAAAGTTACAGTGTGGCAGGTGTGCATTTTTTGTATACTTGGCGGAATGAGGTAAGATAAGTTGAAAAAATTCAAGTTTCGGTTACAAGTCGTGCTTGATATGCGAGAAAACGAGCTTGAACAAAGACAAATGGAAATGGCTAAAATCTTGACGGCTTTAAGAAAGCAAGAGCAAGAACTTCAAGAGATTTTAGATTCACAGGTGAAAAATTCTCAAGAAATGGAAGCTTTGTACAATTTTGATGCCCTTGATATTCAACAAATTGAGAATCATAGAGTTTATGGCTTAAAACTTATCTCCGATCAAGCAAACAAAGAGAGAATAATTGCTAACACAAAAAACTTAATAAAGTTGAAACAAAAAGAGGTAAATGAAGCTTATAAAAAGGTTGAAGTTTTAAAAAAACTTAAACAAAATCAAGAAGAGAAATATTATAAAGATTTTCTTGATGCAGAAGTAAAAGAAATTGATGATATTACATCGGCAAGGTTTAATATAAGATGACGGAAGTTTTAACAAATAGCTTGAATACTGCACAAAACACCTTACTTCAAGGTTGCGAGAGAAGTCGTGATGGATTTGAAAACCTTGGTATGGATAAAAGTAATAAAAGATTTTGTGATGTTTTAGAGTCAAAAAATTATCAAAAAACTCAAGATTTAAACAAAACATCAAAAAATATAAATATGAATTCAGATGTAAAAAATGAAAATGGTTCAATTGGTGGTATTAAAAAAGCGCTTAAGAAAATTGAATCAATAAATGGATTTGAAGATTTTAGAAATTTTTTAGGTGATGTTATAAGTGAAGCAAATGTGGCAACTGCATTGAATTTAACTTTGACAAAAGATGTCGATGCAGATTGTGATACTTCTGAAAGTGCTGACACTGGCGAATTTGATATTTCAGCAAGCATTGAAGAAAATTTGCAAAATAATTTGCAAGAAGAAGCTGTAAATAATTCATCGACACAAACTATTTCTGACACGGTAAATTTGGTAGAAAAAATTTCTTCAAACACATTGAATGAATTGTCACAAAATCAAGAGGAAGATGATTTAAATACGTTGCTTGAGAGTAGTTTAGAGGTGCTTGATTTTAATCAAACGGCGACTGATGAAACTACAGAAACGACTTTGAAACAAGTTTTAGCAAAGTTAGCTAATGTAACTGAAAAAGAAATCGCAAAAGACAATGAAGAAATTGAAAATTCACTTGAAACGATTTTGGATGATGAAAAGTTAAAAGAATTGAGTCTTGAAAGTATTGATTTTGAAACTGAAACTTCCGCCGAGGATTCTTTTATGCAGCAAAGTCCGGAAGAATATGGAATGAAAGCACTTTTGCATAATGATGCCGGAGCTTTTGATGCTAATATTGAAAAAGCGGTTGAAGCAAAACCTGTTCAAACTCAAGCAAAACCGGTTGAAGTAAGTTCAAATAAAATAATTGAGCAAATAACCAAACAATTAGATAAATTGAGCAGTACTTCAAAATTAAACATAGTTCTAAATCCGGAATCATTGGGTAAGGTGACTGTTCAGTTAGTAAAATCAGCAGAGGGTATGTCTGCACAGTTTACGGTTTCGACAGCTGAAGCAAAAGAAGTATTAATGAAGGATTTAAATAATTTGAAAGATACATTAACTGCACAAGGTGTGAATGTTGAAAATGTTTCGGTTAAATTAAATGACACGCAAAAAAGTTCGTATAATCAAGACTGGACAGAACAAGAAGGTTCTCGTGGCGGGAATAAAGAACAAAAAGAACAACAAAAACAAAATGATAAAAATTTGTTTGAGCAAATGATGGCAGAATCGGAAAATGAATTAAAAAATGGTTAAGTATAAAGAATTGGAGAGAGGTTTATGGGTTTAGCAACAACAGAAATTACAAATATGCAAAATCAAACAGCATATATGAAAAACTCAACAGAAAAAAATAAAACTGCGGCTGAGGCAACTAGTGACAGTAATATGTTTTTGACATTAATGTTACAGCAGTTGCAAAATCAAGACCCGACACAGCCAACAGATAACACTGAATGGTTGGCACAATTGGCGCAATATTCTTCATTAGAGCAAATGGCGCAAATGAATACAAATTTATCAAATTGTATGGGGTATATGGCTACCTTGAATTCAAATATTGCTACAAATGCAGAAATTACGCAAACTTTATCTTTGATTGGAAAAGAAGTTACGGTTACCGACCCTGATGACAAAGAAAAAAGAATTACCGGTAAAGTTACTGAAGCAAGCTTTGAGGACGGAACCGGCAAGGTTAAAATTAACGATACGTATTATTCAATTGCAAATATTGTAAACGTAAAAGATACATCTTTGAATTAAGAATAACAGATTTTTATAATAAGACTAGGAGGAAAAATGTCACAAGCATTACACACATCTGCAACAGGCATAAATGCCGGACAATCACAAATCAACGTTATCGCAAATAATGTTGCAAATATTAATACAGTTGCTTATAAATCAGCAAATATGACTTTTGAAACGCTATTTTCAAGAAACCTTTCACACGGAAGCGCTGCGACGAAAGAAAGTGGCGGAACTAACCCTCAACAAATCGGCTTAGGTGTAAAAGTCGGTGGTATAAGCAGAAACTTTACTCCGGGGACTTTCGTTAATACAGGACGTGACATGGACGTAATGATTTCTGGTAACGGTTATTTTGTTGTAACAGATGCTGATAAACAATATTATACTCGCGATGGGGTGTTTAGTTTAGATTCTAATGGTAATTTAATAACAAATTCAGGAATGAAAGTTATGGGTGCAAAAGCGCCTTATTCTGCAACAAGTTCAAGTGAAAATGTTCGTATTCCGACCAATTTAAAAACTGTTATTATTGATACTCCGACAGCTGATGTTGTAACACGTAAAATATCTGATCTAAACTCTGTATCAATAAATTCAGGTAGTTTTGGCGTAAGTGTTTTGGACAACACAGGAGCGACTGTTGGTACTGTAACTTTATCAGTAGATGCGGATGATACTTTAGGCAATAATATAGCGGCATGGCAAGCTGCAATTGCAAATGTTACCGGTTTAGATACGAAATTAAATGTTTCTGTAAACGCTGCTGGGCGAGTTGAATTTGAATCATTAGTTGCCGGAAACACTCTTTCTTTTGACCCAATAGATACAAATTTCTTTGTTGAAACAGGTATTTCTAACAAAAATTATGTGTCAAATTCTTTAAACCAATCAGCTACAATTCAAGATTTACTTGATTTTAGTGATAAAAATGGTATTGCAGTAAGTTCAGTAACAATTATTGATAAAAATGGTATTATTTCAGCTTCTTATTCTGATGGTTCGAATTTGACCACGCAAATAAATGAAGATGGAGCTGCTGAATGGCGTTTTACGACTCCTGAAGGTGTAATTATCACAGGTGATGATGTTACAACAAGGGGTTCAATTGCAAAGAATTCAAATATGATTATTGAACTTGCATCGTTTGTAAACGAAGCTGGCTTGGTTTCAATTAACAATAACTTGTGGGAAAAAGGCCCTGATGCAGGTGAAGTTTTTTATGGCATGGCTGGCGAGATGGCATTCGGTTCTCTTGAATCCGGCGGTTACGAAGGCTCAAACGTTGATATTGCGAATGAATTATCAAATATGATAAGCGCACAACGTATGATTCAAATGAATTCAAGAGTTTTTGGAACAGCAAGTTCAATTATGGAAACATTGGCTTATTTAGGTCAATAAAACTTGATATAAACTTATGATAAACATTAAATTGCTACCTCTTTTGTGAGGTAGCAATTTTAAGTTGGATTTTTTATTATTATTTTTTGTTTTTTCCACATTCTCTTATGCTAAAACTTCAAAAAGCGCGTTCACAACATCCGGATCCCATTTGATACCGGCTTCACTTTTAATAATTTCTAACGCGTCTTCTTTCTTCATAGCATTTCTGTATGATCTGTCAGAAGTCATTGCTGTGTATGCATCGGCTACTGCGATTATTCTTGAACCAAATGGAATTGAATTTCCTTTCAATCCTTCCGGTACGCCTTTGCCATCCCAGCGTTCTTTATGGTAATGGATATAAGGAATTACTTCTGATAAAAAGTTTATATTCATAAGCAAATTAACGCCTACATTAGGGTGGTTTTGAAGTTTATTCCACTCTTCTTTTGATAATTTACCTTTGTTATTAAATAAAGATTCAGGTAGCGTTATTTTACCAATGTTTTGTAATAACCCTGCGTAATAAACTAAATCGATTGTTTTTTCATTTAAACCTAAATGTTTACATAATTTTTTCGATAACTCTGCTGTTTTTTGCGAATGAGCAACTTTGTACTGACCTTTTTCATCCACAGCTTTTGCTAATTTTTCAACAAAAGTTTGTTGATTGCTACCCAAATCGCCGATTAGCGCGGTTAATTCTGCTCTTGCTTGTTGTAATTCTTCCGGCATGATTGAGGTATCTGCAATTAATTCTTCAGTGTGTTCAATTGTTTTTTGTAAATGCATAGAAGTCCCAAACAATTTTGCAATGGTTGTTAAAAGTTCCATATAAGTTTTCTTAATGGTTTTTTCTTTATAATTTTCAATGACAATAGCGCCTACAACATAAGCGTTATTGTGCATTGGGACAACTGCAAAAGATTTAACGTTAAATTCGTTGAGTTCGTATTTTGGTGTGAAATTATCAATTGCACTTGCATCTTTTATTTGAATTTTTTCTAATGAATTAAATGCTTGAACAATGATTGATTTATCATTTTTTGAATAACCAAGTTTTTTGGCGTAAATATTTTCGTCAAAATCAATTGAGGAGCCAACAAGGTTTAGATATTTATTAAAATTCAATCCTTTGCTAAATTCTTCTGTTAAGTAAATATGGCATGCGTCGACATCAAGAATTTGTGTAAGAGTTTTAGCAATAGAATTATAAATTACGTACTCATCTTGAGAATCAAATCCCAAAACACACAATGTGTTATCTAAAGAATAAATTGAAATTAATTCCTTTAATTGAGATTTTAATTTTGTAGTTTTATCTTTTTCACTTTTACCAATTTTGCTTGCCAAATCGTCAGAAATCAAATATTCAGATAAAAAATCACCCATGTTTAATGCAAAAATCTCTTCAAGCGGGTCATTTTCCATAACGTCTAATGTGCGACCAAAAAGTGAAATGCCGTTCTCGTCTTTATCAACCATGTTTTTACCTTCCTAAAATAAAACTCTTATATATTTATTAACGGCATAAATTTTAAAAACTTTAGGGTTTTGTTACAAATCTTAAACTTTAGTTGTAGAAATTTTATACATTAGTGAGAAAATTTAATTTTATATATAAATTAGTTAAATTAAAAAAGCTTAAGAAATAATTATTTCTCAAGCTTTTTTTAAATTTCTTTGTTATAAAATCTCCATTACCGGTTCTGTTTGCCTTACCTCAGGAATTTCTGTTAATTTAGGTGGTTCGACTTGTTTTTGCGGTTTGTGCAAATCCGTTTTCGTATTCGGAGCAATCGCCGGTGTTTTATTATATTTTGCAATTGCTGGATCCGGATTAAGCTTTCTTTGCTTATAATCGTTCATAATAACGTTAACAAAGCGCTTTGTTTCTGCATAAGGCGGTATTGCACCACCGTATTTTTTAACGTTTCCAGGGCCGGCATTATACGCTGCTAATGCAAGTTCTGTTGAGCCAAACATTTTGTACATCATTTTGTAATAAGTCAATCCTGCTTTGATGTTTTCACTTAAATAGTAAGGATTGTACCCCATTCTGTTTGCTGTTGATGGCAATAGTTGGAATACCCCGACAGCACCGTGCGCACTTTTGATTTCGTGTTTAAAACCTGATTCTTTTTGTGCAATGCTTAATGCTAAAGCAGGGTCAACTCCCATTTCAATCGAATGTTTGATAATGGTTTCTTTTACAACGTCTTCTGATATTGCTGCCTGAACACTGTTGGCTAGGAATATTCCTAAAACAGCAGTTATTAAGACTACTTTTTTAATCATGAGATCCTCGTCATTTTGTAAATTGGATTCTGTATACTATCTCGTAAATCCTCGCTACGGTTTCACTATGTTCTCGTTTGATTCCTATCAAAGTGTCTTTCCTAAATTTTAATGTATCCTGAATTGTATGCCCATTAAAACTTGTTAGGCGACTATCTCTGTTATTCCTCGCACTCCGGTCTGGATAAATAATTATACAGAAATTATGTCATGGAGATTATAATATAAAAAAAAGATTTTTGCAACCTTTTTAAAAGATTAAAGATACTATGCCCAAGTGGCTATAAGTTTTTATGCCACATAAAGCCACATGCGACAAATTTATTTTCGATCCTACGCAAGCTTAAAATTATTTTTTCCTTTAAGTTTGCATTCGAATTTGCCTTTTTGGATTAAAAGGTTATTAATTTTCAATATTCTTGTAGAAATTGATAAGTCAATTGGGTTTAAAAGATATTTTAAAAGACATTCTTCGTGTAAATTCATTTTGCAAACCTTTTTTGCGTGAAACTCTATTATATCAATCGACTTATCTTGACTTTTCTTTAGTAATAGTTAAAAAGATTAGTACAAATGGATGATTTTTTGCAATATAGGTTAAAAAACATAAAAAAATGTCGTTAACAATAATAAGACAAAGGCGGTATTAATATGATTAAAGGTATTTATCCACAATATGATTTAGAAGCAAGAATTCAACATACAAAGCTAGATTCTTGGGGTTATGATATTCCATCTGCAAGAATGAATAGGATTGAAGAACCGTCAACAACCGATTTTTCTGCTGTAATGTCTGGATTGGTAGAGAATCTTAATGCAACAGCAAATGCTCCTGATAATTTGTTAAAAGATGTTATGATGGGGTCTGAAAATGTTGATATACACGATGTTATGACAGCGATGTCAAAAGCTGAATTGTCAATTTCTGTTGCAACAACTGCTGTTGGTAAAGTCGTACAAGCGTATGATAAAATTATGCAATTACAAATTTAGTATTCAAAATTTTTGTAATATGTGTATAATAATAATAGGGAAGGACTTATGGATTTTAAACAATTATTAGAAAATAAAGTTTTAATGGCGTCAATCATTGGCGGTGTAGTCCTTTTGCTTATTATTTTTATTATATGCGGAAGCATTGCTGCTAATAATAACAATAAAGGTGAGGTTGATGTTAGCAATGAACCACTCAAGGTTGATGTAGATTTGTTAACAACAGATAACTTAGGCAAAGCTCTTGAAATTCAAGCACTTTTGGCTCGTAATAATATTGTTGCTGCACGTGCAGTTGATGGTACAAAATCAGTTTTGAGATTAAAAAAGGGTGATTGCACTCCCGGCATGAAAAAATGTACAACAGAGCAACGTGACCGCGCAATTATGGTTATTGTTGAAAGCGGTTTGTATGACCAAAATGTTGGGTTAGAAGTTTTTGATAAAGGTGATTTTACTTCAACAAAAGAAGATAAAAGAATTCGTTTAGTAAGAGCAATGAATGGTGAATTGGCTCGTTTAATTCGTAGAATTGACGGTATAGAAAATGCATCTGTATTTATATCAATTCCGGAGCAAACGATGTTTTCTTCTATGCAAAAACCTGTAACTGCGACCGTTCAATTGACAGTTGCAGTTGGTCAGACTTTGAATATGGGAACAATTAAAGCCGTTACTAACTTGCTTTTAGGAAGTGTTTCTGGCTTAACGGCTCAAAATATATCTATAACAGATACAAATGGGCATGTTTATAACAGCATGGTTGATGCCCAATCTGAAATGTTAGAAAGACTTCAAGCAAACGATAAATATATGCAAGAAAAAGTTTCTGCGCAATTAAATCGTTTGATAGGAAGTGGTAAATATGTTGCAACAGTTAGTACTTTCTTAAAACAAGCTCCTGTTGAAAAATTTACAATCGCTTATGACCCTAATGAAAAAACTGCTGTTAATGAACAAGTATTTTCAGAAGGTTTGGGTGATCAAACAACAGATGTTAATAAAAATACAAATGCCGTGAGTGTTTATCTTCCAAACGGTTTACCTGCCGGAAGTTCTGATTCAAGCCAAAATAGAAGTTATTCAAGAACTGCTAAAGAAACTCAGTATGGTGTTACAAAAGTTCAAACGAATGAATATATTTCTCCAGGGGTATTAGAAGAAATTTCTATCGCAGTTACATTAGAAAAAGATGCTTTGCCGGTTGAACTTACTTTAGAAGAGTTAAAAGAATTGGTAGCACACGCCGCAAGTCCTAAAGCTTCTCCTGACAATGTAACAATAGCATTTGCAGATTCTTTAGATCCATTTATGGCCGGTGATAAAAATGTTAAAGCGCCAATTGCTCCAAATCATGGTAATCCTTGGTGGCTTGCGATTGCATTACTTGCATTTGGTTTATTCTTTGGACATAAAGCTTTGAGTCAAAAAATCAATGCTGCAAAGGCTGCTCAAGAAGAAGAATTGATTCGCTTAAGAGAGCAAAATGCTGAACAAGAAAAACAATTAAAGAATTTAAGTGTTAATGCCGCAGATATGTTAACTAAGCAATCACAATTACAACAAGGCTTGTTAGAACAACAAAACAGACCTTCTGTACACGCATCCGGCGCGGATATAAGAGAAGCTTTAAAAGAATTAAAACGAGAATTCGATGGAGTCGATGATTCTGAGGCCGGTGAAAAAATTCGTAGCTGGATTGAACAAGGATAAGATTTAATTTTTTATAAAATAAGAATGTCATGCAGGCTTAATAATAGCGTGCATGACATTTAGTAAAAAGTTTAGATTTTGACTAATAAAAATTTTGTATCTTTTAATGCTAAAACTCGATGTTCTTCATCTTTTTTAAACATAATTAATTCACCCTTTTTAAGAACAAATTTTTCTGCATCAAAATGAAATTCTGCTTCTCCGTCAAAAACTATAGCGCAAGCATTGGCATGTGATACGTGTGTATCTATCATTTCATCCTTTTTTAAATAAATCACGTTTAAGCTGCTATCGCCGTTTTCTAATAAAACTTCGCGCTCAAACTTTACTTCTTTGTTTTCTACTAAATCGTTCAATTTCAAAACTTTGTAAAACATTTTAACCTCCTTTAAATTTTATATCTTTTTTCAGTTCTTCTAAGAATTCTTTGCGATAAAGAAATCCTAAGTGTGAACCATTATTTAAACAAATAACATTTTGTGGTGAATACGATTTTAATTGTTTAATTTGTGATTTGTTTGTGAAAAAATCGTCAAGTGAATGATAAATTTTATAATTATTTGCAGATTTTAGATAATCTGAAATTGAATAGAGGCTTGTGTCATAGGCGATTTCATCGAGGGTTGTACCTGATTCTTTTAACAAATATTTGTTTACATAATCTTGAAAACTAATATTATTCATAGATTCGTAAAAATCACTTTTTTTGTTTTTGTTTATATTATTTATTGTGTAAATTAAATCAGAAAGTTTTTGTCGCATCAAAAAACTTACAATTAATTTTCCTTCTTGTTCAGTAAAAGGTAACTCATTAATTTCTTTGCCTTTTTCTTTTTTTAATTCTGTAATTTGAATAATTTTAGCCGCTGTCATCGCGGTTTTATGTTTTGTTTCTTCAGTTGAAATGTTTAATTCTTCGCTGTTTTTGTCTGCTTGTTGCATAGCATAAACTAGTTCAATCGGTGGACTTATCGCAATAAATTTTGAGATATTTAAAGTGTTATTTTTATTCTCTAAATTTGCTAAATGCAAAGTCTCCATTGCGCCAAATGAGGTTCCAATTAAAAGATTATTAGTGAAAGTTCTTTTATGTTCGGTTTCTAACTTTTTGATAATTTTAGCAGTTACAAGTTTTAAGTAGTTGGCATCTTTTGCCGGCATGCCCGGGCAATAATTTTTTTCCATGCTCTTTACAAATTCCCATTGAAAATGACTGCCTTGGATTACAACAGAATATCCTTCATCATAAAACATTTTGGCAAAAACCACTGAATGCGAAGAATTGATTCCTTCTCCAATTGATGGATAAATTATTGCAATTGGCGAATTTTTATCTTTTTGCAAGATATATTTGAATTTATAATTGTCACTATCTTCATATATTTGAACTTCATCGGTTTTTATTCTGTTTGCAAAACAATTGTTCCATATCGAAAGCTCGTTCCAAATCGATTTATTAATATCAGGATTGTCAAAAAGTGCAGTACGCATTGAATCAACTACGGGGCTTTGTGCGTTGTAACTTGTTAAAATAATATCCGGTTTTAATGTAAAATTGGGGTTAACTTTTGTTGTGCCAGTTAGCTCATCTAAACCTGATAAAATATTTTCATCTTGATAAATAGTATCTAATTTTGTTTTAAGATTTTCTAATTCATCTTGTGTTTGTACATTTGCAATGATATCTTCGCCTGTGATATCGGATTTTGTGGATAAAATTTTGGCATCAGTACTTAGCAAATCTTTGCGGTCAAGGTTAGTGGATTTGATATAATTTTCCATGCCGTAGATTTTTTTTGCAATATCATAAGGGTCTGCAAAAGTCGATTCCACCATTTTGATAACCGGTTGCATATAAGAAGTTTTATTTACAACAAATCCAAACTTTATTAAGGCTGTAATTGGTGAGCCAAAATAAACTGATGGGTCTAAAGCTGCTTCTATTAAGCGTGCTAATAAAGAACGCGGACTTGATGAGGATAAAATCGGAAGAACTAAATAGCAACCGGATTTCATATTGCATTTGCCTAAAGCTTGATCCATGTTTTCAGAAACTTGTTTTAAATTAAAAATTTTTTTTGCAGGGTCATAGAGTCCGCCTAAGCCTATAGTTGTATTTGTTAAAAAACGTTTTGTTTCATTTTTTGCGGCTTGGAAATCTTTCTGAATAATGCAACTTGCAAGTCTTTTGGGGTATTCAATATTATTATAGACAGAAAGAATTCTATCCATTCCGTATTTTGGCATGATTGATGCCCATAAAATGTGTGCAGGGCGTGCAATATATTTGTTTAGTTTGCTATTTAGGCAAAACATTTTGCGATTAAAGTTTTCAAACTTATCTTCGCCAACATAAATTTTCGAGAAATCACAATACCTACATTCATTAGCATAGATTTGAATTGGTGATAAAAAATTTATTAATAATAATATGATAATAAAAACACGTTTAAAATACTTATACATTTTTGCTCCTCAACAAATACATAATATTTGTTGAGAAAATATTTTGATATTATACAAAAGGGCAATTAAAGTTAATAAAAATATGAAATGAAGAATATTAATTTTAATTTTGCAAAGTAAATCTTAAAGTGCCATTATTATCAACAACTTCATTCCACATTCGTCTTGGTCTAACCCAGTTGTCGCCGGTTTTGAGTGGCTGATAAACAATCATATCTTCTTCTGTTTCTGAATGTTTTGCAAACGCAATTATTTTATATAAATTACCTTTGTAATGTTTATAAATTTTGCCGATTGTAATTTCTTGTTCTGACATCTTGATTAATCTTGCGCTCCAACTGTTTCTTTGTGGTCTTTGATAAATGTTAAAAGCACATCCATTTTTTCTCTCAAAATCTCGTTTTCTTCTTTCAATTTAGTATTTTCTACTCGTAAATCGTATTTTTCCTGTTCCATTGCAATTGTTGGAACTTCTTCCGGATTAAGTGAAAATCTTTTTTGTGCTTCTTCTTTCATAAAAATAATACTTTTTACGTCGCGCTCAAGCACATAGCCCATTTGAACCATCAATTCTGCAATAAAAACGTGCTTGCCGGCAGAAGTCATTTCTTGTTGACGGTTTAAAACAATATCTAATTGTTCAATTGTAAGCTTACCGGCTCTTATAAAATATTCACCGGTTCTGTATTTACCGGCAATAAATCCCGCAATTGCACTAACCATAGGTGGTACAGAATTTGAAAAGAATCCGGAAGTTTTGCAAAACATAAACGCTTTTGAAACTTCTTCCATTGTTAAATTGTTTTCAATTGCAATTTCAATAAGTGTCATATTTCTAGAGCATGAATTCATAAAAGAATATATTGTATCATCAAATTTTGATTCTTTAGTTAATAGCTCGTTTTGTCCTAATTCAGATAAAGTTGGACGATAAATATGAAAAAGCTCACCTTCTTCAACATTTAAAAATTCATTACTAAGGTAATTTTCTAAATCTTTTGACAGTTTTAAAAATACAGCTTGTTTTATCCATAAAGGAAAAGCTAATAATTTATCAATAAACTTAATGAATAAACTCTTGCTCATAAATATACCCTTCTTATATGATGTTCACTTAAACATTATAGCATAATATATTGTTACAGTATAGAATATTAAGGATTTTTTAAAAATGGGCATGGATGGTTTGTCAATGGCAAACACCGGAATGGTAAAAGAGTCAACTTCTGCAGAGTTGACCAGTCGTACTGAGCAAATTGTTCAAGCAGATCCTACAAATGATTTTAAGCAAGTCCAAACAACAAGCACAAATCGCCGAATTAAAGAAAAAGAAGAGGAAGAAGAAACTTCTAAAAAGAAACAAGAAGAAAAAGAAAAAAAAGAAAGTGAAGAAGAGTTTCAAGACGGATTAGTTGAAGAAAATGACGTAACAGAGGAATCTGGGGAAGAAAATGAAGAGTTCGATATCAATGAACTTGAAAACCCAAATAAAGATTTTTATGTTAAACTTAATTCAAAAGATGATATAATAGAATTATATGACAGCTCAACCAATAGGTTGATAGAAACAATTTCCGGCTCAGAATTGAGTGAGTTGGTAAAAAAATTGAATATGGCATCAGGTATATTTATTAATAAGAAGGTGTAAATGCCTATAAATCCATACAACAAGTACATTAAACAATATCAAACAAGCAACGTAACGACCGCGACGCCGGAGAAGTTAATGCTGATGTTATTTGATGCGGCGATTCAGTTTTTACAAAAAGCTAAAACGGCAATTGAGCAAAAAGATTATAAAACGCGTTCTGAAAATATTGATGGCGCAAGGAAAATTTTGCGTGAATTAATGCGTACAATTGATTTAGAAAATGGAAATGATGTTTCAAAATCATTATTTCGTTTGTACAATAGAATGGCAATGAAGCTTATTAAGGCAAATGTGCAAAGAAATGCGCCTTTGATTGATGAAGTGCTTGATGATTTTGTAAATATTCGTTGGGGCTTTCAAAAAGCTGTAGAAATTAAAAGTGGAATATCTTCTGTTGAAGAAGTTATGAAACAACAGGCTACTAATCGTCAAAATGGCAGTTTGCCACCGGCTCCACCTTATGAACAGGCTTTGGAATTACAAATGGAAGCTGCTTTAGGTCAATTGCCCGCAGATAATACTTTGACGGAAGATAATTCAAAACAAGAACCTCAAGTTGAAGAGCAAAAACTTCAAGAAGATAATACACAAATTGCGCAGCCTGAAATCGGAAAATCTGAGGATTTATCAAAAAATCTTCAAGATAATTTTGTAAGTGACAGTGAACAACATGTTACAACATTTGATGCTCCACAAGAGCAAGAAAGTGTTTCAGCGGATGATTTGTTTGATGATTGGGATAATTAAAGGAGTTAGCAAATGGAGAATAAAAAACAATTTGAACAATTAATAATGCAATATCAGCAACTCCTAAATGGTTCTGAAGATATAAAAAAAATGTTGGAGCGTGAGGATTATGACGGTGCAATGACAATGCTAAAGCTCCGAGAACAAGTGTTTTTGAATTGCAAATGCATGCGAAAATATTTAGTGCTTGATGAAAATCAAAAAACAGAACTTAATGCATTGTTAAATGAATTAAAAAAATCAGAACAAGAAAATATTTCTAAACTTGAAGAAGTTATGAAAGATACCAAAATGGAATTACAAAAAGTTCGTAAAAATATTAAAATTCAAAACGCTTATGATTCAATGTCACAAAGTGGCGGAACTATTATTAATTATTCAGAATAAATTAAACTCCAAATTGTTTGGTTTCGGTGTTTTGAGGGTTTTCAGTATTTTGAGCATAATAAACATCAATAGATGTATTTGGAAAGTCAAGTATTTTTAAGAATCCTTCAACTGAGTTTGCGTATTTTTCTTTAAGTGGGCTTCCATTGTATCTGTATGCTGCAGATGTATGCTCTTTAAGATTCCATTCTGTGATATCTTTTGAAGAATTTCCCTTGCTTAAATAACAAAGCATTCCTATTTTTATGCTGATATCGGGATTAGTTTTATACAAATTTATTAATTTATTTTTGTTTCCATTGCATAAAGACATTATTTCATTGTATAACTTTTCGTTTAGTTTGCAATATTTATTTTTGTGCAAAAAAATGTCTTCAACTGTTATACGAGTGATTTGCATAGGGTTTTTTATACTTCTTTTGAAATCACATTCTTGTCTTATTATTGCAATTAAAACTTCCGGTGGGAAATTAAATTCTTTTGAATTTTTATAAATTAAATCTGTCCAATATTCAATATCTTCATCTGACAAATTAAGCACTCCACGGTTAGGAATCCTTTTGGCTGCAACTTTTTTAATATTTGAGCGAATTTTTTCTTTTGTATCTTCATCAAGAGTAGTTTCTTTTGTATCTTCAAGAGTAATTTCTGTTTTATTATTTATGTTTGAAAGTTCGTTTTTTATTTGGCTTATAAAAAGTTGTTTTAATGTTTCTGTTTTTGGAATTAAATTTTTAGTGGGATTTTTTGATTCTCCTTCGCATATTTCACTGTTGATAAAGTGTCCAAAAACAGAATTAGATGGTTGATTATTAAGATCATTGTTTTCGCAATGTTTTAGAATTTCAGCGATTTCGGGTAAATTTTTAAAGTTATTAATAGCATTTAAATCCATGATTTTGCCTTTAATAATATCGATACATTATAGTTAACGGCATTTTTGCGAATAACTTTAGGGTTTTAACAAAAATCGTTACATAAATTAATAATTTGAGTTTGCGGAAAAGCTATTGTTTTCCCTGCAAACTTTGGGGAATGGTTTTCAAGTTCCAAAAGTTTTATTTTATTTTCTATACCACCTGCATAGCCGGTTAATTTTCCATTTGAGCCGATAACTCTATGACACGGGATTATAATGGAAATTGGATTATGTCCAACAGCACCGCCTATAGCTTGTGCTGACATTTTTGATTTTCCTTGTTCTTTTGCTATGATTCTTGCAATTTGACCATAAGTATAAATTTCGCCATAGGGTATTTTACATAATATTTTCCACACACTTTGTCTAAAACTATTTCCAGTAGGTGCAAGTGGAATTTCTGTGATTTTTGGAGCTTTACCTTTAAAATATTTATCTAGCCAAGATTTTGTTTTATTAAAAATTTCAAGATTATTATTTTCAATCATTTTTTCGTTAATAGTATCACCAAAAAATTTTTGTCCCTCTATCCAAAGTCCAACAAGATTACTGCTATCACTTGCGAGCATAAGTTTACCAATCGGAGAAGTGTAGTATGTTTTATAATACATTTTAATCACCTTTTTTTATAAGAATATTGTATCAAAAAACTAAAATCCTAAAACAGACTTTTTGTCTAAGTTTTAGGATTCAGTTTGATTAAAATTTTTAAAGTTTTATTAACTATTGACCATAAGCTTTTGTTGTAATTCTTTTAAATCCAAGAATATTTTTTACATCTTGATCAGCATGTGATAAAGCTGTAATTTTACCATTTGTCATAGCTTTTTTTACTGAGCAATCGCCTAATGCAACGATACCAAAATATGATGTACAAGTTGAAGTACCTACTTTGGCAGGGTTAACTGAACCAGAACCTAATAATTGGTGTGTTGTATTTTGATAAATAAACCCAAATGGTTCTGAAGCGAACGCTGGCATTGATAGTAATCCTAATACAGCAATCGTGCTAAATAATTTTTTCATTTTGAATCTCCCTTCTTTATAATTCCAATAAAAACCGTAAAAATTGAGTAAATATTTATACTTTATTTTTAACAAGTTTTTTTTTAATCACATGCATGATAGCATAAAAAAATATTTTTTCTGCAAATTTTAAAATAATTTGAAAATTTATCTTGCATTATTTATAACAGTTTGTTATATTCTACTTAAAAAATGTATAGCAGAAGGGCTTAATATGGAAGATTTTAAAGAAATTTTGATTAAAAATAATTGGTTTAATAAGCAAGAATTAGAGGAACTTTTTAAAGACGGTAGTATTTTAAATTGCATTAATGAATGCACAAGTCCAAATAAAAAAGAAAAAATTTTTAGTGCATTTATTGGTTTAAAACCGCAAGACGTTAAAGTTTTGATAATTGGGCAAGACCCTTATCCTGATGAAGATAGAGCTGATGGTTTGGCTTTCTCTTTTGGAAATAATGAATCAGCAAAAGATTCTTTGAAAAATATTTTTGATAGACTAAAAGAGTTTGGAATTGATAATAAGAATACAAAATTAACAAATTGGAGAACAAACGGTGTGTTACTTCTTAATTCTGCATTGACGTTTTGTAAAGTAAAAGAAAAAAATCGTCAAGAAAAATCGAAAGAAATACATTTAAGAGCTTGGACGCCTTTTGTGAAAAAAGTTATAGAAAAATTGGTTTATAATAGAGAAAACAAACCACTTGTTATAATGCTATTCGGCAAAAATGCAAATTTGTTAGAAATGTTTGATGATGATAGCAAAGACAAAGAGTTGTTAAAAAATAATATTTGTATAATTAGAACATCACATCCGTCAAACTTGGGTGGTGCAAAAAATTATTGTGGAAATTATGCAAAATTGCAAAATAATGTAAAAGCGTTTATGTGTGAGTGTAATAATCCATTCAAAAAATGTAATGATTTTTTTGAACAAAAAGGCTTACCGATTATAAATTGGAGTACTGATTAAAATTTGATTGTTTTAAGGGAAGGAGGGTAAGAACCCACGACCAAAGGATTATGAGTCCTCTGGTGTTCATAAAGAGAATAAATATATAAAAGATAAAATGCCGTAAACACTTGAATATATGGAACGCATGTGTTATAATTAGTTCAGAATTGTTCAAAAAATTTCCACTTTTTTATATTCAATTCCGACAAATCTACGACAAATTATAACACTGAAAGTGTGTAATAATGGCAGAAATCAAAGAACGCTATTCAAAAACAAAGAAAAGATTTACATATACTGTTTCAATCAGAATTAAAGGATGTCCTCCTGTTAATAAAACATTTGATAGGAAAACAGATGCGGTTGAATGGGCAAAACAAACTGAAACAGATATAAAACGTGGTATTTATTTTAAAGACTATGAAGCTAATAAGCATACAGTAGAAGAGCTAATTGACAGATATATTAAATACGAATTACCCAAAAGAAATAGTGACCAAGAAAAATTTTTATTACATCTGAATTGGTGGAAATCAAAAATTGGCAAATATTATCTATCAAGTATAAATACACCACTAATTACAGAATATAAACAAATTTTGGAAAAGGAACCAAGCAAACATGTTGTTCGTGGTAATAAAACGCTATCAAAAGCTACGGTAAACAGATATTTATCAACATTATCAATAGTATTTTCATTTGCAGTAAAAGATTGGGGTTGGATGTCAGAAAACTCTGTCTATAATGTAAGAAAAGAAACAGAAGATAATTCTAGAGTAAGATTTTTAAAAAAAGAAGAGATATCCAGCTTACTAAGAGAATGCAAAAAATCTTCTTTTGAATTATATCTGGTTGTGTTAATCGCATTAACAACAGGGGCAAGGTATAATGAAATAATTTCTTTAACTTGGAAAGATGTAGATTTAGTAAATAACTATTTTTATTTTATGAATACAAAAAATGGTGATAATAGAGGTATTGCTATTCCTAAAAGGGTGCAGAATGAATTAAAAGAATATTCTAAAATTAGAAATCTTAAAAATAAGTTTTTATTCCCAGGAAATAACCCCAATAAACCTTGCGATAGAATAAAAGCCTTTAATAATGCGGTAAAAAGGGCAGGTATTGAAGATTTTAGATTTCATGATTTAAGACATACTGCAGCTAGTTATCTAGCAATGAGTGGTAAAACATTGCTGGAAATTGCAGAGGTTTTAGGACATAAAACCTTACAAATGGTAAAAAGATATTCGCACCTTGCTCAGAAACACACTGCTGATATTGTTGAAGATATGAATGATAAAATGTTAAATGGTGTAAGTTTGTAAAAAGGTTGAAATATTATAACTAATTAGTTATAATATAGATAGGTACAAAATGGATAAAAAATACGAAGTAATATTCTGGCAAGATACAAACGGTTATAGCGAAAGCCAAGAATATATCTACAAATTGAAAGAAAAATCTTTAAAATCGAAAAATGCAAGAATCAAATTAAAGAAAATCGTTGAGTATCTTGATATCTTAGAATGCTATGGTACACAAGTCGGAGAACCTTTTATCAAGCACTTAGAAGGTGATTTGTACGAACTAAGACCCATTAGAGATAGATTTTTCTTTTTCTACAAACAAGAAAATAAATATATTATTCTTAACCACTTTGTAAAAATGACTCAAAAAACTCCCCGTAGGGAGATTGAAAAAGCCTTAAAACTAATGAAAGATTCTATTGAAAGGAATTTGTAAAAATGGAAAATAAACATTCTAACAAATGGTCAGATTTTAAAGAAACTCTTGATTTAACGAAAGAAGAACAATCTCAAATAGATTTACAGGTTGAACTATTGGGAAAAATTCTTGAGATTAGAAAAGAAAGAGGCTTAACTCAAGCAGAGTTTGCTAAATTATGCAATATTAAACAAGAATATTTAGTTCGTTTAGAGAAATCAAAAACAGCTCCTCAAATTGATACTTTACTAAAAATTTTAATTCCTTTGGGGTATAAACTTGATATTGTACCTTTGCAGTAAGTTTAAATTAAAAAGGATGGCTTGATGCCATCCTTTAATTTTGAGAATCCGGAATTATTCCATTGGTTTCATCGACCCATTTAAAGTATTCTGATACATTAATCAAAACTCTTGATTGTATTCTACGAATAACTTTATTAAAACCATTCGTATCAGCTTCAAATATTAGTTTTCTTAATGTTCCCAATTTTGGATAATCAAAATATTTATTCCAATCAGTTACAAGTATAAGCACGGGTACATTTACATTTTCATTAATATCATTCTTCATAATTTAATCCTCTCTATGTTTAATTTTTTATTAATAATAAAATATTTCCAATTATTGTTAACTTCTAAGCCTTTAAACTTTTTATACAATTAATTTTATAAAATTTAGCCTAAAGTAGTAATTTTGCTAAATCAAGAGCTTTTCAAATTCTATGATTTTTCGCCACCTTTCACGCATAATTCCATTAAATTCTGAAATATCAATAATATCGTTATTTTCAAGGGCTAGAATAAATTTTTTACCGTAGAAAAAATCTTTCAGAATTGCATAAACAGAACTTTTTTTAACATATTTAAACATTGTTTTTATTATTTCATTTTTGGGCACTCTTTCATTTGAAAATTTTAAAATCTGTAAAATCACATCATCATTATTTGCAACAGTTTGATTTTTACAACGATTAATTTTCTTTTTAAATCCAGCCTGCATTTTTTGAACCAACATTCCATCCTCATCGTAATCTTCTAGTTGTGTATGTTCTTCTCTAGTTACCGGAAGTAAATTGGTAATATTATTTACCATTTTTAACTTATTAATGTGATGGACAACTTTATCGCTTATCTTCGTGTAAAGACAGCATACTAATCGTTGTAAGCTCCAGTAATTATTATAATCATTATAAGCAGATTCAATATTTTGATATAAATGATTCTTGAATAGCCTATCTAATAGCTTTGCCGGAAAAATTTTCTTCAAATCATTTTTTAATCCGATGATATAACCATATTGATTCTTCGTGACAGCTATTCTTGCAAAGATTGGATTACTTGTATTTTCAATTATTATATATCTATTTACTTCTACCATTCGATATCCTCCCATTCACAGATTTCTTCTTCAAAAATTACGATATAATAGCCATTTATGAGTCTTTCTCCCAAAACTGTAACGTTTTTGAATCTTTGGAGATATTTTGTATCTATCAATTTACGCAAAAAATTTCTATATTTTTGTCTAATGCTCATTATTACCTCCTTTCATATTATTTGCACGGGTTTGCTCTGAATTTCGCCCATTTTTTCGCACTTGGAATTGATTATTTTTCAAAGTGTTAATCTGCTTTTTGGATAATCTCTTTTTCGGTGGCGATTCCGGATTAACAAAACCGTACTTTTCGACGCATTCTGGACAATAGCACCCCTTAATGGGCGTCATCCTGCCCTTAACATCTTTGTCTAAATAAATCTTGTCACAGTTTTTGCAAATATACTGCATAAATACTTCTTGAAAAACCATATATCCCTCCTGTTTGGTTTGGCTTTTCTTTTATTATGTGCAGATTTTCCAAAATCCTGTAGGGACAGAAATAAAGTTTATTTTTGTCCTTTTCTAAAATTTATAATTATGATATATTATTCTATTTATTTATACGTGTTAACCACTTTTTAAAGTTATCAAAAGCATTTAAATCATTTATATTTTCTTGAAAGAAACCTAGATGAAATTCTTCATCTAGTAGTTTAGATATACAAAAATCTGTTTCGGCACTACCGTGTTTTAATACTTCATTGGCATAAATTGTTATTATTTTTACACTAATTAAATCGAATTTTTTAGATTTGCATAGTTGTTCAACTTGCATTATGGCTAATTTTTTACTTTTTCTAGTTTTTTGTAAAACTGTATCTAGGTAGTTTTTATATTCTGCTAATGTTTCTTTAGCCATATCTTTTACGAACCAGAATGCCTGCATATCATTAGTTAATAAATCTTTTCTTTTATTTTTCCTTCCCCTAGACTTGTTATATTTATTATTTCGTAATTGTTTTATAGCATTTAAAATATCATTGGAAAGCTCTCTTTTTTCATTCAAGTTTAATCTTGCTTCATATTTATAAACCTCTAAAAGAGTATTTATATCCTTTTGACTTTCATACACTACTGTTCTTAAATAGGTATAAATATAATCTAAGACAAATAACAATAGCCTTATTTTTAAAATATCTATGTTTTCCTCTTCTATATATATAAGTTGATTTTGGTCAATGTACACACTTTCTAAACTTTTTACTGTCAATACATTTAATTTGTCTATTATTTCATTATTATAAAAAGAAGAAAAAATTCTTTTAGCATTAATTTTAAGAGAAAAAATATCACTTTTTAATTTTATACTTTCAAGTACCTTAAGTGATTTCAATATTTTTAGAATTTTAATACTTACACAAAATGAAAAATCAGGTTTTTGTTTTAAATTCTCTAAAAATTCTTCAAATGAAAAGATAGATATATTTTGATATTCAATATCATTTTCTATGTAACCTGGTTCATGAATAGTCCATTTGACATCATCGATTGTAACTTGTCGCTCTTTTAAAAAATTTTCAAGATACTCATCAAAGCTACTAGCAAGGATATGTTTTTTTAACTTTCCCCAAAAATTTTCTTCAAACAAATTTGCTATCAACTCATTTTTATCTACAATTTTCATATGCCCTAAGTTTTTGCACTCCCTTTTTTCTTGAAACCCCTATAACGTCCTTAATACCACACAATTTATATAGTTTTAAATTTATAATAATCTCAAATAAGCAAAAAAGAATATGATAATTTGATTATTTAAGTATTTTATTAATTACACCCAAAGTATCTAATAATGCAGTATAGGCTTTTATTTCCTTCTCAGAAGATGATAGAATTTTATTTATCAAGATACTTTTTGAATTGTCTATTTGCGAACTAGTGTTAATTCCAAAGTCTTCTAAGGAGAACTTTAACACATCTGCCATTTTCAAAAAAGCTTCAGCATTAAGAACGCACAAGCCTCTTTCAACTTTGCTTAAATAATTTGTTGAAAGGTCAATTTTTTCAGCCAATTCTTCCTGCGTTAAATGTCTGTCTTTTCTTAATTTCTGAATAATTTTTCCAATAGCAGATTTGTCAATCATATAGAACACCTCTTCTAAATGATAAATACTATATGATTACTTTTTAATATCATAAAGTATTAGTTTTATGATAATTGATATTATTTGACTAATTATAATATTAATTGTATAATCACGTTGAATTGGTTGTTACTAAATTCTAATGATATTATCAGTTTTAAAATAGGTGGCTAAAACTATTTATGAAAATATTTGATGATAAAATGGGAAAAGAACTACAGCAAATCTTAAAATGGTTACTAATTATTATAATTATTTGTTGGATTGTTGATGGTTTAGATAGTACAACTAAAAAAGAAGTTAGTAACACTCAGAATGTAAACAATAGCATTACAAATGAAGCTTCTGATGCAACGAAAGCTATAAAGGTAGAACAATCTAAATACAATGATATTCCACCTAGTGAATATTTTAAAGAGATGAAAAGCGATAATCTGGATTTTTCGGATATTGCGTGGCAGGCTCAGAATACCTATGGCTGGAATTGTAGTGAAATTACCAGTTTAGGAGAAAAAGTTTCTACAAATGGTAACGAAATTGAAGATTCACTATTAAGGTCTCAGATGGTTGGATATTATCAAGTTGCGACATGTTCTTCCGACACTAAATTAAGAGTCTATCCAAGAAAAGATACATATCCAATAATTACAAATATTAATGGTGGTTGGGAATAATTTTAAGGAGTTTATAGAATGAGTGACGAAAATGAGATTTTAGAAACAGATACTAAGAAGAAAAAATCATTTAATTGGGTTGTAATATGTGCGATTATAGCTTTTGCAATACTTCTATCTTTTGTAATATTAACAATTAATTCTTCTCATGATTTAGCCTATAAGTTAAACAAGCAAACCACAAAACAATATAAAAGAATTGAAAAATTAAATAAAGAAATAGAAAAACATCCGGATAACTATAAATTATATTTAGATAGAGCTGATGCAGAATATAAAAAACAAAAAGTTTTCAAAGAAGTGTATGATACATACAATACACGAGAAATGTCACTAAGCACTTACAATATTGTTGAAGATATTAAAAAAGCTAAAGAATTAAATCCTAATATAGATGTTGATTTGTTTTTAGGAGTTGTATATGCAGAAGGACACTATGAATATCAAAAAGCTATTGAGTATTTAACAAGGCATATCAATAAAAATAAACCTAATGATTATATTCCTTACTATTACAGAGGAATCTGCTATTTTTACTCAAATGATAAAGTAAAAAATTTTAGAAAATATGCTCTTGATGATTTACAAAAAGCTTTGGAGTTAAGTCCAAATAAAGGAGATATTTACTTAGCGCTTGGAGATTTGTATGCCTTTGATTATGTTGATTCAAACAAAACTCTTGAGAAATCAAAACAAGAAGCTATAAATTATTATGATAAAGCTGCAAAAATTACAGAATATAATTCAAATGTTTATTATAAAAAGGCGTTCTTATGGTATTCAAACGAAGACGAACATTTATCGCTATTAAAACAGGCTGCAAGTGCAAAGGGAGCTAACGCTAGCACATATATATTGCTTGCAGATGCGTATAATGAACATAACAATACTGTTATGGAAATAAATTCATTAAATAAGGCTAATGATTTAGGAAATGAGCTAATATCAATTGTTCGAAAGTGTGAACATTGTACAATGTATTACAATTATGAAGATTTTGTAAGTTTATATCTTTTCTTTGTTAATAATCGTCTTGGTGACCTTAAACTTGTCCAAAGTGATTTAAAAAGTGCAGCTTATTATTTGAACAGATGTGGTAAGTTAAAAGAAGAATTTTTTTCAGATAGTGACTTTAATTATTGTGATGATTCATTATATAAATCATATGAAAAAAAATTAAATGATAGGCGAATAAAAAGTTATATTTCTAGCAACTCTCCTTGTTTAAAATTACTTCAGATACAAGAGGTTAAAACTAGTCCGGATAAAAATCCGATTCTAGTCGTAAAAAATATAAGTGGGAAACCTATTAATAATGTAGCAGTTACTTTTAATCTGTATGACACTTATGACAACATTATTGATGAAACATATGCTCTAGCAAAACAAATAGGCACAAAGGGGTCATATACTTTTAAAGCTCCGGTTTTGGATTTTGATAACAGAATCGTAAAGTGGGAGTTAAACAATATCCAAATCCGAGGAGAAGAGTAGGAGGGCATAATGATTTTAAATCTCTCAATACAAATGTCAGGTAGCACCCTGTTGAAAACTTTTTTGAGTCTTGTAGAGATAGGTGTTGTTATAACGATAGGATTTAATGTTTACATTTTGGTAAAAAACAAAACCTTTTATAAGAAAGGATTAGATTATTTAAAGAAATTAATAGATTTGTTTATTCAATTCATAAAAGATAAAGATATGAATGAGTCGCAGTTGGAACATATAAAAATGGAATTATTTGAATTGCGAGACAGAGTTGATGCAGATTGGACTAACAAAAATATCGACACGGAACAAGATAGTTAATTAATAAGTTGAAAAATTGATAACTACAGGGGAATGCGAACAGAAGGTGGATAAAATGAATGAAGAAAATAGTAATGAAAATTTAATGGAATCAATTGTAGAAAGTGATAACTTAGATTCTAATGTTGCAAAAGAGGAAGATACGCTCAAGCCTAGACAAACTACAAATGCAGAAATTATTATGGGAATTATTGCAATAATTATGGTTATTATGAGCTTTTCAAAAGTTTCTCCACCTGCATCAAATGAATCTAGTAATACCGGAAATATCGTACAACAAACAACTTCATCAAACAACAGTAGCAATACAACTAATAAGGTAGAAGAAAGAAGTGTGGTTAGTACTGAGAACAATTTAAGTAATTTCTTTAGCAATGATGATGTAATTGCTGTTGCACAAACCAAATGCTCTGATGAATTGAAGGCTAGAGCCGTTGACCCAAGCTCGGTAAGAATAGGTTGGAGAAGAATAAACGGAGAGTTAGACCATTACATCTCCGGAAACAGCCTTACACTGTATGGTACTTTAAGCGGAACCAATATGTATGGCGGTAGAATTGAACAAAATTTTGCTTGTGAATGTATTGTGGATAAAGAAAACGACACAATAAGAGTTAATGATTTGAACTATTGATTTAGGAGAATTTGAATTAATATGAAACAAAAATATATTGAATCTTTAAATATTTTTAATGTTTTTAATCTCTTTAATGCGTTTTTTATCATTTTATGCATTGGAGCTTGTATAGAGGACTCCTATAGTTTTTTTATTCTTTGTAATATATTGTGTTATATGGTGCTTAATTAATTTCTTTAAAAAACTTTTAAAATGCCGATTTATACTTGGTATTATTGCACTTTTATTAATGTATATCGCCCTGCAATCATTTAAGTATCAATACCCAAATGTTTTCCAATTTGGGAGTGGTGAGTTCACATTCTTTATTGGAGTGTGTCTTTTTATTTACATTTGGTACTGTGCAATAAAATTTATAATAAAATCTTAACAATTGATAATGATTTTATATTGACCAAACAACAATACAACAATCATAAATTATAGAGGAATACATGAGCATTGAAATTCAAGAAATTTTAATCTATTTGCACAAAGAACCAATTATAACAACTATGTTGAGCGGACTTATTGGTTCTCTTCTCGGTGGTACATTGAGTTTAACTGGTAGTATTTTGGGGATATACAAGACTTCAGAGAACGATATAAAAAATAGAAGATATGATGCCATCTTACAAGAATTTTTTAAAGATGCATTAGATATTGTCAAAAATATTAAAACTGGCACATTGCCCAATAATAGTTATTCACAAATAATTAATTATTATTGTAGAAACTTAAAAAATAAAAAAATAAGTAAAAAACAGATTAAAGAAGATATTAAAATTATTAAAAGTTTCAACGACAAAATAGATAAATTTTTAAACTATGGGAAATTCGAAAATCTATTAATAGATATTTACAACGCAAATCATATTTTGCTTTGTTTTATTGAATTTATAGGGGTGAATAATGGAATTAAATTAATGAAGTATGATTGTATTGTAGATAACAATGGGAATGTGACATATAAAAATCCTAATGATTATAAAATTGTTAAAAAATATATAAAAAACCAAATGAAGCTAATTCTATCTACATATGCAATTTTGAAGTTGCGTTTAATAAATATCTATTAGAAGGATACGGCTTAGGAGAAATAAAAAAATACAAATTAAAAAAACAGGCAAAAAATTAGGAACTTATAAATAAAACCTTGTGCGAAAAAATCCCCATTTAATCTTGTTAAATTTCAAATAGATATAACTTTATACCAAGAGTCGCACAAAACGAGCATTTGTGTAATGTTTCTTAAATTTAAACCTTACTATCAGCACTTAGAGGTTATAGTTTTTAGTACACAATGCTTTGACAATTTACTATAGAACATTTTGAAACTATAGTTTTGTTATAAAGTAACCACCCTAGCATAATAGCCAACATTAAATGATTATAAAATAGGCAGGGGGTATAAATCAATTATATTAATAAATAATTAAAAATTTGTAAGGCATGAAGCATATTTGTATATATCTATCGCTGGAACAGTTCCTATTTTTTGTAATTCTATCATTAATTTTAAAAAGAAATACATTAAAGACTCTTCCTTTGAACTCCTTTTAATCTGACCATTATTATCAACATAGAAGGCATAATCTTGCATAGCACAACCAATGTTTATAAATCCAATATCACTTAATCTACTTATATTTCCCTCTAAACATCTGGAATCCTCAACCCAATCAGAAGATAAAGTCAAAATCCCAGCAATTATAGTATGCAATGGTTTTGGCTCTGCTATACCTCCCATATGATATATTTGTGTGGTTGTTCTTTTTAATTTTCTAACAGATTCTGCTTTTTCGCTTGCACAATCAAGATGTACCTTATTTAAATTTTGTTTAACTTCAAAAATAGCATATACACTCTCTGCAGGAATGTACTTTGCATTACCATCTTTGAAGATGAATGGAGTATATTGTGAATCAAATATTACAATATCTATTTGTTCGCTTTTATTCCCTTCACTATCAATCACCTGAGCTTTGTCAACCGAATATCTTTTAGGTAAATATGCTTTTAACCAATCTATCCATTTTAGTTCACTACAATCTCCCTTTGTTACAGGATGGTCATTTCCTATATTACTTTTTCTTAAGCTTGTTAGCATTTCATCTTGCAACAATTCAAAATATTTCGTTAAAGATACAGCAGACTTTGTATTGCTCATTTTTACTCCTTCGTATTATATACTCATTTTATACAATCTTAATTTTTCAAAAATAAAGATATCTTTTCTCCAATGATTACCTTCTTTTATATTAATAAGTAATATTGGGTTATTAACATTGTTTGATGGATTTAATTTTAGAGATAACAGACTTATCATATCCAGTGGGCTTATTGAACAGTTGAATGGGTGTGAGTGCCACTCTCCAATATAATCACATCGACCATTCGTTTCTATAAAAACTCTATCCAATTCGTTTTTACAATGTTTTTGGTCTCTTGTAAATCTAAAATTAGAATGTTTGGCATCTATTCCTGCATCTGTTGCATGTGTAATATATATTTTTTTATCATCTTCAAAACCCAATAAAATACCACCTGTTTCTTTTGGCAGAAATTGGGAACTATATGAATCTAAAAATTTTTCAACAGATTCTGATATTATAACATTTTTATAATGCACAGATTTCACAACCTTCCATTTTTTTAAAAGTTTTAAAATAATGTCCAACATTTTTAAATATAGGTTTTAAGTCTCCATTTTCTTGAATTTCATTTACAATAAAACAAAAATTATTATCAAACTTATTTTGCAATAACCATAAGACGATTTTAACACCCCATATGGCAATCATTTCAATATCTGAAGAAACTCCAGGATATGTAATATCCCCACAACCTAAAATAATTTCATCATCTTTATCTTGTGTAATATATGGGTAGTCAAATTCTTCATAATTATCGATTATACCATTGTTGCCATAATAACAACATAAACATGGGTCAATGTTAGGTCGTACTACTATAATTTTGCCAATAGTTGCTTTTTTATGAGAGGTTATGTAAACTGCTAATTTTTTATTTTCAATACAAAGATGATTTAACATCAAAGAAAAATTCCTATTCGCAGTACAATCAATTACTAAATCTACGTCTTTTATGATTTCTAAATATTCTTTTGTATCATAAATGGGGTCATTAAAATAATTTGTTTGAGTAAAACCTAATGAAAAATTATTAATAGTTTGTGCCATTGCATATGCTTTTTTTACTCCAACAAAACAAGCACTTAATGCATGTCTAATAATATTTTGAGGTTCAAGCATATCATGGTCTATTAATTTAATCTCTTTTAAACCATGTCTGCCCAGTGATTCTGCAACAAAAGAACCAATTGCACCAATTCCGAAAATTGCAATTTTTTTATCTTGTATTTTTGTTTTTAAATGGGAAATTCTTTGTGTTAAATGATATTCATCACAATTACAAGTTTTATATGTTTTTAAAACATCGTCTCCTTTATTGTAGTCAAAATGTACATATTGCTTATTCTTATTGCCATCTTCATAGATAATAGAAAACATTATGTTTTTGTTTTCGTTTGATAACTTCTTAAATTCTTCATTTAAAATATTTTCTGATATATCACATAGTTTGCATATTTGTTTTTTTAATTCTGCAAAAGTCTGGCATGGTTTGATTTCTTCTTTACAATTAAACCACAACCCATTTTTTGTATTGTCCTTATTCTGTTTGAAATAATGAAACTCTTTTAACAAATTACTGTTACATTCTATAAAAGAAGATGCCGCAGGAAGAAATAATTTGCTTTTATTGTCAAATCCGTTTGTTGGATGATAAATAAATACTCCTTGAACATAAGTCTTAAATCTTAAGATTGTATATTTATAATAACCATAAGAACTATTAAACTCAAAATTACTCCATTCATCATCATTGATTGCCAAAATATTGTTTAAATAAAAATGCCTGTCTAAATCCGCTTTTCTATCCTTATTTTCCCAATCATCATTTTTAGAATGTTTGAACCACATAACTATTCTATTGTAAAATTCATCTGGTGTTATGTTAACATTCCATTCTCCATCGTTCCATAAGCATAAATATTTGTCATTTTGATGTCTGCTATTTTTTATAAATTCTTCATTAGAAAGTGCATATACCCAAGGATGTTCATATGGAAATTTGAAAGGAAAGCATATACACAAATCACTTTTGATGTCGCTATCGGGAATTTGTATTATACCATGCCATAACTCTCCATAATCAACTTCAGCAATAAATTCAAAATTTTTTTGCTTTAAATATTTTCTATAACTGCCGGTAATTGTATTTTTCAGAGTATCAAATCTGACCATAAGATTTTGCCTCTGGATTTTTGTTTGAACCTGTTATTACAGAAACTGATTTATTATTTGTTTTATTATCATTTTTTATATTTTTGTCAGTTTCTTTCGGATTAGGAAAATACTCATTTCCAAATATATCTTGTAGTTTTAATATTGCATCATATTTGCTATCTGCTTCTTCCACCTCACTTAATATTGCAGTAGTTTCTTTAATTTTATTTATGAATTTTTTAAAATTAGCAAATGTTGTTGAAGTATGAATAATACTACCTTCAAGTCCAATATCGTAAATGAAGTCAATTTCCTTATCATCATTAGAACCAAGATACATATACATTTCATACTTATTTAATATATCTTCGTAGCCATTTTTTAAACAATCAAACCAATTATCTGCATGATTGTTCCAACTATGATAGGCTATACATTCAAGTAAAAATCCTTTTGGTTTCTTTGGCACTTTATAACTTTCACTTTTCCAAAATTTAAGAATTTTAACGAACGGTATAAAGGGCTTTTGTCCATTTATATCTGTACTGCCTTGATTTTTCTCTGTTATTTTATCTATATGTCCTTGAGGATTTGTCTTAATCCATTTGTTTAAATTTTTGTCAGGTATCCAAAGATTATAGTTTGAACCATCAGAACTCCTAATTGCAGGAACGACATCTAATGTTAATTCCTCTTTTCTGATTTCATTATCTTCATTGTTTTTAAATCTCCAAATTAATTTAATTGACCGTTGCTGTTGTTCAACTTCTTTTATCTCATACATATCGCTATTTTCAAAAGATTTCTTTAATAAGTTATATAATTCCTTTACATCGTCATTTGGTTCTATAAATGTCGCAGGTTTGTTCAAAATTACAATTATATCTACATCTTTTATTTCCTTAATAGCCGTATTTCTTTTATAAGAACCTGTTAAAAATGAATCTAAATACATGTCTTTAAAAACTTCAGAACTTTGCAAGTAATCTCTTAAAGTAGTTTGTGCATTAGAAGCTTGTTCCTTATATATTATATCTGGCTCAATATTACTTAAAAAATCTTTAATTTCAGAGTTTAAATTATACATATATCCTATACCTTTTCCCTCTATTATTAATATTCTCATAATAATACTTTTTTTAAAAAAAGCCATAAAAATTAAAGAAAAATTAATATTTTGAATTTATTTTCAACTCCGACAAATCTACGACAAATTGATAAAAGTAGTAGAGAAATTGGGTGATATTTGTAAATTTTAAGCATTTAAAAAGCCGGTCATAGACCGGCTTTTATAAAATTTGGGCCCGGAGGGATTCGAACCCACGACCAAAGGATTATGAGTCCTCTGCGCTACCGCTGCGCCACAGGCCCTTATGTATATGGCGTCTTGTTTATTCAATTATCATTGCCATTGCCTGCGCTTGCGTTAGCGAGAAAACTTCGTTTTCTGCGCTCCCTTTCCTCTCCTCGGAAGATACTCAATCTTCCTCGTCGGCAGAGTGCCACAGGCCCTTATGTATATGGCGTCTTGTTTATTCAATTATCAATGCCGTTGCCTGCGCTGTTTGAAAGTGATAACGGCTCCGCTCGAAAAACCTGTTTGCATTGCGCTTCCGCAACGCAATACCGTTTTTCTCGACTCCACCTCGCAACTTTGTTGCTCGGCTTGCCTTACCGCTCGGCGCGTGCCCGCTCCCTTTCCTCTCCTCGGAAGATACTTAATCTTCCTCGTCGGCAGAGTGCCACAGGTTTGCGATGATTTATAATTTAATTTTCAATCCTTAACCATCCTACCAACTAATTAATAAAAAATCAAGAGCTTGCTTATTTTTTTATCTATAATCTCATGCTTGTATATGATTTGTGTTTGTGCGACAATGGTTTCAAGACTGGAATTACAGTATATCGTAGTAGTATTAATATAAAGGGAAAAAACAATGGCTAGAAAAACTCCATTAGAAAAAATCAGAAATATTGGTATTGCCGCTCACATTGATGCTGGTAAAACCACTACAACTGAACGTATCCTGTTTTATACAGGTAAAACGCATAAATTAGGTGAAGTTCACGATGGCGCGGCTGTAACTGACTTTATGGAACAAGAAAGAGAAAGAGGTATTACAATCCAATCAGCTGCCGTTACTGCAGAATGGAAAGGACACCAAATCAACATTATTGACACACCGGGTCACGTTGACTTTACAATCGAAGTTGAACGTTCTCTTCGTGTATTAGATGGTGTTGTTGCAGTATTCTGCGCGGTTGGTGGTGTTCAATCACAATCAGAAACAGTTTGGAGACAAGCTAATAGATATGAAGTTCCTCGTATGGTTTTTGTTAACAAAATGGACAGAACAGGTGCTGATTTCTATCGTGTAGTTGATCAAATTAAAACAAGATTGGGCGGAAATGCTGTTCCTATTCAATTACCAATTGGCGCAGAAGATAAGTTTACAGGTTTAATCGACTTGATGACTATGAAAGCTGAAATTTATACTAATGACCTTGGTACAGATATCAGAGAGGAAGAAATTCCGGCTGATATGGCTGAAAAAGCTAAACAATATAGAGATGAAATGGTTGAAGCTATTGCCGGTGAAGATGATGCTTTGATGGAAAAATTCTTTGAAGATCCTGATTCAATAACTGTTGAAGAACTTAAAGCTGGCTTAAGAAAAGCTGTTTGTGATAATAAAATTGTTCCTGTATGTTGTGGTACCGCATTCAAGAACAAAGGTGTTCAATTATTGTTAAACAATGTTGTAGACTATATGCCTTCACCTGTTGATGTTAAAGCTATTGAAGGTGAACTTGAAGATGGTACAAAAGTTGAAAGACATTCTTCTGACGACGAACCATTCTCAGCTTTATCATTCAAAGTTATGACTGACCCATTTGTAGGTCGTTTAACATTCTTGAGAGTTTATTCTGGTGTAATTACTTCTGGTTCTTACGTTTTGAACTCAACAAATGGTAAAAAAGAACGTATTTCAAGACTTGTTAGAATGTATGCAGATCAAAGACTTGAAGAAACTGAAGTTTATGCAGGTGATATCTGTGCGGCTGTTGGTTTAAAAGATACAACAACTGGTGATACATTATGTGATGAAAAAGCTCCAATTATTTTGGAAAGAATGACATTCCCAGAACCGGTTATTTCAGTTGCGATTGAACCAAAAACAAAAGCTGACCAAGATAAAATGGGCATTGCGCTTCAAAAACTTGCGGAAGAAGATCCATCATTCAGAGTTAAATCTGATGCTGAAACCGGTCAAACAATTATTTCTGGTATGGGTGAACTTCACTTGGATATCATTGTTGACCGTATGTTAAGAGAATTCAAGGTTGAAGCAAACATTGGTAAACCTCAAGTTGCATACAGAGAAACAATTCGTGGAAATGCAGACCAAGACTCTAAATTCATCCGTCAATCAGGTGGTAAAGGTCAATATGGTCACGTTAAAGTTAGAATTTCTCCTGCTGGTGAAAACAATGGTTTTGTATTTGAAAACAAAATCGTTGGTGGTGCTATTCCTAAGGAATATATCGAACCTGCAAGAAAAGGTATGGAAGAAGCTCTTGAAGGTGGTATTTTAGCAGGATATCCAATGATTGACGTTAAAGTTGAACTTTATGATGGTTCATACCACGAAGTTGACTCTTCTGAAATGGCATTTAAGATTGCTGGTTCTATGGCAATTAAAGAAGGTTGTAAAAAAGCTCAACCTTGTATTTTAGAACCAATGATGAAGGTTGAAATCGAAATTCCTGATGAATTTACAGGTACAATTATTGGTGATATTTCAAGACGTCGTGGACGTATTGAAGGACAGGAACCTCAAGGTAACACTGGTAACGTAATCGTTAGAGCAGCAGTACCTTTGGCTAATATGTTCGGTTATGCAACAGACTTGCGTTCAAATACACAAGGTCGTGGAACATTCTCAATGGAATTCCAATGCTATGAACAAGTTCCTGCTAATATTGAAAAAGAAATTATTGAAAAATCTACAACCAAGTAGTGTTTTAATAATTAATTGTAAAAAGTATAAGAGGATGATATAAATCATCCTCTTTTGCTATTAATAATATTTTATTTTGATGTGCATCGTAAAAAAGAAAAATTGCTTTCTATTTTTTTTACACTTTTCTACAACTAAAGTTAGAGATTAATCATTATTTAGAAAATTTTTTTAAAATTTTATTGCTTAAAAACTAATAAAATAAATGGTTTTAGCGTAGATATCCTCTAAATGGATGATTCTATAACTAAAGTTGTAAAGGTTTAGAATATTTTGCCGATATTAAGTATGAAAGGAAAAAAATAAAATTTGAAAGGAAATTTATTATGGGGTCAACATCAACAATTACAATTAACACAAATTTGTCATCATTGACCTGCCAGAAATACCTTAGTGATGCAACTAAAGGTATGAACACAGCGATGGAGAGGTTATCTACCGGCTTCAAGATAAACTCTGCAAGAGATGATGCTGCGGGCTATTCAGTTGTAGCTCTTATGGAAGCTAAAGTTAATGGTTATGATATTATTGAAACAAACGCTCAAATGGGGTTGGATATGTTAACAACTCAAGAAGGTGTTTTGGATATCATGAACGATTATTTACAAAGAATTCGTGACTTGACCATGCAAGCTGCTAACGGAACATACGGCTCTGCTTCTTTGAACGCTATTTCCTTAGAAGTTGCGCAAAGAATGGATGAAATCAACCGTTTATGTGAAATCACAGATTTTAATGATACATATTTGCTTGATGGTTCAAGAAAAGAAGATATTAATTTGCAAGTAGGTTTGTATTCTGATAAAAGATGTGTTATCAAAATGGATGCTTTTTTGTTTGCAAGTGCAAAATCAACAGTTATAATGGGATTTCAAACTGCTGCAAATAATACTCAAGAAAAACCTGGATATTTAGATTTAAGAACAAGTGATACTGAAAGTGATGAGTATTGCTATAGAGCAAGATATATTAATTCAGATGGAAAACCTACAGATGCGGCTGGAAATGTACTTCCTGCCGGAGCAGAGCCTGTGTACAAAGATGGCTACTATGCATCAGCATTAGCTGCAGCATTAGCAGAAAATGGCACAATCGTGTATACAGCTGGTCAAACAAGTGCAACACTTGCTGCAGGTCAAAGTTTTTCAATTGATGCAATGTGTAGTGCCATTTATAGAAATGATAGTTCAGCTCGTGCATTTATTGATAATATTGATGATGCAATTGATAACATATCATTGAGATGTACGAAAATCGGTGCTTATATGAACAGATTAGATTCAGCAATTGATTCAACAGATGTTCAAAGAGAAAACTTGGTTGAAGCAACTTCAACAATGAAAGATGCTGATGTTGCGGTTGAATCTTCAAATTATATAAAATACCAAATTTTGCAACAAGCAACAGCAAGTTTGTTAGCGACAGCAAATCAACAGCCACAAATTGCGCTAAACTTATTGTAATTTTAGATATATAATAAATGGTCCTTTCAAATCTCCCAAACGTGTGTTTGGGAGTTCGTTTTTGTGTAAAAAGTTTTTATAATAATAAGTGTTCAAACAATAGTTGAACACTTATTATTAATTTTTATTTTATTGTAAATTTTCTGATTTATTTTGTAGTTTGAATAAATAAACTTATCAAATCGTTTAATGCAGAATATTGTTTTTGGTAACCTTGAGATTGTTTTTCTAAGGTTAAAATTTGTTTTTTATATTCTTGAATTGTAGATTGACATTCGCGTGCAGAAACTTTTAGTCCTTCTTGAACTTGTTGAGCATCTTGCAATACGCTTTTCATTGAGATACCAAGAGCTTCCATTGTTTGTTTAATTATTTGCGCCCCAGTGTGTCTAGAAACACCACTTGGCAATTGTGATATCAATTTTTTCAAAACCATAATGTTTGACGGCATTTCGAAACTTTCGTTTGAAGCTTCAGACATTGCATTTTGAGTTGGTTGAGAATCAAACATTGAAACTTTTTCTTCATCAATATCATCAAAAAAGCTCATATTTTTCTCTTGTTTAGCAGGTTCTGCAAAAATATCATCATTAATGTTCATAATATTATCTTGCACATTTTCTGTTATTTGTTTTTCAAAAACAGGTGTTTCAATATTATCAGAAAAATCAATATTTTCAGCTTGCTTTTTTAGAGCTTCAACAATTTTTTTACCAACGCTTTCGTTATTCATAATTTACTCCCTCGTGATTTTTACTAAGTCAATTATAATTGAAAAATTTAAAAATTCCAATGCAAAACATGATTATTGTTATTTTTCGTAATATTTTGCAACACAAGGAAATTTGATAGAAGATGAAATCTTTAATGTTATTTTAATTTTATTAATTTAAGAATTTTCAAGATTTTTCAGAAAATCTTTATTATAATCAAGTGTATCTTTGCTTGCGACAATAGAGTATATAGGCTTGTTTGAAAAAACTTTATTGGCAAAATTTTGAATATCATCTCTCGAAATTTTATCAATCATTTCATAAATTTTGTTTTCATAATCAATGCCATACCCTGAAATTTTGCCATTAACTAAAGGAGTAAGTTTTGCCCAGGTGTTTTCTTTATTTAATAAGCTTGATTTCAAAATTCGTTTTGCGCTTTCTAAATCTTCATCAGTGTATTCAGAATCTGTCAAACATTTTATTTGGCGATTAAATCCATTGATTGATTTTTGTACGTTATCATAACTAAATTCGCCGATATCTTTGTTATCAGTTGTTGTCAAAATATTACAAGATATTTCTCCACAATCATCATCATTATCATTATCTGCAAAAACTGAATACGCTAAGTGTTCTTTTTCGCGCAAAGTATTAAACAATCCTATTGAAGAATTTGTGAGTAAATTTGTTAATAAACGTCTTAAAATTAATTCTTTTATGGTGTTATCTGATTTATATTTAAAAACTTGCATTATATCTGCTTGAGAATTGTTTTTAACTTTTGTAAGCACTTGAGTGTTTTCGTTCGGAATATAAATTTTTTCTTCTATTACTTCAAAAGGTTTTGCTGTTGCAAGTTTGCCAAATTGCTTTTCAATATCTTTTTGTGCGTTAGGAACACTTTCTGGCACATTTGCAAATACTGAAACATAAGAATTTTGGCTAATATGTTTGTATAATTTTTTTACATCTTCAAGCGTCAAATTTTTTGTTGCTTCAATCATTTTGTTGTAAGAAATCTTATTAGGATTAAATTTTGCTTGAGAATCTGAATACAAGCTTTTTGCAGTTACTTTTGCTAAAGAAAAATCTTCAAGCAATTTTGATTTAACATAATCTAAATTCTCTTGAGTAATTTGTGGTTCTTTAAATCTTTTTAGCGCAAAATTTGTATTTTTTTCAAAATCTTCTGCATTTGAACTGCCTGAAATATAGCAACTTTGACGATTTACATCAATAGAAGTTTCTAAACAATTCCTTTGTTCATAATCATTGATTTGCGCAAAATCCATATCGTTTATGCCCATTTCAAAAATTTTGTTTAGTGCATAAGGAGCTACAGGATTCATGTTATTTAATTCTTTATACGTATAAGCCAAAATAAAATTCATGTTTTTATTCTTGGTTTTTTCTGTTACTAATTCAACATTGTTTGATAAAGTTTTTGTTGAAATTTTATTGGTATCTTGCGGAACATGTTTTTTGCCTTGAAAACTTATGTTTGAAACTTTTTCGGCAGAAACTGGATGTACCATAGTAACAGCGGATTTATTTATATTCATGTTAGATTTTATATAATTGTAAACCTCATTAGGCGAGATTGTTTCTAAAATTTTATCGTAATTTGTTAAATAATCATAATTATTTTTTGTTAATAAGTTTGTTCCAATTATATTATTTACGTAATCAGAAGATTCAATTGCATTGTTGTAATCTTTTTTCAAATTCTTTTTTATTGCGTTTAACAAATCTTCTGAAGGTTTTTTTAGATTTTCCAATTTATCATAAATTAAATTTAAAACTTTGTCAGCATTTTCTTCTGTGCTATTCAAATTCATATATAATAAAGTTGGTTGTTTCGGATTATTGCTTATAGCTTCTTCTCCAAGATAAAAACCCGTATTATATTTAAATAATTCATCTGTTAAACCTACTTCTGAAGATTTTAAATAACTTTTAGCCACGCTTGCAATAACTTCTGATCTTAAATCTTTGACATTATTTGAAAAACCTACAATAATTTCCGTAGATTTTGTTTTATTGCTGTACAAATCTTTTCTTGCAGATTTTTCAATTGGCTTCATCGGGGTTTCATAAGCGTTTATCGGTGTGTTTGTCCCTCTTTTTTTGAAATTTTTTGCAACAATTTGCATAATTTCTTCCGGCTCAACATCACCTGTTATTACAAGATTCATATTTGTTGGTGTGTAATATTTATCATAATAAGATTTGACGTCACCTCTTGTTAAGTTTTTTATATGTTCAACACTGCCTCCAATTAATTCATCAGCGGAACTTTCAATATTAAACAATGTTCTCACGGTTGTATCCATTGCAATCGTGCGTGTGTCATCTAAAATCATATTTATTTCTGAACAAACGGGCCCTTTTTCTTTTTCAATCATTTCGTTTGTTAAAGCAAGGTTTTCAGTCATTGCAGCAATAATTTTGATTTGATTTTCAACATCACCTTCTGATAATTGAGGAGTTGAATTTACGTAATCTGTGACAGAATAATTTGTACTTGCATTTGCCCAACCACCCATTTTGTCAACAAGCTTAAATGAGTCACCGGTATTGAGTTTTAGATAACCATCATCGCCTTTTGTCCCATTAAAAGCCATGTGTTCTAAAAAATGGCTTATTCCTTTAATATCATCTGTTTCATTCATAGAGCCAACATTTACATAATTTTTTACGATTGTAGGTGAATCCTTCATTGGTACAATCGTTACTCTGTGTCCGTTAGCGAGTTTGTATGCATAAATTGAAGTGTCATTTGGTAATTTATCAATACTCAACAATTTATATGGTTGTGGCGCTTTTACAGAAATTGGTTGTGAAACAGAATTTGATTTGAACGAAGTTTGAGCACGCTCAACGTCTTGCTTTTTCTTAACTTCTTGAGGTGCGTTACTTTTAAAATAAACCGGTTTTATATAACTAACTTTCATGTACATATTATATATAAAACATGATTCTTAAAAAAATTGCTAAATTTAAGATAAAAAAGATTATTTTTTAACAAAAATTAAAACTTGAGAATGCAAAGAATTTTGTATTCTCAAGTTGTTTGTCGTTTTGTTATTTTATTGTTTTGTCGTTTTGAATTCGTGCTAAAATTATTTTTGCATAATAAGTGCAATGTCATTGAAAATAATTAGAATCATCAAAACGATTAGTATTGCAAAAAATATTGTTGAGATTTTATCGACAATCTTTTCATCAACAGGTTTGCCGGTAATTTTTTCAATCAGCAAGAATAATAAATGTCCACCATCAAGCGCAGGAATTGGTAAAATATTCAAAATTGCTAAGTTCATCGAAATTAAAGCTGCAAGTAAAATTCCTGAAGATTTTCCGGCTTTATCGATTATATCGCCACCAATTTTGGTAATTGCAACAACTCCGTGCATATCTTTTAGTGGAATATTTCCGGTAAATAATTGACCTAGAGAGTATATCATAGTGTAAGTATTATCAAACAAATACTTGTTGCTTTCTACGATAATATCTTTTGCCGTTCTTGTTGGTAGCATTATTTTTTTTACAGCTAATTCAACACCGATTTGTCCATTTTTATCTGGGTAAATCGGGTTTAATTTGATTTTTTCATTGTTTCTTGAAACAGTTATGAATAAAGGATGCTCGCCGTCAGAAATTGCTTGAGCGACTTGGTACAAAGTATATTTACCATCAGAAATATATATTGAGGAATTTTCTAGTTTATCTCGTAATTTGATAATATTTTCATCAAGCTTGTAACCGTCACGCTTATAATATTTTGCACCTTTTGCGGCATATTTATCCATTGTTATTTGTTCTTGCGCAAGTGTTTCCGGCATGCGAATGCTTATTTCTTGCGGAATTATTTCATCTTTTTCTAATGCGGGATTAAGCGCTTTTAATTTTGAATAATTTTCTTCAACAATAGGTTGTATTACAAAACCATTGTTTTTCGCGCTATTTTTAATAATTGTAAAAAGCGCATAGGTGTTATTAATATCACAACCGTTTATGTTTAAAATTTTATCCCCATTTTTTAAGCCCGAATTTTCAACAGAAAGATTTTTTGTAGGAATTATATTGTTAATGAATACTTCGTAATTTCCTGAAGGCAATTGTTTTGTCCAAATGGCAACAAATAATACAAGAAAAATTGCGCATAAGACATTTGCAATAACGCCAGCAGAAACAACAATTGCTCTTTGCCAAACAGGTTTGTTAGCAAGTCTTTGGTCAGAATCTATCGGTAAATCTGAATCTTTATCGTCATCTGGAAATGAAACATATCCGCCTAAAAGAAGAGCGTGAACCAAAATTTCGACATCACCGCATTTTGTTTTAAATAAGGTTGGTCCGACAGGCAAACCAAAACCAAACTTATCAACTTTTATGCCAAATGCGTAAGCTGCAAGAAAGTGACCGGCTTCGTGAACCAATATTAATAAACTTAATAGTAAAATCATTATCAAAATAGACATATACTCTCCTTTAATTTAACAGTAATTTTATCATAAATATATATTGTTTCAAATTGTAAATATTTTTAGTAAAACTATGTTAAATAATATTTAAAGGTTATATAATATAGGTATATGTATATCGTCAAGAATCTTAAGGACTATGATTTGTCCCACAAGCAAAAGGTTTTTGCAGGCTTTATTAAGGATAATGTTGATTCTTTCGCATGTTACGAAAAAATAACAAATCAAGCAGCTATACGAAAATATTTTGCGCCAAATAATGAATATTCAATTTACACAACGGCAATTGCTGATCCGGCAATGTTGTCAAGGCGTGCTATCGCTGGTTAGCGGATTTGCGTACGGACGACGCGAGCGAAGTGAGTTAGTCCGGATAGCGAAGGAATTGAGCTGACAAGAACCGCAGGTTCGAAAGCGAAACTTCCTGAGCGCGGAGCAAATCCAAGAGGCGGATTTGCGGTAAAACAATTTGTCATGAGTCACTTGTTTCAGTATCTTACCGACGTTGAACCTTGTATTAATCAAGCTTATTACCTATATTAACACCAGTTCATTTGTCAGATCCTGAAATAAATTCAGGATGACAGGAAAAATGAACCGTGGATTTGCAGACGTGTTTTATTTGTAAAAAATCATTCGTTATTTGTCATGAGTCACTTGTTTCAGCATCTGTGACATTTGATAAAGCATATATACCTTCGACTGCACCAAGAGCTAAAATACTTAATTTAGGAGTTCTCGTCAATGCTCTTGCTGTTAATGTTTTTCAAATATTACCTTCAAATTTTGCTAACAAAATTCGTTCGATTACATTTCTAGGTTCATTTGTGAGAATTGAACTATTTTATTTCTGCCTCTATGTTTTGCATTATAAAGAGCATGTTCTGCGTATCTGATTATAGTATTTGCATCTTCATCAACGTCTGGCATACAAGGATATGTTGAAATTCCGCCTGAAATTGTAACTTTATGAGGTTCTTCTTCGCCTTGTGGTATAAATTCCATTTTTTCGACTTCGCGTCGGAATCTTTCACCAAACAAGAATGCATTGTCCTCAGAAGTGTTTGGAAGAATAAGTAAAAATTCTTCGTCACCATAGCGTGTTAAAATATCTTCTTTTCTGACTATTGCGTGTAATTTGTTTGCAATATTTTTCAATAAAATATCGCCCCATTCATAGCCATAAATATCATTTACAGCTTTGAAATGATCGAGATCAAATAATATACATGAAAGCTTTGTGCCATAACGTCTTGAACGAGAAATTTCTTCTTCTAAACGTTCTTGTAAATATTTTCTATTATGCAAACCGGTTAAATCATCGGTTGTAGAAACGCGTTCTAATTTGTCTTTTAAAGCTTTAATTCGTAATAAAGCTTTTACACGCGTGATAAGTTCGTCTTTATTTTTATAATCTTCTATAAAATCATGTCCTTCTGCTCTTACTGTGAAATCTCTGCGAGCTTTTGTTAAAAACAAAATTGGGCATGGAAATTTATTTGTCATTAGCGCATCTTTAACAGAATCAATAGATTCAACAATAATCAAAGATGGAGATAAAGTCGCATAATCTTTAATTTGGTTTGCTGAAACATTTTTTACCTCGACATCATCAATGTCCATAAGAATATGTTCAATTTCTTGAATAGGTTTTGTTGAATAAATTATAATATTGTTCATATATTTCCTCGCGCTTCTTCTTATTTATTTTCTCTTTATATAATACAATATAATACCTAACTTGTGCAAGTCTATAAAGCAAATTATTGATTTTTTAAGTTGATTTAAAACAATGCTTGTCTATAGCTTTTACAAAACCATCATTGTATACGGTGTCTGTAATTTCATCAGCGATTGATTTTAATTCTTCTGTTGCATTTCCCATCGCAATTTTTATACCACCGGCTTTAAGTAAAGTTATATCATTATTTTGGTCACCAATTGATAATGTTTCTTCCTTTTTGATATTCCAATAATTTTGTAAAAAAGAAACTGCATGTGCTTTTGTCGCTTCAAGATTAGAAAATTCAAGAAAATATGGAGTTGATTTTACAATATTTATATCAGGAAAAACCCTTTGTAATTCTTTTTCGTATTTGTTAATTCTTTGAGGGTTTTCATAATCAATTGCTAAAAGCTTGTTTATGCGAGTTTTTTTTATTTTATCAAACTCTTTAACTTTAAAAACTGTGTGTAAATTTTTGCAATAGCGTTGAACTTCGTAGCAATCTTTTTCAGAATATAAGCAATCTTCATTATATAAATTTATATGAATTTTTTCTTGTTTTGCCCAATCAAGAATACGTTCACATTGAGATTCTGAAAGATATTTTTCATACAAAATTTTATCATCTTGCATGATAAGCCCCCCTTGATAGCTTATTACGGGGGTATGTAATCCTAAATCTTTAGCAATAAGCTTTGCTGCTGAATTCATACGTCCTGTAACAAGAACAACTTTAATTCCGCAGTCAGAGAGTTTTTTTATGCAATCAATAACTGGGCGCCTAAATTCGCCTTCAGGAATCAAAATTGTACCATCAATATCTGTTGCAACTAATTTAATCATAATTATATTTTACATAAAAATTTGTACATAAATCAAAAATGTAAAAAAATATTAAAAAAATAGCTTTACAAAAAAAAATTAGCATGTATTATAATAAATGTAGCCGAAAGAAAAAGGTTGCGCCTCAATATGGGGGATTAGCTCAATTGGTAGAGCACCTGCTTTGCACGCAGGGGGTTAGGAGTTCGAGTCTCCTATTCTCCACCAATTAAAAAAGAGACCTTTAAAGGTCTCTTTTTTGTAGTCTTTACAGTGTTTTAGCCGATTCGAAAAATTTGTTATTTTGTATTTTAATAAAATAGTCTCTATCGAAGTTATAGCGTGGACTTGAGAGATTTTTCTTTTTTAGATAGCATAGGAGAATCGAACTTTTTAGAAACAAAATACAGTGAAAGGAGTTAAAATGATTGATGTTTCATTAATTAGCAAAGAAGAAGGAAGAATTATAGGTTTACATTGGTATGAAATGCTTGAAAGATTTTATTCAAATCCTGAAATTGAAGCAAAATTTCAAGAGTGGGTAAGAAATAAACATGACATAAAAAATTCACATGATACACGACGTTTGTAAATTTGTCAAGATTGTGTAACATTTTTTTACAAAACCTCTTTACTTTCAATATTAAGTATGTCATAATATAAGTAGCTCATCTACCATGTTGTAGAAAGAGAAACGATTACGTCCCTTAGTAAAGGGGCGTTTTCAGTTTATTATGATAATTATTGTATTCTTTTAATAATTTATGCTTGTAACATTTATCAACATAGTAAGATGTCCAAAACATAAAACCTTGTTTTCGTTTTCTTAGCACTATAAGAAAATTTTCTACTTCGTGAAATATTAATATGTTATCTTCGTTTTTTCGTGAGTTTTCCCACGTTAAAAGAGTTTTATCATTAGATTCAATAATAGGTTTTATCCAGCGAATTCTTTCGGCTCTTGGAATGTCAATTTGACGATTTTCTTCATTATCGCCTTTCGTTGTTACATGATAAAATGTCGATTCTCTCTCATTTCTTAAAGGCATTCTTTTCAATCTTAATGGTATGCCCTTATATTTAGGTTTATTAATGACAAAATCGGCTTTAAAATATTCATAAAGGGTATTTAAAAAGTCTTCATCTGATTCAAAATTTTCGTATTTCACTAAAGGTGGCAAACTTAATCCCATATCATAGTCTCCCTTTGTGGTTCCCAATGAAATAGATTAAATTTACTTTCTTTTAAAAATGTAGAAGTAGTCAGTGAATATCCACTTTTTTGTCTTAGATATTGAATAAATTTGATTTTTGTTTGATTAGAATGAAGATTTCGATTTATATATCCAACAGCACCTATAAACAAATCCGCAAGTTGTATAAGTTCAATTTCGTGTGAGCGAACCTCTTGGATTTTTTTTACTAACTCGTAAGAATATTCTTTTCTTTTTTGCAATCGATTACAAATTTCTTTCAAAAGATTTATTTTCTTAAATCCTTGTGTATCTTTTATATCTAAAAATATATTATATTGACAATTAGATTCAAAAATGCCTTTTAGCATTAGATAGTACATTTTATAGTAAAAATCATCAAAAGTTTGATTATATTTTTTATGATCCAATTCATTTTTTTCAAAAAATATAGCTCTAAAACCTAAATAAGGATTGTCAAAGAAATAGTCAATTAATTCAAGATAAAATGCTTCTTTAGAAAATGAAACTTTTGTCCATTTTATTTCGGCATATTTTGATATATTATGCTTTATCTTTAAATTTCTAATATCATTATATATTTTTTTTCTGAATTCAGAAGGACACGTTATTCCTCCTATCACCATAATATTAGAAGAATCGTTCATTAAGTGACAACTTTCATCACAATATACATTAATTTCCGAAACCATAATTTCCCTTTCTTTGTTTATCAATTATATCACATGCTTTTGAGAATGTGTTAGTTTTAAAAGATTAATATTGTAAAAAATGATTAATTTTTCATACTCATTATCGTAATAAAAACGAGGTGAAAATGTTCGAATGTCGTTCCGAAACGTCCAAATAAAATACAGGATAACTTTGTTATCCTGTATTTTATTTTGTAAGAGTATGGCTGGACGAGGACTCCCAATGTACGTAAGTATATTTAAAGGAGTTTAGAGGATTTTGCGTAGGCTGGAGCAAAGCGGAACGCCGAAGTAGCACGGAGCGAAACAAACATTGATTTACGTTAGTAAATTGAGTGAGTGGCGGCGGAGTGTGGAGCAATAATCCGATACAGTCTCATATTCTCCACCATTTAAAAAAGACCGCCTAAGTGGTCTTTTTTTTATTATATTTAATTTTAATATATTAAAAAAGTGTCTGGCTATATTATTTTTTCTATTATGTTGATTATTTAAATTATTTAATAAAAAAAGACAAGGTGCAAACCTTGTCTTTAATGGTGCTCCAGGCCAGACTTGAACTGGCACCGAGGGTGAACCCCGATTGGATTTTAAGTCCAACGCGTCTACCGATTCCGCCACTGGAGCGTAACTTATTCAATTTTCAAAACACAACAGCGGAATCGGTAGACTTGTCTACCTCCCCTCTCCTCGGAAGATACTCAATCTTCCTCGTCGGCAGAGTGCCACTGGAGCGTAACTTATTCAATTTTCAAAACACAACAGCGGAATCGGTAGACTTGTCTACCTCCCCTCTCCTCGGAAGATACTCAATCTTCCTCGTCGGCAGAGTGCCACTGGAGCGTAACTTATTCAATTTTCAATTGAACCACTTGTTAATCTAGCGCCTTCCAAAGAAGTTTTTTAACCAACAAGTCAATAATATTATAAAGGTGATTATAAGTCAATATTTTGGTTTTTAGTTTTTTTATTTCTTTTTTGAATTTTTTCGAAAACTTCTTCAAATTTTTCTATTGGTTCAAGTTTGTAACCGCAATGTTCAGCCAATGTTCCACCCATCATAAATAATTCTTCTTGCGGATATCGTCGGCAAATTCCAGGGCGATTTTTGTGAATTTTGCACTTATGTGTGGTTTCATCAAGATTCATGCATTCAAACACCAAGCCTGTCTCATCCTTATCTACAATTTTTAAGTATGTATAAAATGGATGCAATAGTTGTAAGCGTTTAAATTCTTCTTCTGTTTGGATAACGTTTTTATGTTTTACATAAATCTTTTTACAACATCTGCCACAAGCATTACAACTGCCTGTACGGTAATATTTTCGTCTTAGAATATATAAATAAAAAAGTTTTTTTAATTTGTTAAACATTGACCAACCTTGATTTTGCTATTTTATATTCTGAAGTATGCGTGGCTGTTAATTTCATGATTTTTGAAAAATACTTATTTGATTGAGCGTATTCGCCATTTGAATAAGCATAACCACCTTTTTCAAAGCATGCCTCTATAATATATTTTTCAGGATTAAGCATGCGTCTTAATTTTTCTATTTGTGGAGTCAATTCTTTTGATAATTTGTTATCAAGAATCAAACAATTTTCGTATTCAAATAATGCTAAATTATAATTATTATCACCGTAATAATTTTTTGCCCATTCTAAATGTGAATTTGCGCTAACAGAATCGATGCTTGTCTCTAAAGATTTTATAGCTTTGATTATTTCTAAATATTCTTTTTGATTATTAATGACAAGCGGAATAATACGCTTCAAGCAACAATAAGCACTTGTAAAATCACCTAATTCAATTAACGACGTTGCAAGTAATTCTAATGTATCTAAAGATTTTTTATCAATGCAATGCGCTTGTTTTAAATATATTATTGCTTGCATATAATCTTTTTGTTCATAATACAATTTGCCGAGCAAAAAATTAGAATCATAAAAACGCGGGTTATTTTCTAATGAATAAGTTAAGGATTTTATTGCAGTGTCTTTATCGTTTGCAGAAAGTGCTTGTAAAGATTTTTGGTAAAATTCTTTTGCTAAAAAATTTGAGTTTTCAAAAGTATGTTGAATTTCAATATACAATTCGGAATCTTTTTGAGGAGCATATTTTAAATATTTTTCAAAAAACAAATCAGATAAAAATTTCATATTTTTATTCAAATATGCGCGTGCTAAATTCAATGATACAGAACTTTCTTCCGGCTTAAACGAAAAAAAAGTAATCCAATTTTCTATAGCAAGTTCTGTTTTATTTTGTAAAGAATAAATGTTGCCTAAATATAAATAAGAAATGTTTCTTGCTGGCTCAAGCGATATTGAATGTTCAAAATTCACTTTAGCGTCATCAAAATTTTTCAGTTTATAATAACATTTGCCTATTTCACAAAAAATTTTATGAGAAAAACTGGCGTTTGCAATGTCTAAATATATTTTTAATGCACCTGAATAATCACCTTTTGCAAACAAAGATTTTGCAATTTTAGGCTTGTCATTCTCTACATCTTCATTATCCCTAATATAAAAACTAGATGTCATAGATGTATTCTAGCATAATTAAAGTTCTAAATCATCCCATAATTTAGAATTTGTTACAAGGTTTGATAAAACATTGTCATCTAGTAAATCTTTAACACCTTGTGTGAAAAGTTCCTTAACTCTTAAAGTATCTGCAACATCATCACGCTGTTCCATTGCAATTTTTGTAAATTTATTGATATCACAATCTCTTTGGAACATCTCCATTGCGTTGGCTGAAATCTCTGTTTTGTCTACATAAGGATTTGAATATGCAGTTTTTATTGTTTTGTTGACATTTGCGCGAAGAGCTGCAATGTTAACTATGTTTGATTGTTTGTCAAACTGTGAATTATATAAAAATTCGTTGTTATCGTTTATATTGTTAAACATCCTGCCCAAATCCCCTATGTTTATACACTAATATTATCATATATTTTTTTCAAAATAGTATCGACTATTTGATGTATTTTGATTATATTTTAGTGCTTAAAACTTCAGCAGGGTGCTCAAGTTCTTGCCTGATTTCATCAACTGAAATATGTTTTATTATTGAATTATCATCTTTTTTTAAATAAACATCTTTTATCCCAGCTTGTACGATAAATCTTTTGCATAAAATACAAATAAAATCATGACCATAAATATACATTGACGCATTCATGCATCTATCTTGTCCGGCTTGTATAATTGCATTTTGTTCGGCATGTATTGAACGGCACGTTTCGTAGCAGGTTCCTGATGGAATGTTATTTTTGATTCGATAGCATTCGCCACGCTCATAACAAGATTCAACGCCTGAGGGTGTTCCATTATATCCGGTTGCTTTGATTTTTTTGTCTTGTCCAACGACAACTGCTCCAACTTGTGCGCGCAAACAGTTTGAGCGCGTAGAACAAGTTTTTGCTAAATCTATAAAATAATCTGTCCAAGATTTTATCGCCATAATTTTCACCTCTATGACTATTATACATTAAAAATCGTGTTTTACAGAATCAAATATTGTTTTTTTAGAATAATTTTATAAATAGATTTTACTTCTTCCACTTCCTTATTAAGTGTGTATAATTTTTGAATTTTATCAATATTAAAACTATCTCCTAAATCATTAAACATTATTTTAATAAATTTATCAGCTAATTCAGAGTTTGATATTTTTAATAAAATTAATTTATGTGATAATTCATCAGAGATTTTTTTATTATGAATTGTATTATCAATAAAATTTTTTAATTTAGGGTTTTTTGCGCGTAGTTTAGCAATTTCAAGTGCTAAATTGGGAGAGTATTTGTAAGTAATATTACGAGAATTATCTGAAGATGATGTAGTTTTAATTTTTAATATATCGGTTAAAAATTTTTTTTGATTTTGGTAATTATCATAGAAATTTAAGCAATCTTTAATATTATTTGCATTAAACCGTGGATATGTACCCTTGTTAGTTATTACTTTTTGATTAATTAACCAATTTAATAATTCTGCGCGGTCTAAAATTTTTTTGTATGTGCCATACAAAAATCGAAGTGCTTTTGGGCTAAAATGGTTTGTATACTTATCAGTTTCTCTATCATAAGCTGATAAATGCGCAATATTTTCTCTAAATTCTTTTAACGAAGGTAATTTTTTTGTATCGCTGGAATTATTAGTTAATAATTGAAAATTTGATTTATCAAAATTTGTTTTTGACTTAAACAAAACATTTTGCGTTAAGATTTTTTGTTTTTGTATGTTATAAATATTCGTTGTGTAATTATTGACTTTCATTAGAACCTCGATTCTTTATTTATAAATGATTTTTGACTAGTTGTATTTAAGAGAAGATTTGCTATTTTTGCAAATGTTTGCGGAAAATATTTTTGCAAATATTGTCCTCTAAGTTCAAATTCTATATCAGTATTTGAAGAATATAAAAATGCATTAACTTCAGCAATCATTTCTCCAAGAGAATCAAATTTATTATTATCTTTTGATGTGAAATAATAAAGTTCTCTAATAATAGAGTTTGGTGCTGTTTTAAAGAAGTTTTCACGCTCTTTTTCAAAAATATTTTTTAAGTCATTATCATTCATCATATTTGTTTTATGAGCTTTTAAGTGTCCTAATTCATGATTTAAAACAAATAATTGTTCCGGATTATTGTAAGCATCAGAAATTGCGATTTTATTATTTTTAGCGTTATATTCTAAATGCGCCCTTTTAATAAGATGACTATTTTCTAGTATGATTTTTGTTTTAGTATTAGCTATTATAAAATACGCAGAACCCGGCAAATTTTTTAACAAAGGTAACAAATCTTTTGATAACAAGCTTGTTTTAGAATTATTGTCGCCAATATTAAGTTCAATTCTTTTTTCCTCGTTGTCTTTACTGTCTTTTTGAATTACAGTAACTTTGTCGTTAGAATAAGTTATATCAAAAATCTTACCATTTTCAATACTTCTAAAATGATTATCATCAAATTTTTTAAACTTGTATTTGTGATTTAATGGCACTTTATTAGAATCTTTTATATTGATATAAGTATATTTATCTCCATTTTTATTTTCTGCATAAAAATAATTTGTTCTAGTGCCATTATTTTCTAAATTTTTTTCAATAATTTTCATTTTTCCATTTGCGACTAGGTCATTACTAACAATTTTATATGCTGGAATATTTTTTTCAGTTTTGTAAACATCATATTTATTAGGTACCACGGAGTTTTTTTGTTGTTCAGTAAAATCAAAGTTTTTTATAGTTACTATGTCATTGTCTTTTGAATATATTCCTTTTCCTTTAAGTACAGATATTTCTTGACCCTGAGTTTGTATAACTTCATCTGTGCGTTCTACTTTTTCTGAAATACTATTGAAGCTATATCTAAAATTATTAGAATTGTCATAAACTATCCAATTAGCGGTTATTTTGTCATAAAATAAATTATCAATTTTAATATTATTATCTTTGCAATATTGTAAAATGTTATTTAATTTTGAATACATTTTTTTAGGTTCTTTGAAATCTGTAATGCTTTCAACAGCGTTTGCCGTTAAAGGATTTGTTTTATCAGATAAATTTTTTAATAACTCATCCGTTAAATCCGGTTCATTGGTTTTTAATTCAATAATTTTAATAGCAACATCTTCTGAAAATTTGTCATCACGAATTATATCATTAATAAAAGATTCTAAATCTGGATTTTCAGCCCGTAATTTTGTTAATTTAACTATATTTTGTGGTTCAAATTTAGCTTGTATAATTGTTTTATTGTCTTTTTGAGAGATTTCGTGAAGTCGTATTAATAATTTTATAAAATCTTTTTGTTCCGGATGTTCGTCGTAAACTGCAATTATATCCATAATTTCATTAATATCAAATCTTGCAAAATTGACATTTTGAGCGTTACTATATCCAGCAATTGTAGAATTTAATAAATCTGAGCGCTCTGGTGTATCTTCATAAGCTTGCATAATAATAGCAATATCAGTTTCATCAAACCTTGAAACATATTTTTTTGCATTCCAGTCATAAGTTAGCAATGTTTTGAGTTTTTTTTCAAATTCTTCTTTTGTTGGCAACCCGATTTTTACCAGTTCTTTATCATAAGAATCGAGTTTTTTGATGTTATTTTCGTTGTTTGCATTGGCATTATGCATTAACAACTCTAGTCCAGCAAGGAATGTTGTACCAAGCATAAATTTTGGCAAAATATTTTTTAAAACCTCTTGTCTTGCAACAGTCTTTGTACCTGATTTAAAAGTAATTTTATCTGTTGACACAGGTTTTTGAGAAGAAATTTTGTTTTGATTTGTAATTTTTACACCATCAGAATTTTTAATATTTGGGGTAAAAATATTAGTATTGTTATTTAATTTCATTGTTTTTCCAAATTAACCTTCTATAATATATTAAAACAAATACAAGTTAAAAATTGCTTAATAATACTTGTTTGTAAAATTATTGTAACATTTTTGTAAACTTTTTAAATAAAATATATTTTTTGAATTATTTTTATGATTAAATAAACAAAAATATTTTTATGGAGGTGTATATATGAATATTAACGGAATTACTCCGTCAGTTACTTTTACGGGAATCAACAACCCTTTGCGTATGCAAAAATTACGTCAAGCAAGACAAACATTACCAACAATGCCATGTGATAGTGTGCATTTTTCACAATCAGCAAAAAATAACATTAAAAAAGTTATCATTATGTTGGGCGCACCAAATAGTGGTAAAGGAACTTATGCGAATGAAATTTCTGCAAAGTACAGCATTCCGCAAATCAGTACAGGAAATTTATTAAGAGCTGAAATCAAGCAAGGTTCTGAAATTGGTTTAAAAGCTAAATCTTTTATTGATTCAGGGGCATTAGTACCTGATAAGGTTATTAGTGAACTTTTAAATAATCGTATAAAACAAGAAGATTGCAAACGTGGTTTTATTCTTGATGGTTATCCAAGAACTGTTGAACAAGCAAAGGAATTAGGTAAAATTTTGAACCGCGAAAAAAATATTTCATTAAATGTTGTACATTTGAATGTTGATGAAAATATCTTGTATGAACGTATGAGAGATAGATATATTTGTGCAGATTGTTCTAAAACGGTTTCTGTTAAAAACTTTAATGAAGAAACTTCAAAATGTGGTTGTGGCGGAAAATTAATTAAACGCGCAGATGATACTCCTGAAGTTTTAGCAAAAAGATTAGAAACTTATAAAGAACAAAGTTTGCCATTATTGGATATGTACAAAGATAATATTATGAATTTTGAAATTCATGATGCAAGCACACCTATTAAAGAAAACTTAGCGCGTGTTATGAACGCTTTGGATGAAGTTTTTAAAGGGTAATTAATTAGCGTTTGAATATATGAATTTTAGGTAAAATAAGGATACAAAATGTTAAAAGGACCTTTTTTAGATCGCAATTGGATTGGTGCAAATAAAGATTATGCAAGCTCAAATATTGTAATGTTGGGCATGCCGTTTGATGGTACGGTTTCTTATCGTTCAGGCTCTCGTTTTGCACCGGAACAAATCAGGCTTGCTAGCTGGGGATTAGAGGAATATTCACCATATTTTGATAAACATATTTTTGATAGCAATTTCTATGATGCCGGTGATTTAGAGTTTCCTTTGGGCAATACTCAAAAATCATTAGATTTAATTGAAGAAAATGTTGCAGAAATATACCGCGATAACAAAAAGGTTTTTGGTGTTGGTGGTGAGCACCTTGTTACGTTGCCGGAAATTAAAGCTATTTCAAAGTTTTACGACAACTTAGCAATTGTACATTTTGATGCACATACTGACTTGAGAGAGGAGTATCTTGGGGAAAAACTCTCTCACTCAGCTGTTATTCGTCATTGCGCTGATATTGTCGGATTTGAAAATATTAAACAAATTGGTATTCGCTCAGGCATGAAAGAAGAATTTGAATTAATGAAAAAGCATAAAACCTTGATTCATAATTATGAAGAATTGGATTGCTTTAAAGAAAAGAATTTATTTGTAACCGTTGATTTAGATATTTTAGATACTTCAATTATGTGCGGAACCGGAACGCCTGAAGCCGGTGGATTTACGTTCAACGAATTATTAGGTTGGTTTAAATATTTAAGTAAATTCAATATAATCGGTGCTGATGTTGTTGAACTTGCCCCAGATTATGATACAAGTGGAGCATCAACTGCAGTTGCAACAAAAGTGATTAGAGAATTACTTTTGAGTATAAGTATGTAAATCCATAATCCTGCTATTTTCGATTCCAAGCTTTGTGGCAAGAATTTCCGGATAATTTTTCAATTCTTCTGGCACTTTGTTTCTTTTGTTTGCCATATATTTGGAAATTAATTTCAATTGTGCACGTGTATTATAAAAGGGTGCATTGTTTTTGTATTTTAAATACTCTGCATAAGGAACACCACTTCTAATTCTATTGCAACAAGAACATAATAAAATTTGATTGTCAAAATCGTTTGCTATATTGTATTTGTCTAAAACTGGCACAAACATTCCTGTCACTGGCGCTAAAAGTGATGATACAATATTATTGTCTTTGAATCTTTGTCTATAAGCTGATGCAAAAAAGGAATCAGTATTTGGTTTCATGCGTGGTAGATGGTCAATTTGTTTAAAAATTTTATTTTGAAACCTTTCTGCGATTTCAGAATCTTTAAATGCAGATGAAAACATTTCTTTGATTTTTTCACGTCGCATATCATAATCCGGAATTGTGTATATTAATTTTTTTGTATCATTCGCAATTTTCTTCAAATACCCTTCGTCGTCTGTCTCTGCTTGCTCAATGAATCTTTCAATATTTGAATAAAGTGTGTTTATCATTTTTGTATTTGTTTCAACAACGTTTTGATTCTTTAATAGATGAGGTTCTGCAACAGATTTCATTGTTACAATCCAAGAAAGTGGAGTGTAAGAATATTCTTTCGCTAATCTTCTAAATTCATTATAAACATTTAATGGTGTACCTGTTAAACAATCTCTTAAAGGTGCAAGCTTTTTCATAACAATAGCAGCCGATTTTAAATTCATTCTTGAAGTTTTTAGCATATAGAAAAACGCAATATTATTGAGTCTATTCAACGTTTGAACATTTTCTAGATTATCAAAATGATAATTTTTTTCAAGATCATTTTGTAAATCGGTTTTGAAAAGCGCGTAAATATCTTTATTTCCTTCAAGGATTGAATCTAGAGAAGTTTCAGGAAAACTATGTGACATTTCTTGCAAATTATTATACGTTTTAGGAAATTCTGCCTGCCAATTATCAAAAGCTCCTTTTTCCATAACGCTTGACAATGGTTTCGTTATTTTTGTCCAAATGTTTTCAATAATTTTTCCATGTAATAATTTATTACCACAACATGCACATTTTATTTTGGGAACATCCACAATAACTTTTTCAAATTGTTTATTTCTAAAAAATGGTTGTTGTTGAAGTTTTGTCGTGGTTGTTTGATAATAATTTTGACTAATTTTTGTAATATTCATAATTTTCTCCTAGAGATTAAAAAACCTCTAAAAAAAAATTTTGCGCAAAAATAATAAAAAACTTAAATTGTTTTTACATCTTCACTTGCGTCAAGCAAATTCGATTTTCTTTTTGTTTCAATATTTTCTTTTCGCTCAAGTCTTGTATACAATTGAGAATTAATTTCTCCGCCAATTAAAATTAGAATTGAAGTATAATAAAGCCACATCATAAGAACAGCAAAGCCTGCGATTGTGCCATAAACGAAGTTATATGTGTGCAAGTTATTGATATAAATAGAAAATCCCCAAGAGCCGATTAACCAAGATATACAGAAAAATATAGTTCCGGGAATTGTGCTATGACGTCTTAAACGTTCTTTGCCGGCTAAATCCGGTAAGATATAATAACTTAAAAATGCCATTACAAATAAAGTTAAAAATGCAATTGGCCAACGCACAAATAACATTATATTAGCAGAGTGTTCTGTTATACCTAAATATGTTACTAAAAATTTTATTATAATTTTACCAAACACAATTAGCGTAATACTTAAAAATAACACGGCACTATTAACAAAAACCATTATTAATGCCAACAACCTTGAATATATGAAAGAACGAGTTTCTTTTACCTTATATGCTCGGTTCAAGCCTTTTGCCACAATTGCAAGAGTGTTTGTTGAAAGAAATAATGTTATACAAAAACCCAAAACACCGACCAAGCCACCTTTTGAAAAGAAAAAAACTTCATTTAAAACAGTGTTGATTAAATTTACAACATCCGTTGGTACAATATTATGCATAAAATAAAATATTGGTCCCATAAATGATTGTTTACCAATATATCCAAAAAGCGCTGTTAAAAATAATATAAATGGACAAATTCCTAAGCATAGCATAAAACCCATTTCTGATGCCATGCCAAAAAAATCATTTTCAACAACCGAATTTATAATACTTTTTATTATTTTTAAATTGCTATTATTTTTTAATTTCACTTCTTATTTCTTCCAATAATTTTTTAGTTGCGGTTTTTATATTTGATTTTATTGTGCAACCGGCCGCAAAAGTATGACCGCCGCCATTAAATTTTTCACATATTTTAGCACTATCAATAGTTTTGCTGCGCATAGAAACCTTTGTTGTTTTAGAATCTACTTCTTTTACCACAAAAGAAATTTCTGTTGTAACTATTGCACGCAAAGTTTCTGCAATTCCATCGGTATAATCGTCACCTGCCGAAAATTTTTCTAAATCTTTTTTGTATACTTCCGTGTAGGTGATTTTATTGTCATCTAAAAATGTAGCTTTATTAACACAATAATTTTGAAACATAACAAAGTTTTTAGTTTTTGTTTCGTAACATTGTTTATATAAAGAATTTGGACTAGCACCGGCTTTAACAAGTTTTGCAACCGTTGCAAAAGTTTCAGAAGATGTGTTTTCAAATCGAAAATTTCCGGTATCAGTCATTATTGCAACATACAAACAATCAGCCGTATCTTTATCGATTTCCCAATTCATTGAATTGAATAGATTAGCCAAAACCTCGCCACAAGAACTTGCTTCCGGCTGAATAATTTGATAATCGCCAAATTTAGGGTTTGTTTTATGATGGTCAATATTAAGTGTTAATTTTGCTTTTTCAAAAAGACCTGCCGCTTCTCTTGTTCTATCAAGAGCCGCCACATCAAGAGTTATTACTAAATCATAAACTATTGATGGGTCAATATATCTTTGAACTTTATCAATGTTAGGCAAAAACTTGTAATTAAATGGAATATTTGATACCGCGTACATATCAGATTTGATTTTAAATTGCTTATATATCATTGAATACATTGCACACATTGACCCAAGAGTGTCACCATCAGGGTTAACATGGCTTAATAAAAGTATCTTTTTTGAATTTTTTATGATATCATCAAGATTAAATTCCATTCCAATATGATAACACAAAAATAAAAGGTTGTATTTTGAGCAAGGTTTTATACACAGATTTTGAGGGGATAGAATCCGTTATCAGCTCGATGATGGATAATCCAAATTTGAAAAAAGCTATTACAAAAACTAATTTATATAAGTTTTGGGATAGTATTTTGCCTGAAAAATTTAAAGGGAAATCAAAACCTTATAGCATGTTGCCGAATTATGTTATGTCTATTGCTTGTGAAAATCCTGTTGTTGCACAAGAATTGAATTTGCATAAAATTATGCTTATGAAAAAATTTGAAGTTTATGCTAAAAGTATGAAAATTAAGGTTAATGACATGCGATTTGATGCAAAAAAATGGAGTTTTGTTAATCCTAATACTTAGATATTGAAACTTTTTCTAGAGCCTTCTTCGTGATATAAACCGCCACCACAAATCGTTTCAAGTACCTTTAAAACAAATTCTCTAGCTGCGTCAGTGCTAGGTAAGAAGAACTCTCTGTTAGACAAGTGGCGAATTTTCATAATAGAATTTTGGGATTTATCAGGAGGAATATATAAAGATGCGACTTCTTTATCTAAAAGTATGTTCATAATATCTTTTCTTGATGTCACACCTTCCATTAATTCATTATAATTTCCGGCAATTGCCATAATTCTACCAGAAAACAATGGCTCGTTACCTTCTCTATACAAAGCTTGTGGCTCATAATTACAACGCGTAGTAAAACTTATTGTGTGCCATAAAATGTTTAAAACGATAACACTTTTATCTTTGTCATAATTGCAATAAATATTTTCTGTCGTAATTCCGCGCGAAGCAAAAGATTGTTTTAAAGAATCACGAATTGCTTTTAAATCATTTATCATTTCGACAAAAATTTCTGTCGTATTCATTGTTGAATGTTGATAATCTAAAAATTGCTTATACATGTGCGTAGAAACAAGCCCAATGCGTTCTTGTATAAGTGAGGACATTCTCATTGAAGTTTCTGAATTATTAAAGCTTTCGTAATTTCTAGACAATATAAAGCCTCCTAACATGATTCTACACTCAAAATGCATTAATTGTAAACATGAAATGTAAAGATTTGTAAAATTTTTCAAAAAAAGCGTTACGAATTTGCCAAAATGTGGAATACCAAATTATATGTAAAGGAGAATTGCTCATGGAAATTTTAAATTTGATATTTACAGGCTGTTTATTTTATTCAGTATTAATTTTGATACCTAACATGTTTGAAAAGAAAGCTTCTTAATTTTTATTATATTAAACTCGAAAGCTTATCTTGCAAGGCATATAGTTTTTGTTCATCAGATTCTAAATCAAAATTTGCATTGTTATCATGCATAATTTGAATGTATAGTTTTAACAAAATTGCAAACAAAATTTTTGATTCACAATTTTTGTGCTTCAAAAGGTTTAATGCATCGTTAATTGTAATTAAAGCATCTGATGGAGAGAAGTGTTTTTCTAATTCTGCAATAAAGAATTTTGCCAAAATAGTTATGCTCAGAATGCTTGAATGTTGTGCAAACTCTAATACATCACGATAAATAGAATTGGCTTTTTCTATATAATCTGATTTGAAGTATGCGTATGCAATTAATAAATCACAGAATAATTCGACTTCTTTTTCGTTAATATCAATTGCTAAAAGCTTTGCTTGATAAATATTTTGCGCAAAGGTATTATAATCTTCTTGTAAATTGTTAAACTCTTGCAAAATTAAATATACTATTTTTGAAAATGCAGAAGCTTTTTCGATATCTTCCATTGCATAAGTTTTATCAGCAAGAAAATCTTTGATTGCAATTATACAAGTTTTTTCAGCAAAATTTACATTTAAAGCTTGTTCAATATTTGCAAAAAATTCTTCAATATCGTCTTGCAATAAATGTAATTTGGCAAACGCTGCAAGTCTATAAGTTTCTAATAAATATTTTATAAAAGCATCTTGAGTAAAACCGGCAGGAAGAATTGACGCAAGATTATCAATATTAATTACGCTTAAGGTTTCGTTTGCAGTTAAAACGCAATCGGTATAATTTCCAAGATTATACAAAATTTGAATATTGATTAAAGATAGTAACAGAAATTTTTTATTAATCTCTCCGTCAACAATTAAAGTCGCATTTTTCATTTTTGATAATATATTATGCATAAGCCCTTGAGCTTCGGTATAATTTGAGGTTAATAGCGCGCCTTGTAACATAAGATTCGAAAGTTTTACTATTTGTTCGTTGTTATGAGCATTAAAAGCGTCTGCTAAAAGTATTTTTTCAATGTGATAAATTTTTGTTGGAGAATAATTGTATAAGCTCATCAAAATATTATTATAAACATTCTTTTTATTTTCTTCCTGTTCCTCTTTAGAAATATCAAGTTCAGGAATTCCAAGCAATGATAAGAAACCAAAACTGTTTTTTAAATAAGCATCATAATCTCCAGAATTAATCGCAAAAATTGAATTACGCCATAAAATCAAATATTCTTCTTTAAACGCATTTAAAATTCCTAATACAGTGATTTTAATGGAATCATCTATAAAATTTCCAAGTTTAGCTAAAATATTTTTCGCTAAAAACTCTTTTATATTTTGCTTTAAAGAATCTGAAATTACATTATATAAAATACTAAAATTATTTATATATAAATACCCGTTATCAATTCTTGCAAGTCCTGAATTTTCTAATTTTTGAGCAGCGTTTTTTAAATCTTCAATTTCTAATAATTCTAAAGTTTTAAAATCTAATTTTTCGCCAAGAAAAATTGAATATGCAAGAATAAACGATAAACTTAAATTTTCACTACCAAGATGCTTTAAACGCTCTTTATACAATCCTTCAATAGTATTTGGTAAAATCACTGACTTATTATTTTTTATTATAAGTTTGTTGTTAAAATTAACTAAAACATTACTTTCCATTAAATATTTTAGTGCATTTTCAAAATATAAATTTGAACCATTAAAATTTTCTTTAATTTTTTCAAAATAAAAAGATTCCAAAAACTCTTTTGCATCAACATTTATGTTTGAAATTAATGTATCAATTGGAGAATCTTTTAATTTAAATTCTGTATATTTTGAAGTTCTTAGTAATGATTTAATTTTTGTATGCAAAGATTCTGTGTTGTTTTGCGCAATAAATACAAAATTCTGTTTAAAATTTTTATATTTTGAAAAATAAAGTTCTAAAACTTGTAAAGTAGTGTCATCAAGAAATTCAATATTATCAAGTATTATAACAGTATTTTTTAAACTTGATAAAAATTTGCAGAACAAATCAATAAACAAGAATCTTGAATCTTCATACGAAATTGAGTTTTGAATTTCCATAAATTTTAGCTCGAATAACGGTTTATAAAGCCTTATATATTCCGGATTTAGATTTTCAATTTCTTTAGGATTTGTCAATAAAGAATAATTTAAATTCTCCCAAAATAATGATTCTAAAATTCCCCAAGGAGCGTAATTAAGCCTTTCCGAACATGTTAGATGCAACACCTTTAATTCGTGTTTTTTAAAAATGTTTATGAATTTTGAGGTATTTATCGGAAATTCTTTTTCAGAATTTATTGAAAAAATTTGACCATTATTTTTTAAATCAAAATTGTCAAACTTTTCAAAAAGTTCTTTAATAGTAACATTTTCGAATTTACATTTTGCATTTATATCAAAAATCTTGAAAGAATAAAGTTTATCTTTTTCTTCCTTGTTGTTTTGTTTTTTTATATTGTTAAATTGCGTTTCAACAGGAGTATCGTACTTCTCATTTTTAGGAGGCAAAATATAAGAATCAAGAAGAACCTCATAAAAAACGCAAGTTTTACCATTATTTTCAACAGTATAAAGCGAGTCGGTTTTATAGTTTTTGTAAATTTCATCATGCACATATTGATCTAAAATTAAAGTTAATCCTTTTAAATATTTAGCTTTTTTCCCTGTATCAAGCATTTTACAGTTGTTATTATAAACAGTATATTCTTGCAATTTTTCAGAACTTTTTTTAATGATAGTGATTGAAAGCTTGAGGTTACAGGCAAATTCTTCTGACAAATTTTTATTTAATTCTGCAAAAGAATTAATAATTTTTAATGCAAGTCGAATTGCCTTATCGCAAGAGGTGCCAAAAGAAAGTTCCTTGTTAAGATTTATTGCGTATGAATTATTATACTTTATTATTTTGCAATCAATGCCTTTTGTTTGGGTCAAAAAAAGATTTTTTAATTTGTAAAAAAATTTTTGATATAATTCTGCGGATTTAAGATTCTTTTTTATAGTTTTAAGCGCTCCAAATTCAACAATTAAGGACGCGAAATCATCTATTTCACATTCATTATTTGCAAGTGATATCGAAGTTGTAAATCCACATTTTGGACAAGTTTTGGAATCGGTTGGAATTATTTTTGAGCATTTAGAGCATTTGGTAAGAATTGTGTAGCCACATTCTTCACAAATTGGAGTTGTTCCAAGAGCATGGCAATTTGGACATTCAAGCAACAAAACTTTTTTACAAACAGGACAAACTGTTTGATTATCGTCAATTTGGCTATGACATTTAGGACATTCCATTCGTTTTATTCCAATTTCTGCTCTTTATTGTCTTATTATAATGCAAAATGTTTTATAAGTGAATGCTGAAGTTATGAAGTTGGTTTAGAAAGCTTAATCAGAGTTTTTAATAATATATTAAAATATGTTTTTTTATTGTGGTGGTTTAAAAAGGACTGGCTTGTATTACTAATACTTTTATAATACAATTTGCGAATGAAAAATTTTTTATTAAAAATATTTTTATTGACTTTGTTGCTTAACTCTTTTTGTTATGCTGAGGTTAATGCTATTGATGATAATAACCAAGTTATGGTGAATATACTTGATTCAAATATTGAGTATAAAATAGATAGTAAAATTTCTAAAGAGCTTAAAGATGCAATAAGGGATGTTTATGGTAAAGAAAAAGCTGATGAAATTTATCAAACAGTTATTAATAAAGTGATAGCTTCTATTAATTCAAGACCAGAATATTTAAAGAACCAAGATTTAAGCAGAAAGTCAGATTGGTATAAAGATGAAATTATTTATATGTTTTATGTAGACCAATTTGGTATTGTACAACAAGGTAAATCAAATACATTTAAAGACACTACACAAATGTTAGATTATTTAAAAGAACTGGGAGTTACTACTCTTTATATGCTACCATTTGCGGATAGTCCGATGAAAGATGCCGGTTTTGATGTTAAGAATCCCCAAACTGTAAGACAAGATTTAGGCGGAATGAAAGAATTTACGTCATTTGCCAAACAGGCAAAGTCTTATGGTTTTAAAATAAAAGCAGATTTAGTATTAAATCATTTATCTTCAGAACATGAATGGTTTAAAAGATTAGAGCAAGGCGATGAAAGTGCTTTACAATATTTTGTTTATACTGATAAAGAGCCTAAATACAAAAAATATCAAGACGAAAAGCTTGGTACAATTGTCGAATATACAGAAGATGATGGTCGTATCTCAAAACGCAGATTAATTTTTCCTGAAAATATAGAAAATAATTATAGAAAAGTTGAGGTTAATGGGAAAATTTATTATTTGTATCATACTTTTTATCCATTTCAACTAGATATAAATTGGGAAAATCCAGAAGTTCTATATTATGCTTTAGATACAATAACAAATTGGACAAATTGTGGAATTGATATTTTTAGAATGGATGCGATTCCTTATTTAATAAAAGAAAAAGGAACTAACGCGGAAAATTTGCCTAAAACACATTCTGTAATTAAGATATTGAGCGATTATATTTTGTTAACAGCATCTTCTAGTGTTATTCAAGTTGAAGCCTGTCAGCTTCCAAAAGATATATTACCTTATTTTGGAAAAGAAAGAGAAGTTGATATACAAGTTAATAATGAAATAAAAAAAATAAAAAGAACAAACGAAGCTCAAATAGCTTATCATTTTCCGTACATGCCTGCAATATGGGCAACATTAATTACAGAAGATAAAAAATATTTTATTGATGCATACAAAAACACACCACAAACACCTAAAAGTACGGCTTGGGGAATGTTTTTGAGAGTGCATGATGAATTGACCTTGGAAATGGTAAGCCCAGAAGTAAGGAAAATCGTATATGATGATTTAATAAATAAAGGTCTTGAATTTAGAAAAGGGTTTGGTGTAAGTGGTAGGCTTGCAAACTTTTTAGATAAAAACCCTAATAGAATTGAGGTTGCTTATTCTATATTATTTTCTCTTCCAGGAATTCCAATTATTTATTATGGTGATGAAATAGGCGTAACAAATAATTTTGAAAATGCAAAAGAATCGGCATTAATTCGTTCTAAAAACAAAATAGCAAATTTGCTATCAGTTTTTGACTCTAGAGATATTAATAGAGGAAAGGTTTCGGCAAAATTATTTTATGGTTCATCACAAGGGTTTTATAAATTTAATTCGCAAGTTTACTGCAAAGTTCATAATTTGATTCAAGTAAGAAAATCTTTGCCTGTTATGGTTGATGGTGACTTTGAATTATTACAGACAAAGTCGAAAAGTAATTTCGCATATTTAAGAAAAAATAAAAATAAGCAAATTCTTGTAATAAATAATTTATCAAAAGAGAAATTATATGCAGATATAACTTTGCCGATAGATATTATTTTAAAGAATAATGGCAAGATAAATAAATTAAAAAATTTGATAAACGGTGATAATATAAAAGTAAATATTTCTTTAAAGAATAAAACAATGCATTTGAGATTATCTCCATATCAAACTTTGTGGTTGGATGTAACTCCTAATTAAAAAAATGGTGGTTATTAATGGATAAAATTTTTTCCGAGAAAATAAATTTACTTAAAGCACTGGCAATAATTCTTGTTGTATCTGGGCATTTAGAATTTTCTTTATTTGGAATGTTTCCGCCATATTCATTTCAACTAGCTTTATTTTTCTTTATATCGGGGATGTTATTTAATGATAAATACATAAATGATATAAAGACTTATTTTAAAAAAAGAATAAAATCTTTATTGATACCGTATTTTTGCTATGAGCTTGTTTATCTTGTAATAACATATATTTTGTATAAATATAATGGTGTGTTTTTGGGAGATAAGATTTCTTTAAAAAGTTTTTTTATAACTCCATTTGTTAATGGACATCAACTTTTGCTATGCGCACCTCTTTGGTTTGTTCCACAATTATTTTTAACACTTTGTGTTTTTGTTTTATTAATGAAGCTTTTAAATAAAACTTCTGATAGATGGTTTAAATTAAGTTTATTTTCTATTTTCGGATTCGGAGCTATTCCATTATTTAAGTTTGTTGGAAATTCAACAATAAGTTTAATAATAATGAAATTAATGTTTTCATTATTTTTTGTTTATATTGGATATTTTTATGTAAAATATATCAAGAATAATATCAATATATTTCAACCTAAATATTTAGGATTTATTTTAATTTTTCAGTCTATTTTATGGTTATTCAATAGAGATTTTAATCCAGAACATGGAATAGGCTTAAGCTATGTACTCGTTTGGGGGCGTTTTGATAATCAATTAATTGTGCCAATTTTAACAGCATTAACTGGAATTTGGTTTTCATTATTTTTTATTGAAATTACGTATAATTATTTTAAAGATATAAAATTATTAAAAGATATTGGTTGCAATACTTATCATATTATGGCAAATCACACTTTTGTAATGTACTTAATTACGATTTTGTTATGTCATTATAATAATATGCAAATTGATTTTAGTAATGATAAAATTTATACGATATATAACCCTGTACAAATGACATATTTATATTTCATATTAGTACTTCTTATTACAACTTATATTGGAAAATTTCAAAAGTTTGTTTATGCAAAATTTTTAAAAAATATTTTATAAACGAGTTTGTGTAAAAAATAAAATTTTTATTAGTAAGTTAAGTGCCTATTTTTTAGAAGATGCATTAATATTAGCGAACTTGTTGAGTGTACATAAAATTGTCTTGAGTCACTTGCAATTTGTCACAAGTCATCTGCTTGATTTTTTTCTCATTGTATCAAAAGAATTTTAAATTCAATGTTGATTTTTTTACAAACAAAAACTTGCACACAGCCACAAATTTTCAATAATAATTTGCATTAAGCTACAAGAATGATACTTTTATCATCAAATGTTAAGCAATTGTAACGATTTTTTTTCATTGTGAAATTTTTGTTTCGAAAAAAACTTTATAAATATATAGTGTAGGAGCTATGCTTTAAAATAGGAAAAGGCTGTATGATCAGTAAGATTTTATTAAACAACAATCCAAACAATTTTTATCAAATCCAACAAGATTACGAAAAAGCGCGCAAAAGCGTTGATAAAAAAGATGAAACCAGTTCAATTTTTGATATCGTTCCACAAGTTCAAAAAGCTGAACAACTTCAAAATTCAAATTCAGTTTCAACTCCTGCAATTGCAACACTTGCGCTATTAAACGCACCGGAAGATATCCGTGACTTGCAAGGCGCTTGCAAACAAATTTCTTCATTAATCAAAGGCGAAAAATTTGTACCGCCTTATGATTACAAAATTGCACAACATCCATTTTCATTTTTCCGTGGAACTTTGTTGAATAATTTTGTTAATCCAAACACCAGCCCATTTCCAAAATTGGCAATATGGTTGCTAAAACAAGATACAACATTATTACAAACACAATTTGGTGCTTGGATTACTAAGATATTTAATCTTAAACAAACACAAATTAAAACAAGCATAAAAAACATTACTCATAGTCCTGATAAACCATCTTATGTTAGAGCTAAAGTTTTTGAAGGTAATAAGTTTGGCACTTTAACAGCAAGAGCATTGACAAGAACTCCTAAATTGGGTATTTTAGCTCTTGGCACAATTGAAGGCATTGATATTTTATCAGATATTGCAAATGGTGAAAACTTTTTCAAAACAACAGCAAAATCAGCGACTAATTTACTAGGCTCAATTACATTATCAGGTTATTGTGGAGCAATTGGTTCTAAAATGTTTGGTATTACAGGTTCTATGTTAGGAACAGGTATTGGAAATCTAGCTAATAACAAACTTAATAATATGTTATTTGATTAATAATTTTGAATATATTTATACATACTTTCAAAAGCTTCAAGACTTCCTTTGCGAACCCATTTACGCACAGCATCCATGGTGTCTAATGCATCTTGTTTTGGAATTTCATTCCATACAACAGCATCTGTTAACCATTCATACCATTCAGAAGTAACATCTTTAAACCAATTATATGATTTTTGTGCTTTGTTATAAAACTCTTGATTAACTTTTTTGAACGCTAATTGATTGTTAGAAATGCTAGTTTGCACGCTGGCGTTACGTTTTGTGTTATACATGTTTTGATTCTTTATTGCAGGATTAAATCCAATTTTCATTAATACACCCCTTGTTTGTTTTTTTAACACAAAAATTATAGCATAAAATGATTTAAAACGCTCGTTTGTTTAGTGCAAAGTTCTACGCCGGTGAGATGCTGAAACGAGTTCAGCATGACAAATAACAAATAATTTTAACAAATAAAACACGTCCGCAAATCCGCCCTCTTGAATTATTCGGGGTGTCGGCGGAGTAACGTCCGACCGACACCTCACGGGCTAAAGCCCTACCGAAAATCCGCTGTCTTGAATTTGCTCCGCGCGCCCGTACCTGCCATCGGCGGGGCGGGAGTTTCGTCTTTGTGGCTCCACCACAGTAGGCTCAATCTGTTCGCGATCCGGAATTCATTTCATTCATTCCGTCCGTAAATCCGCTAAAGCAATTGCAAATTAGGTGTTTTAGCGCTTGGCGCAGTTGAAGGCATAGATGTTTTATCAGATGTTGTAAATGGCGAAAACATTTTTAAAACAACCGCAAAATCTGCAACAAATCTTTTAGGCTCAATTACATTATCAGGTTATTGTGGTGCGCTTGGTTCAAAAATGTTTGGAGTTACAGGTTCTATGTTAGGCACTGGTATTGGAAATCTAGCAAATACTAAATTAAATAATATGTTGTTTAGTTAAAAATCTATAAACGTATTTTTTTATAATAATTTAAATCCTCAATGAATGCATCTAGGCTTTCATTATCTACAAATTTTCGAATAGCATTCATTGTATCTATAGCATCTTGCTTTGATATTGTTTTCCATAATAATACCTCATCTGAAAAATCTTCATACCATTCAGATGTTACATCTTCCCATTTTTTGTATGATTTTTGTGCTTTTTTATAAAACTCTTGATTAACTTTTTTGAACGCTAATTGATTGTTAGAAATGCTAGTTTGCACGCTGGCGTTACGTTTTGTGTTATACATGTTTTGATTCTTTATTGCAGGATTAAATCCAATTTTCATTAATACACCCCTTGTTTGTTTTTTTAACACAAAAATTATAGCATAAAATGATTTAAAACGCTCGTTTGTTTAGTGCAAAGTTCTACGCCGGTGAGATGCTGAAACGAGTTCAGCATGACAAATCGTTTTACCGCAAATCCGTGGTTATTTTCCTGTCATCCTGAATTTATTTCAGGATCTGACAAGTGAACAAAGGAATATTCAAGTGAATCATTTGTTTAGTGCAAGGTTCAGCGCCGGTGAGATGCTGAAACGAGTGTTTCATGACAAAAAATATAAAGATTAATTACTCATAATTAAATTTGTATAATCTTGAGTATTTAATTTTAAAATATTTTTCACTTCTTCTTTATCATAAGTTTGACCAAAAATAACTGCAAACAAAGGATTATTCTTTGGATTAATTCTTCTTAATTCTAAAATGTTTGAGAATTTTTTCAAATATCTATCATAGTCAAAAGATTTAATTTTCTCATGTTCAATATTTGGAGAAACTTCTGCCATTGAAAAATAATAAACCCCTCTGCCGGATTTACTTAAAATCTCATTCCAATCGGGTTTAGTTTGATTCATGAAACATTCATATACATTAATTCCCCAAGCGTATTTTGAAACATCAGTCGTACACCAACCTGCAAAACGCATTGGATTTACTTCTATCGGGATAATTTTTTCGTCTTTTGTTACACGAACTTCAATATGTATTGGAAAATTTCGGATATCGTTTCTATCTCCTATATCTTTCAATAACATTGCAAATTTTGACATATATTTAATCATTATGCCGGTAGACATTATGTAAATTCTATCTCTTACATCTTTTGCGTTTAAAAACGGATGTTGAAAAATGTTCAAAATGACAGGAATACCGTTTTTATCATAATAAGCATCAATCGCGTATTCCTCTCCGTCAATAAATTCTTCTAGAATAAACTTAGAAGCACAAACAACTTCAGGCGGATAAAATTTTTGCGCTTCTGTCATCTCTTCTTCAAGCCTTGCTAAAACAACTTTCCATTCTTCATCGTCATTAACTGTATGAACTCCCAAACTCAAAAAACCAACAGCCGGTTTTACTACAAAAGGGAAATGCAAAGATTCCAATGGAATTGATTTTAAAGCCATAAAATCAACTTCTTGAAAATAATAATCAGGATAAATTTCTGCAAGCATTTTTCGAAATTCAACTTTATCCTTAAAAAGTTTGATATAACCTGTTAATTTAGATTCTGGTAAATTTTCAATTATCCAATTTATTGAATTTTCTGAATTTGAATAAATCAGAGGATATTCTTCTTTTTCAAATTTTAATTTTGCATCTTCTGGCGAAATCAAATTAAGCGCTTCTTCTTCCATTCCGCAATTTTTAATTACGTTATTTTCTAAAACTTGCCAATCATTGTTTACAATTGTATCAATTAAAAATTCTGATATGTACGGTTTTTCAAGTATAATCATACTTTTGCCTTTCTGTGATAAATAAAAAAAAGAGTAATTAAAAGTTAAAATAAAATGTTAAATATTCGTTTTATAACTTTAACTACTCTTTTTTATTTTATAATTAATTCAAAGCTTCTTCAGCTTTTTTTTCTTTTTTTTCAAACACAAGTTTGCCATCAACCAATTTTAACAAAATTGTATCACCTGCTTGATAAGCATTTGTTAAAATTTCTTCTGCTAATTGATCTTCGATTTTGCGTTGAATCAATCTACGTAACGGTCTTGCACCGTAAGCTTCACTATAACCGTCTTTAGCTAAGAAATCTTTAACTTCATCAGTAACTTCAATAGACAAGTCACGTTCTGAAAGTCGTTTGAACAAATCTTTCATCATTAAATCAACGATTTGACGAATTTCTTCTTTACTCAAATGAGAGAATACAATAATATCATCAATACGGTTTAAAAATTCAGGTCTGAACGCTTTTTTCAATTCTTCGTGAACTGTTTCTTTTAATTTTTCATATTTATCTTGTTTAGCGTTTTCAGCAGTTGAGAAACCTAATTTGCCTTGAGTTGATATCATGCTTGCACCAACATTTGAAGTCATGATAATTACAGTATTTTTGAAATTAATATGGCGCCCTTTTGCATCCGTCAAACGTCCATCATCCAATATTTGTAACATTATATTGAATACGTCCGGATGAGCTTTTTCAATTTCATCAAAAAGAATAACTGAATAAGGTTTTTTTCTGACAAGTTCAGATAAATGTCCGCCATCATCATAACCCACGTATCCTGGAGGTGATCCAATAAGTTTTGCTGTTGAATGTTTTTCCATAAATTCTGACATATCAACTCTTATCATATTATCTTCACTTCCAAAAATAGCTTCAGCTAAGGCTTTTGCTAATTCTGTTTTACCAACACCGGTTGGACCTGAGAAAATAAAACTACCAATCGGTCTGTTTGGTGATTTTAATCCAACTCTAGCACGGCGTATTGCTTTTGAAATAGCCGTTACAGCGTCACTTTGTCCTATGACTCTTGCATGAAGGGTCTCTTCAAGTTTTAATAACCTTTCAGACTCACCTTCTGTAAGTTTTGTTACTGGAACTCCGGTCATTGTCGCGATTACTTCTGCAACATCTTCTTCTGTCACAGTTGGTCTGTTTGCATCATTTTTGCGACGCCATTCTTCAGAAACTTCGCGTATTTTATCTTTCATATTCGCTTCATCATCTCTTAGAGCTGATGCTCTTTCAAATTCTTGATTTCGAATGGCGTCCTCTTTTTCTCTTATAATATTTTTTAATTCTTTTTCTAATTCTTTACCTTCTGGAGAAAGTGTGCAAAATTTTAAACGAACTTTTGAACTTGCTTCATCAATTACGTCAATCGCTTTGTCCGGCAAAAATCTGTCATTAATATATTTGCTTGATAATTTTGTAGCTGCAACAATTGCATCATCAGATATAATCAAGCTGTGGTGTTCTTCATATTTTGGTTTTAAACCTTTAATAATTTCAATAGTTTCGTCAATTGATGGCTCTTCAATTATTACTGGTTGAAATCTTCTTTCTAAAGCAGAATCTTTTTCAATATATTTTCTGTATTCGTCAGAAGTTGTAGCACCAATTACTTGAATTTCGCCTCTTGATAATGCCGGTTTTAAAATGTTTGCAGCATCAATAGCACCTTCGGCCGCGCCGGCACCTATTAAGGTATGCATTTCGTCTATTACAAGAATTATATTACCTGCTTGTCTTATTTCGTCCATAATCTTTTTAAGACGTTCTTCAAATTCCCCTCTATATTTTGTACCGGCAATCAATAGTCCCATATCAAGTTGAATAATTTTTTTATCTTCAAGAATATCTGGAACTTCATTATTAACGATTCTTATTGCAAGCCCTTCTGCAACAGCTGTTTTACCAACGCCAGGTTCTCCCAATAATACCGGATTATTTTTTGTTCTTCTTGCTAATATTTGGATAACTCGTTCTATCTCTTTCTCACGACCGACAACAGGGTCAAGTCTTAATTCTGCAGCAGCAAGTGTTAAATCTGTACCGTATTCATCTAAGCTTGGAGTTTTAACTTTGTTTGCAGAAGATGAAGAACTTGAACTTCCACCGACGCCTACGCTTGCTGTACCTTGAGGTTTTGAATCGCCAAGCATTTTTACAACATTACTTCTTATTTTATTCAAATCAACCCCAAGATTTTCTAAAACTCGTGCAGCAACACCTTCGCCTTCTCTTATTAAACCTAAAAGCAAATGCTCAGTGCCAATATAATTATGTCCTAATTGTCTAGCTTCATCCCAAGAAAGTTCTAGAACTCTTTTTGCACGTGGTGTAAATGGGATTTCTACAGCAACAAACCCTGAACCTCTGCCAATAATTTTTTCTACTTCAACTCTTGCATCCTTTAGGTTAACCCCCATAGATTTAAGTGTTTTTGCAGCAATACCGGTACCCTCGCCAATTAAGCCCAGTAATACTTGTTCAGTGCCAACAAAATTATGACCTAAACGACGAGCTTCTTCTTGAGCAAGCATAATAACTTTTATTGCTTTTTCAGTAAAACGTTCGAACATATATATAATTCCTCTTCTTGCATATTTATATGTAATATATTACAAAAAATTTACATTTATTTCAAGTAGAGGATGCAAAAAAATCCCAAAAAAATGACAGGCGGGAGCGGGAATTGTGTAGCAACTTATTCCCGCCATTTTTAAAATTAGCACCTTCGGGAGCTTTTTTATTGTGAAATCAATGCAAAACTATTTCTATACTTGCATTGCGCCTTATTAATAACCTTATAATCTAGAGTATTCTTGCATCTTGGGTTAAGATGTAAAAATATTGTTACAAAATTGTTTGAAAATTAGAAAATCTATATAATTAGAAGCATAATGGTTTTGTTCACAAAATTGTAAAATGAATAAACATATAAATTTATAGTTTATCTTCACATCTCAATATATTGGCAATTCAATATAAAATATATTGTTGCATTTTTAATAAAACGATATTATTCGTCGTACATAAAATTAATAAGGAAAAAATTATGATTAATACTAAAAAATGTCGGTCAGAGTTTTTATCATTATTAAATAATTTATACAATATTAATGATAAAAATTATTATAATCACATTGCTCAACAAATCAAAGGTTTAAAACAGTATATTAAAGAGGAGTATTTTTATGATAAAGAACTTCCTAAAATTTCGCATCAGTTTATTAATAAAATAAACCAAGATTTGGAAGATATTGAAAATCTTAATAACAATTTTTTGTTATCAAGAAGCTACGATTTATCCGAAGAAGCTAAAATTGATAATTATAAAATACTACAAAAAGCATCCGAGTTAATTCCAGAATACCAAGTAAATAGCAGGGTAGATTATAGCCCGCTTTCTTCATCAGACTTATCATCAATGTTGGAAATTTATTGTAACACATTTGGAGAAACTATCACTATTAAAGCTCTAAAATGTGGTTTAGATATTTTTTGTAAAGAAAGAAAACACATTTTTAAACCACAAAAAATAAGTATTGATGGTGAAATTGATGACAAATTTATAACCTTAGTTGAAACTATTTGTAACATGTATTCTACAGAAGTAATTGAAAAATATTTGGTCAAAGTATAGAAGACTGTAATGAAGATCAAGAAGCTAATAGATATGGTCGGAAACAAGGTAAAGAACACCCAAAAGAAGATAGTAGAGTTCTTGTTAATAAATACAGACCAAACGGATTGCCAGAAAGATATTAATAATGTATATTACTATATATGATTTACTTACTAAAAATATTTAAAAACATTTTTTTAGCAGTGGTTCTAATGGTGTTAATTGTAATAGTGATTTCAATTATTTTATATGATCCACAAGATGCTTGTCTTGATTCTGCCTATTGCAAAGAAGGATTACCTTTAAATATTGAAGGGAATAAAATAATTGTAAATGAACAAACTTGTAAAGAATACAATGGCATTTGGTACTCAGATAAAAAAGCTTGTCACTTTAAATAAACACAATTAAGTCAATGTTTAAATTTGTGTTATTAGGGGCAATGATGATATAATACTACATATCTTTCGGGTGCAATTAGAGTTGATATGTTCATAATACCTTTCAAAAAGTTCAAACCTTGACGCGTCAACCCCGCCATTTTTTTGAGATAGCTTGGTTGTCGGCGTTAAATGAGTTTCGGATTGCTTTTGCAATCCTGCCACTCTCTGCCGACAATCCGCTTTTCAAATCCGACCTTAGGTGTGTGAAAGGCAGGTCGTGAGCGGGATAGCACACAACCTGCCTGGAAACCGTACCTCAGAGTTTGCAGGAAAAATTTCAATTTTTCCGCAAACTCAAGATATAAAGATTTTATTAGGAAATCTTAATTTTTGAAAAAATTAGCATATAATATATTTAATCAATAAATTATTATGAAGGAGAAAATAATGCAATTAGTTGAAGAAATTTTAGGTAAATTAGAAAACGCAGACAATGTAACAAAGAATAAATTGGAAAATATGCTTGTTAATCAAGGTTCTTCTGTTGTAGAAGAGTTGGTTAATCAATTGCAAATTGTTCACGGTATTAAACGTGGTGTGGTTGCAATGTCTTTAATCCGTATCGGTGAAGCTTCAGTTAATTGTTTAAAAAAAGCAGCTAACAACAACAAAGATTTTGCTTGGGTTGCTAAATATTTAATTTCTGAAATTGACAGCACTTTAGCAGCATAATAATGGCAGATAAGTTGGAAGTTAATTTATATACTGATGGCGCTTGTAGTGGGAACCCCGGTGCTGGTGGGTTTGGCGCAATTTTGGTTTACAAAAGTTCTGATGGCGTAGTGCATGAAAAAGAGCTTTCTGAAGGTTATGAGCATACAACGAATAATCAAATGGAACTTTTGGGAGTTATTAAAGGTTTAGAGGCCTTGAAAAAACCTTGCAAAGTAACAGTAACAACAGATAGCAAGTATGTTGCTGATGCTTTTAATAATAATTGGATTGATGGTTGGATAAAAAAGAATTGGAAAACTTCCGATAAAAAACCAGTTAAAAATCAAGAATTATGGCAAAGATTGCTCATCGCAAAAGAACCGCACGATGTGTCTTTCATTTGGGTAAAAGGACATGCCGGTCATCCTTATAACGAAAGATGTGACGTATTGGCAGTTACTGCATACAAAGGCGAAAACTTAAATTCCCAAGTTGGTTAAAACTTGTTTTAATTTATGAAGTTTTTTATAGTCAGTACCTAATCCACATAATAGAAGTGAAGAAATATCATTTGTTTTTTCATCTTCAATGTTATATTTATTATATAAAATTTCAGAAATTTGTTCGCCAGTTAATCCTTCTTTTTTTATCAAAATTTTTGTAACGTCATCTAAATGAGAAAATCCCAATGTCTTAATATTTTGAATAAGTTTTTCTATTTCGTTTCGCCCTTTTTTAGAATTCAAAAAATTAATATTGCGCTCTATTGTTGCAAGCAATGGATATGATGGCGAAGTTGTAGTTATCATTTTGAGAGCTTCTGTTGGATTGTTTTGGTTAGAATGTAATAAAGCAGTAGGATTCAAGCCCCCTGCAGTTTTATGCAAAGATTGAATTGTGTAATCTGCAATTTTAACCGCAGATTGAGGTAAATTTTCTGAAAAAGGATACAATGCGCCATGCGCTTCGTCAACAATCAAAGTTACGTTGTATTTTTCACAAATATTCTTTATGGTTTTAATATTCGCAACAAACCCTTCATAAGTTGGTGAAGTTATAATTAGCGTACTTGGATTATGCTTAATAATTAAGTTTTCAGCTTCTTTAGGTGAAATTGTATTATACACACCCCAGTCTTTGCAAAATGTTAATGGATATTCTATAATTTCGCAATTTGCAAGTTTTGCGCCATTTTTATGACAAGGATGTGCGTTTTCCCAAATAAGAATTTTTTTGTTTTGCGAACTTGCTAAAATTGCACCAATAACACCGCTTGTAGAGCCGTTTGTCAGGAATTTTGTATATTTTGTGCCATAAATTTTGCTAGCTTTTTTTTCTGCAAGCTCTAATTCTTTTTGTGGATTCAACGCATTAATTTCTGAAATATCAGATTTGTACCATTGATAAAATTTATGTGACAAAAAAAACTTCCCGCTATGACTTGGTGTTGTAAACAAAGTTTTTCGAATCTTTTGTTTTAAAATTGACGTTAATGACATTATCTATTTTACCAATTTCCCAGTATTAGCCGGCATGAATCTATTTCAATTCATGCACAGCTGTAATAACCATTTCAGCTGCTTGTTCCGGAGTTATACTTTCTTTTGTATCAGTTTCTCTTGTCTTAAATTCTACAACTCCGTCTGTGATTGATTTTCCAACAACAATTTGATAAGGAAAACCAATTAAATCTGCATCTTTAAACTTAACACCAGCACGTTCGTCCCTATCATCAATAATAACTTCTGCACCGTGTTTTTTCAAAGTTTTGTAGATATCTTCAGCAACTCTCATTTGTTGTTCATCTTTAGTGCTTACAGGAATTACAATTGCATGATAAGGAGCAATTGCAAGTGGCCATTTTATACCGTGTTCATCATAATGAGCTTCAACCGCAGCCGCTGCTGTTCTTGTTACACCAATGCCATAGCATCCCATAATATAAGGTTTTGTTTTGCCGTCGATATCTGTGTATACTGCATTCATTGGTTTTGAGTATTTTGTACCTAATTGGAAAATGTTACCGACTTCAATACCTCTTGTAACTTTTAAAGGTTTACCACATTGTGGACAAAGTTCGTTTGCTTCAACAAGTCTTACATCTGTGATTATTTGAGGTAATTTAATTTCAGTATTCCAATTATATCCTACGCCGTGTTTATCTTTTTGGTTTATACCTATAACAAAATTTTTCAATTCTTTTACTGTTTCATCAGCTATAACTGTTATTTTGTAACCGTTATATTCTAATAAACCTTTTGGACCTATAAAACCTCTTTCTGCGTCAAATCCGTTCACAGACATCATTTCGTCAATTTCTCCAGCAGTTGCAATTCTAATATCAGAACCGCCAAAAGCATTCATTAACTTTGTTTCTTCTACTTGTTTATCACCTCTAATCAAAGCTAAAACAGGTTTTTTATCAATTATATAAACAAGTGTTTTTACAATAATTGTTGCCGGAATTTTTAAAAATTCGCATAATTCTTCTATAGAATGAGTATTTGGGGTATCAACAATTTTGGCTTCTGCAAAATCACCGCTTGTTTTTGCTTCTGCTAATTTTGAAACTGCATGATTTGAATTTGCAGAATAATCACAAGAATCACAATAAAATACATCATTTTCACCGGCATCAGTATCAGTAATTACCATAAATTCATGGCTGACGCTTCCGCCAATTGCTCCTGAATCTGATTGAACCATTTTTGTATTCAAGCCGCAACGTTTGAAGATTTTTGTATATGCTTGAGCCATATTTTTATATTCATCTTCTAATTCTTTTTGGTTGGTTGCAAAAGAATATGCATCTTTCATAATAAATTCACGACCTCTTAGTAAACCAAAACGAGGTCTTACTTCATCTCTGAATTTTGATTGAATTTGATATAAATTAACCGGTAGTTGTTTATAAGATTTTAAACCGTCACGCGCGATTGAAGTGATAATTTCTTCGTGCGTTGGTCCTAAGCACATTTCACGGTCATGTCTATCGTGTAAGCGCATAAGTTCACGACCATAAACTTCCCAACGTCCAGATTCTTCCCAAAGTTCTTTTGGTTGAACAAATGGCATTAAAAGTTCTTGTGCTCCGGCATTATCCATTTCTTCTCTAATAATATTTTCAACTTTTTTTAAAACTCTCCACATCAATGGTAAATAATTATAAACCCCAGATGTAAGTTTTCTGATATATCCGGCTCTAACTAATAATTTATGTGAAATAACTTCAGCATCTGATGGAAATTCTCTTAGCGTTTGTACAAATAATTTTGACATTCTCATAATTTTATCCTCTTTTCTATTTAAATAATAACATAAACTTGAGTGAGATACGATTTTTTAGTAAACTTAACTTATGTTATTCAATGGAACTGATAAAAGATACAATCAATTTAGCCAATTTTTAAAGAATAAATTTGGAGCAAAAGTGTATAAAATTACTCTTGACGCTGGTTTTTCTTGCCCAAATCGTGATGGAACAATTTCTAACAAAGGTTGTATATTTTGTGATGATGGTGGAAGCTTTTCTCAAGCTCATTCAAATTTATTGTCTATTGAAGAGCAAGTAAATATCGGGGCTGAAACTCTTGCAAAAAGATTTAAGGCCCAAAAATTTATGTCTTATTTTCAAGCTTTTTCAAATACTTATAAACCGGTAAATGAGCTTGAAAAGATTTATTATTCTTCACTTAAACATCCTGATATTGTTGGGATTTCAATCGGCACAAGACCTGATTGTATTGACGAAAATAAATTAATGCTGATTTCCGATATTTCAAAAGATTATTATACTTGGATTGAGTACGGTTTACAATCTGTTCATGATAAAACGCTGCTTAAGATTAATCGTGGTCATGATTATGCTTGTTTTTTAAAAGCGTATGAAAAAACAAAAGAAAAAGGGATTAATGTTTGCTTGCATGTAATCTTAAATTTATTTGAAACTTATGATGAAATGATGCAAACCGCAAAAACAATTGCAAAATTAGAGCCAGACGGAGTTAAAATTCACATGCTCGTCGCGCTAGAAAATACTGAAATAGCACGAATGTACAGAGCCGGCGAAATCCAATTTATGACTGAAGAAGAATATGTTTCGACAGTCTGCGATTTTTTAGAATATTTACCATCTAAGACAACGATTCATAGGCTTGCCGGAAATGGTTTGCGAACAGAGCTTGTTGCACCACGCTGGATTGGTAAAAAACTTGACACTTTAAATAAAGTTGATAGAGAATTCATAAGACGCGATTCTTGGCAAGGAAAAACTTGTTCTATTTAAAGTAACCCACCTTAAAATTTGTAAAGAAAAATAAAAGCTTTTTAAAAATTAAAATTATTGTTTAATTTGTTCTTGTTGATTCGGATTAGGCGGAGTTCCTAAAGAAGTTAGTCTTTTGGCAGGGTCTGTAATATGAGTTATTCTCAAACCAAAATTATCTTCAATTACAACAACTTCACCATACGCAATCAATTTGCCGTTAGCGTATAATTCAACCGGCTCGCCGGCAGCTTTATTCAAAGTTATAATTGAACCTTTTGTTAATTCTAAAACTTTTTTAATTGGTAATTCTGTACGACCAAGTTCAACTGTTAATTGCAATTTAACATCCAACAAAATTTTTAAATTTTGATTTTGCGGACCTTGAACTTGTTCTAAATCTTCAAACGACGCAAATTGTACCGGTTGAACGGTAACCGTTGAATCGTGCGCTACCGCATCACTTGTTTCATGCTCATTGTTATAAGCATTATCAATTTCAGAATTTGTATCAGAAACTTGTTCGCCGCCCAAGTTCTCCGGATTAATTTCATTGAATTCATCATCGTTAAACATACTAAATTTCCTCTAAAAATAATTTCTTAATAATTCGTGCATTTCATCATAAACATCAGTTATTTTGACGCAAATTTGATCTTTAATTGTTCCGGGTCTAGCAAAAAATTTCTTTTCACCATTAACTTTAACAATTAAATCGTCTTGAACCTTGTTATCAAGTTTAATAATATCACCCTCTGTCAATTGCAAGAAATCGTCAAAAGTTATATCACAAGTTCCAAATTGAACTCTTAAATCAACATTTGAGGTATTTAATTTTGAAATCATTTTCAAACGTTCATCATTTGAAGCAATCAACCCTTTTGTTTGGAAAATGTGTTGTGTGCTTAAATGACCTAAAACAACCTCTAAAACTGGATATGGAAAACAGATACTAAATAAACCGTAATGTTTACCAAATATTTGAACTTCAAAAGTCAATAAAGCGACAATTTCACCAGCTGTGGCAACCTGTATTGATTGGTAGTTGTCGTCAAGACTAATAAATTTACCTGTTACCGGAATAATTGTATTCCAAGAATCTTCTAACGATTTTATAATAATATTTATAACTTTTTTAGCTAAAGCCTTTTCAATATCTGTTAAATCACGGCTTTTGGTATCAATTATGCCGTTTCCACCAAGCATACGATTAATTATGCATGACAAAACTTCAAATCCCATTCCCAAAAGGATTTGACCTGATAGTGGCTCAAATTCAAAAACTCCTACGCTTATTGGCGTTGGCATTGAGCGCACAAATTCTTCATAAGTTAATTGGTCGACTGATACAATTTCGATTTCTACTCGCATACGCAAATAACCGCTTAATATCAAAGAAATTGCTTTTGAAAATTCTCTATGAATATCTCTTAACGCACGCAAATTATCCTTAGAAAACTTGTCTGGACGTCTGAAATTATAGAGTTTATAGCTTTTATGCTCAGACTCATCAAAATCAATTTCCATATTAAAATTTTTTGCATTTTCTTTTGTATCAGACATTTTTAAACCTTATTGTATAATGAATTGTCCAAAGCTTACTCTAAGAACTTCTCTTTCGCCACCTAAAATTGCATTAATATCGTTAACAATTTGTTCTTTTGCCAATTCTTTTCCGGCAGCAGAGGATAATTCTGCTGAAGTTTTGCTTGAAAGATTTGTAATTACAGCATCTCGAATGGCAGGTTTGTATTGGTTCATTTCTTTTTGGATTTTTTCCATAGGATCAGCCGCAACCGGCGCTTCTCCATGACCACCATGTCCACCGCTTTTTGCTTGCGTGCTGTCATCAGGGAAATCTGTATCTTTTTGTGATACTTCAATCGCTACATTAACTTTCAGATATTTCTTTTGTGCTTCATCACACAAATTCAAAATAAAATCGCCTAAATCGACAACAATACCATGTTGAATTTCATCTTCGGTATCTTCTTCATCTGCCAATTCTTCTTGTGAAACATTAATTTTACTGATTTTTTGCGTTAATAAATTTTCCATAACAAAGTAATTTATACCTGCAAAAACTATACATAAAATTAGCGTAGATAACAAACTTATTATCAAAAACTTGTTTAACTCAATACCGCGCGAATCATTCATATCATTTTCAGCCATACTACTCTCCGTTTATGCTACATAGTATTATTATATCAACTCTATCAAAAAAAGTATCTACATTATTTAGTGTACTCTTTGCCGGTAAAAATTCCCCATAACCAACCGAATACAATCTATCTTTTTTTATTTTACCACAAGATTGCAAAATAGTATCTTCTATGGAATTTGCAATTATTGTTGAAATTTCCCAATTTTTTAATCTTGGATTCGTACATTTTTGCAATTTTGTATGTACTTCTATTATAACAGGATTTGGAATTTTTTCCAAAAACCTCGATATATATTGAAGGTTTTTTATTGTATTTTGTGATAAATATTCGCATTCTCTTGCGCTATTTTGCAATTTGAATCTTAAAACAATTCCTCGAACATCTTTTATTATCTCAATTTGAGGTGAAGAAATATTTTTTTTTGCTTTAAAATACAAATTGTTTATCCCCAAATCATTTAACACATACAAGTTTTCGACGCCAAGTGTGTTTGATGAAAAATATATCATTATTAAAAACGCGTATAAAATTTTAGACAAGAATCTCATTTTGACATATTGAAACACACAAAAATTAAATTAAATTGGTTTTTAGGATAAATTTTTGTATTATGAATTTATTATTTGACATGTAAATTTTGTTTCAAGTACTTTACCTATTGTATTCAAGCCTTTAAGCGTTAAATTCGGTTCTATTAAATCAATTTTTTCATCAATAAAATCTTTAATCAAAAGACAATCGCCACCTGTTAATACAATTAAAATTTCTTGAGTATTTAATTCAGTTTTAATTTTTTTTATTAAACCCTCAATTGCTTTAGAAGAACCAATTACAGCGCCTGACATCATCGCTTCTTCTGTATTTTTTCCAATAGCTTTGCAAGGTAGCGAAAGCTCCAATAATGGTAATTTAGAGGTGTTTTGGCTTAAAGAATTCAATTTCATTTTGATACCGCTCATAATAACACCACCTAAAAACTCACCTTTTGAAGATATAACATCAATCGTAATAGCTGTTCCTGCATCAACTACAATTGCAGCTTTACCGTATTTTTTGTAGATACAGTAAGTGTTAATTAACCTATCAATTCCTACAGTTTGCGGATTCTCGACGTTGAACTTAAACTCACTAAAACTTGAATCTAATAAAATTATATTTGTATCAAAAAGTTTTTCGCAAGCCATTTTTAAAGTTTTATCAAGCCCATTTACAACAGAAGAAATTATGCACATATCAAATTTATAATCAGAGGTTTTTTCTTGCAAAATTTTTATTAACTCGTCAATTTTTAAATTAATATCTGAGTTTATCTTAAATTTATGAACAAGTTTTTTATCGTCAAAAACTCCTGCAACAATATTAGTATTACCAATATCAAAAACAATTAACATTTTTTAAACCTCATAATTTTTTAATGTTAATTCCAACATTTTTTTCATATCTTCTCTAAAATAAGCCGGAGATTTTACCTCGCAAGAAACATCATAACGCATTAATCTCAAAAGAAGTTCTAGTTTATCATCACCTTGGTTTGAAATGGTTAATGTATCAGAAGTACTACCAAGTAAGGTTTCATTTTCCCTTAAAGAGTATCTTTTTGCTAAAGCGCCTTTCAATACAAATATAACGCTATCGTTATTGCTATTATATTGGTTATATTTTTTCTCAAGAATTTCGATTCCGGCAAGTTTATCAATATTTATTGCAATTTCGCGCCCATCGCTAATTACGTGGAATTCTGTTTTACCGCCTTTCTCTTTTATTTCAAGCGGAATGCAGTCTAAGCTGATTTTGGATTTGAAAATTAGTTTTATTTTACGTTTTTCAAAAATAGCTTTGTCGAAAAATTCTTTTATAATATTGGTAATTTTTCTATCTACTTTTGCAATTTTTTTGTTTGAAAATCTATTTAATTTGCTCAAAAAAATGTCAAAAATTTTATTTTGTCGCTCAGAAATCACATTTTTTGCAATATCTTTAAACTCTTCAATAACGCTTAAATCATCATTTGATAAATCTATCCCAAACGGCATATTGGCAATAAGGTATTTATTATTGATTTTTGGAATGTCAATTCCGCAGTATCTGCAAGTGTTAATGTATTTGCTAACAATACTATTATTAAACACAGGAGTTGTCGTTTCTCCATTAAGCCTTTTTAGCAAATCCGGCATTGAGTAATCATCTTCAAGCAGTGCCTGCAAGGTTTTTAAAACATGAATTGAGGATAAATTTTTCTTTGCTAAAGTATTACTGCTCATAAATTTTCCTCATTTCTTGTAATAATTCAATAATCTTATCTTTTATCTCTAAAGGTTCTAATACCGTGCAATTTGCGCCAAAAGACAACATTCTTTGAACGCATAAAAATTTATTAAAATAAACGCCTTCTACAATATAATCATTGCCAATTTTGTCAATAATTTTTTCGTTATCTTCTAAAGTATTATTGTCAATGCTTTTTAGCATAAATCTTGTACAGATTTTATTTTCAATATAGTCGCCGTTATTTTTGTTTTTGCCCCAAATAGATTGAATTCGTTTTAAGTTTAAAATTATCCATTTGTTTTTTTCAATATCAAATCCGTGTAAATATATTTTGTCATTTCTAAATTCTAAACTTTTTGCGGCTATTTTTTTTGTCAGTACAAACTGATTATCTGGACTTACGTAATCCAATGTCAAAAGTGCTTTTTCGTCGCAATCACGCAATAAAGATTTTATAAGTTTAATATCAAAATGCTTTAAGACAGAGATTCCGAGAAAAGCTTCTTTATTTTCGTTACTGATGAATTTTGCTATTTTTTTGAAAAAATCATCATAAACTAACAATTTTTGTATATCAGCAGTTTTTTTTACAATTTTATAAAATCGTTTTATTAATTTTATTTCTTCTAATGTAACATTTAACGAAAACGGATGATTTCCCAAAACATATTTGAAATCTGTTTTGGCAGAAGCGCGTGAGATTTCACATCCCATATATTTTAAGGTATTAATATCAATCCTTAAAATATCATTAGAGCTTGATTCATCAATAATATTGTATTGCAAAAAAATCTTACGAATTTCTTCTAATGAGCGTGGTGCAATAATAAGCAAGCCAAGTAAAACTATTGACCTTATTCCGGTCAAAGAAACTTGTGTTAGTTCGTTTTTTTCTGCAACTTTTATCACCCAAGACTCCAATATTATAGATGTATTATTTACACAAATTCATGAAATGTTCAAGTGTGCTTTCACAATAAAATCTATTTGTTGAACTAAATGGTAAAACTTCGCCACCAAACTCTTTTTTGACATTAGATACTATTTTTAAAACATTTCCCTTTGAAACATAATCAATTTTTGTAACAACGCTCATTACCGGCAAATTATGTGAAATTATCCATTCTCGCATTTGATAATCGTTTTTTTGTATCTCGTGGCGCGCATCAATAAATTGAACCAAGCATTTTATTTGTTCACGTCCTAATAAATATTCTTCCAAATGCTTTTGCCAATTGGCTTGCGCTTCTTTTGAGACTTTGGCGTAACCATATCCTGGAAGGTCTGCAAGCATAAATATATCTGAAAAATTAAAAAAGTTTATTAAGCGAGTTTTTCCGGGGGTGTTTGAAGTCTTTGCCAATTTTTTATTATTTGCAAGCGCATTTATAAAAGATGATTTGCCGACATTTGAACGCCCAATAAGCGGAAACTCCGGTAAATTGGTGGTTGGACATTGTGACAGTTTTTCTGCACTTATTATAAAATTTGAATGTAGTTGCTTTATAGACATTTTAAATTTTCCGAATTATTTTGTTCTTTCATTTTTTGACGTTTGCTTGCATAAGATAATAAATTGTACATTTTTTCGTTATTAATTATTGTCACTTGCGTTTTTCCGTCTTGTACGGTGACATCGACCGATGGTTTGTTTGCAAAAATATTTTCTGTTTGCAAGCTTATAATTTGTATGAAATTTTCTTTAAGTATGCTTAAAGGTTCTTTTAAAAAGGTTTCAAATGTTTTGAATATGTTCATAAATAACAGCGATTCTAATACTTATATAATTTAGGAATAAAATCTAAATTCGTATTCCTATGTCAAAACATTTTATTATAATTAAAGCAAAATGTCTATAATTTTTTATGAAAAGACAGAGAAAAAACTTTAATTTTTTCACAAATTTTTTAAAAGATTAAACTCATTATTTATGCTGAAAGAAACGAACTATATTGTTTTTGAATATTTGAAATCAATAAATCCATGGCTTGGAATTTTCTTTCCAATCTCGCAGAATAACTATCAACAGAACGTTGAGTTTTCTCAATTTTAGAATTCAATCTTTCTATTTGTTTGTTATAAGAGTTTTCAGTTGCAGAGAAGAATCCTGATTGAGCTTGGAGTGCATTTTCAACAGTTTGTTCAAGTTTTGTTAAAACTCCCATACCGTTATTTTCTCCGACGAGCAATTTTTTAACAGAATTTGGATCTGATGCGATTGCGTTTGCAAATTTTGTTTTATCAAAGTTTAATGTACTTATGCCAGACGTAGAAATATTACCGGTGCTTGCAGAATCTGTTGAGATACCAATTGATGACATGTTCATGAATGCGTTAGAAAAACCAACAGAATTCATCATATAACTTCTTATAGTATTTCTTAACATTTTTAAAGTTGTTTGGTCTTTCATACTTCCATCAAGCGCAAGTTCTTTGTCTAAATTGTTCATTAAATCATTGTATGAATCAACAACTTCTTGCAAAGTATTCGCAATTGATTCATTATCTCTTTCAATAGAAAGTGTAATAATTTCGCCATTTGATGCATCATTAAGATTGATTGTAACGCCGTCAATTTTTGAAATATCACTGGTAATAGTATTTGAAGTATGCGTCATTGTTGTGCCGTTTATTGTAAATAAAGCATTTTGACCTAATTCTTGAGCATTGTCTACAATTGTGTTATTAATCGTAAATCCAAGAATGTCAGTGATATTGCTTGAGCCTTTTTCAATATTAATCATTGAAGAGCCTGCAACTCTAGATGATAAAACTAATTGACCGCTTGTAGAATCCCAATATGCTGTGCATAAAGTATTTTCGTTTTGGTTAATCATTCTAATCAAATCATTGATAGTTGTATCATTTGATACTGTAAGTTCAGCATCCCCGATTGTAAATGTTCCGGTTGTTACCGTACCGTTTCTGAACATGCCGGCGTTAGTAAGTACAGAATCACCATTCACTTTGTATAAAGATCGTGAACTTACAAGCGCGCCGTTTGAGTCTGGTGAAAATCCACAAATTGAAATTATATTTGAAGAGGCGCCTGTTATACGAGTATTTAAACTATCATTTGTATTGCTTGACGCAATTTTAATGATTCCGTTATCTATTGTTAAAGATAATTTATCAGACGATGCTGTTTTAATCTTTTCATTTAAATCATTAAATGTGTCATCTGCGCTTACATCTACGGTTATTGCATTTCCTCTATTATCAATTATAAATTTGCCGTTTGTTATACCTAAAACATTGAGTTTTGTATCCATGCCAACAGATTCAGCTGCAGAACCTTCAACGGTTTCTGTTCTAGTGGTTTGGATTGTTACTTTTTTGCTTGAATAAGGGATTTTGTCCCATTGCAAGTTGCTGAATAAATTTGAAGTAGATGCTCGTTGAGTTATATCAGCGTCTGTATTTAATCTGTAAACACCATCAACTAAACGCGCATCAAGTCCGATTTGTTTGAATTTTTGGGTCAAAGAATCAAAGGTATCGTCCGCGGTAATTTCGATAGATTTATATTGAACGCTTCCACCGGTTCCGATTTTTAAATTTAATATGCCGGCAGATGGTCTATTAGGCTCATCATAATTACTTATAAGCGTGCTTCCGGTTGGAGCTAAATATGTTATAACATCTTCGTTTAAAGCATTAGATGTGTAATTATAACTTTGAGAAAAACCGTCAGGGAATAATTTGTCAACAAGATTTGTTGCATTGGCGTTTTCTGATTTTGCAATGTAAGAATTACCCGTACCATTTAAAACAAGATTACCATTGTTTAATGAAGTATATAAATTACCGCCTGAAAAGCTTGATAGAATATTTCTAAATTCGCCAATTGTCATATCTTCAGAAACATCTATAACATTTCTGACTCCATTATTGAAGATATAAAATTCGCCGGCTGTAATTCCTAAATCTGACATTTTGGTATCGTTTGTCATTTCAACTGTATTAGTTATTTCTTCAACATACTCAAGCGGATTAACTTGATTATAGGTTGTTGAATTACTAATATTTCCAAACAAAAAGTCACAAACTTGATTACTAGAATTGTCACTTAATGTAAATGGTGCATTAGATTCAAACAATATTCTACCACTATCTATATAAGCATTTATACCATTTTGAGAGAACCAATTCAATATTTCGTTTAAATTTTGTTCGCCACTTAAGTTTTTTACAACAGAAGTTCCGTCGTTTTTCGTCAAGGTAATAATTTTACCGCTAAAATCAAAACTAGCGCCGTTTTCATCTTTTAAATCCACTAATTTAGTAGAAACATCTGCATTTTGATATGTATTAGTAACTAATCGATTTGAAGTCCCAACAAATTTTGTGCTATTTTTAGTTAAACTTAATGGGTCAATACCATTTTTGTTGATTGTAATTGACGGTGCGTAACTCAAATTGAACATACCATTTGAGAATTTAGCGTCAATTCCAGCATCTTGTAAATCTCCAATAATTTCGTTTACGGTCTTATCAGAACCAAATCTAATTGTGCTTGTTGTGCCGGTTTCGCTGTTTGTAATTTCCCAAGTTCCATATTCATAATTTGGTAAATCAGATAATTTAGTAGTTCTGCTAACAATGGTCGGCACAGTTGATACAAGCGAACTTGAAGCTTCTGAAGTAGTTGGATTAATCTTAAATATATCCTGCATTATGTTGTTGCTATCATTTGCTATATAGCGGTTCGCAGATGCATTAACGGTTAAAATACCATTATTAAAACTTACTAAACCAGGAGATGCCGCATTAATCAGATTTATGAAACCGCCAATAGTCATATTCTGACTATATGGTATATATGTAGTAGTACCATCAGAAACTACAAAAAGCTTGCTATTGCCAGAAACTCCCAGTTCGCCGAGTGTATGAGTTGTAGAAACTGTACATAATTTAAAAGTATCAGAATATGATGCTTCTGAAAATCTTTCAACGTAATAACCATTTGTACTTTGAGGGTTGTTGTATGTATCAGCAGCTCTTGCTAGCGCATCCATTAAAGTACCACCAACAACATAATCTTTAGTATTATATCCTTGAGCTTGCATTTGACGTTGTATTGTAGCATTAGTATCACTTGGATTTAATAAAATTGTATATTCACGTTTGCCAACAACTTCGCCATTTTCATTAAATCTAACAGCATTTATTGTATATGAAGATTGACTAGGGACTAAGCCGGCACTCACTAAATCAGAAAGTTTTCTACTAGGTGTAATACGAGATTCAAAATTAAACCCAAATAAAATATTGCCCGAATTAGTAGGTTGCCCCAAATTTAATTGTTTGTTAAGATTAGAACTTTCATTATTACTTGTTACAGAGTTGAATGTTCTTTCAAAATTAATTCGTTTATTTGTAGAATCAAAGCTTGCTTCAAGACCGAAATTTTCGTTAATATATGTGCAAAAATCATTAATAGTCATTGAAGAAGTATCAATTTCAAACTCCATAGTCGGTTTTAATATTGATACATCAATATTTTTATCAATCGCTTTGTCTGCAATGGTTGTAACTAAAGCTCCGTATATGTCTTTTATTGTAAAGCCGGAACTTAATTTGTTTACAACAGTTTGTAAATCAGAAGTAGTAAGACCTGCATCATTTAATTCCGGTATTGAATAAAGTGTATTCCAAAACATTTCTGGGCGTGATGGGAGTCTACTAGACATTAACGCATCTATGTCATATTTTTCAATGAATCTTTTGTAATATCCCATAGAAAAGAATTCTTCCATGTTGGAATATTCTACCTCACCTGCCATGAAAAAATTATTATAAGTTTTTCCTAATGCATAAAATATACTTGTCATTGCCATATCAATAGTTACTGATAATTTAGTGCTTGGAGTTTCACCCAAAAGTTCTTTTAACGTTGTATCACCATTAACCAATGTGGTTAATACGGAAGATGAAGTTGCTTGATTTTTATTTACTAAAACTTTATCTGTTGATGTTTGATTTATATCAAATCCAAGACTAGCCAATAGCCCACTACTGTCACTCGTTACATAATGATACTTGTCTTGATTTAACGTTAATCTTCCGGTATTTTTATCGTAAGTAAGCAAACCGTAACTCTTATCGCATAACGTCTGAATATTAGTACTACTGCCAATATTTGTCGTAAATGATTCACCATTGGAAAAAGTTATAGTAGAGTCTGAAGTTGTAACACCACTTATAGAGCTTAACGTTGAATATTCTGACGCAATTATAGATTGTACAACGCTTTGGGTATCATAACTTAAATTTGTATAACCATTATATTTATAATAATCTTCAGAACCGTATTTTTCTTTTACAAAAGAACCCCCAATAATACTTTCGCCATTCAAAATAACATGACCATTATTTATAGAAACATTAGCGCCTTGTTCTTGCAACATCTCATAAATTGTTTTGTCAAAATAATCTAATTTATATGTTTTTTTAATAGCATTACCATTTTCATCTATAGTTATAGTAGTAAGATACGGTTTATCACCGATTCCTAAACTTGTTAATGTATCTGTTTCAAGTATATCTAAAATTTGTGGATTACTACAATCAGCAGTTTTTGATAATTCTAATTGTTTATTTATTGCACCTTGTTTTGTAATAATATTAGCACCACTTCCTATAGAAATTTTACCTGTAGAATCATCTATTGAAAAAGAAATGCCAAGTTGTTTGTTTAAATCAGTTGCCAAATTAGCTATTGTTGGATCTGACGTACCATTAAGAATATCTAGCGCGTTAACAGTTGTTCTTAATGATGATGCTTCAAGTTCTGTATGATTAATTTTTTCTCCAAAATAATTAGAAGCAATCTGATATACATCACTAATTTTTAAATCTTTAAGATTAACCCCTTTATTATTAGCATATATAGAAGTATATTCTATTAAGGCTTCTGTTTCAGAATAAGAAATTCCATCCTTTTCTAAAGATTTGCTTATATTTTTGAAGAAATCATCTATATTATCAAGTTCATTTAACGATATTGACATATATGCGCTTGCATCAGTATTGGCATAAGATTGTGATTTATAAAAATCAATTGTGCTATACGCTTTACCATCTATTCCATTTGTCATATTTACAGCATTAAGCACACTTGCATATATATTATCAAGACTTACATTTAATTCCATGTTACCATTGCCAAAAGCACTACCTAAAGTTGATGATGAAGTTGCTAATCTTGATTTATTTTTTATAATATTTGATGTTTGCGCAACTCGCATACCAGTAACGGTTTGATACTCCGTATTAATTCCTAAAGCTGAAGCTAAAGCTCCATCTACAACTGACCCGTCTGAGGTTATTGAAATTACGCCATTATTAAAGCTTGCGGTGACGCCAGAACCTGAAGTGTTTAGAAAATCAAGCACAGATTGAAGATTTGCACCCTGCGCAAAATCTTGGCTTAATTCTGTTCCGTCTGATTTAGTTATTGTTATATTATTTGTTCCGTTAATTCCAAGATGTTGTAATTGTGAAGAGGTTGTTGCTGTTGATACAACATTATATTTTAGCTGATTACTTGCTTCAACTGTATAAGTTTCAGTCGTAATTCCCAAAGCTTCTGCTAACGATCCACCAACAATTTTTTTAGTTGTGTTTGTAAAAGTTAAAGACCCATCAGCATTTAAAACTGAAGAAATACCTTTTTGAGATATTTTGGTTCGCAAAGTTGAAATTGTAATATTTTCAGCATTATTAAGTGTTAAAGTTGTTTGACTTCCGTTAGCATTTTCTATAATCAAATCTTGAGTTCCAGAGATTCCAATATCTCCAAGTTTTGTAGATGCTGTTACCGGAGTTGAAGTCGCTACCTGCATTAAAGTTTTACTTGAAACAGCAGTATTTCCAGTTGGTGATAATCCAAAGATTGAATTAATATCAAAGAAATCTTGATCACTAATATATAAAGGAGAATCAGTATCTGTTGAGCGTCCAATAATTTCGCCACCGGAAATTGTTAATTTACCGGTATCATTGTCAAAAGATGCATCTAATCCGCTCATATCTTTTATAGCTGCAACGACATGCTCTATATCAAAATCACCGTTTATTGTAACTAATTTTTCATCTCCGTTTTGATGTCTTACATAAAAAGATTTTTCACCTACAAATTTAGCGTCACCGCCTAATTCTGATAACAATGTAGTGCCTTTTGCTTGCACTGTCGTCGAATTTGTTACATTATAAGTTAATTTGCCGGTTTGAGCGCTATTTGAAGCAACTGTTCGAGTTAAGCCTAAAGCTGAAGCTAAATTTGTCGTTGTATCTGCCTCAATAATATTTGCATTAGAAATTGATAAAACGCCATCGTCACTTAGTGATGCATAAATCCCATTGTCGTTAAGGCTTTGAATAAAATTACCCAAGGTAAAGTTGTCAGCATCAATATCAACAGTAAAAGTGCTGTTATCATTGCATTTTTGGATTTTTATAGTTCCGTCAGTAACATTCAGCGCAGCTAAAGTTGTATCTGTATCTGCTGTACGATTAACAATTTGTTCTAATTGCAAAGATTTTTTTGAATAATATCCAGCTGACGTGCCATCTAGTGTGATACCGAGTTTTTCCAAAACATTAGTTGGATTCTTTTGCCCGATGTTCTCGACATCCTTTAAATCAGTTGTAAAAAGTCCTGACCATTCGCTATAATACGCGTCGATACCGTTTTCGCGCAAGGTGGCTGCAAAGTTTTTTAAGGTCATGTTTTCATCAACTGTGATTTCACCACTATCTGTTCCATCTATGAATGTGAACATAATACTGCCGGAAGTAATCCCCAAATCTGCAAGTTTTGTGTTTTCAGAAGCGTTTAAAGATTCTGTTATTGTTTTGGTATAACTTGCGCGACTGCTTGCTTTAGTCTTTGTTGCAAGCTTTTTAACCTCAATATCATAATTCCCCTCTTTGGCGTTGGCAGAAGCCACTGCGGTCAAAACTCTCGCATTTGTTGTATTGGCGATGCATTGCGAGAAAATATCCATTGATGCAATATTAAATTTTGTATCCGTAATTTTTTCTAGAGAAGTTCTAAAATTTGAAAAGAAGGTTTTTATTGACCCCAAGCTTGATTGCAAAGCTTGAATACCGCTCTTTTGTTTTTCAAGCGAAGTGACTTTCGCTTGCTTCAATGCAGTAAGCGATTTAATCCATGAAGTTGTATCTAAGCCAGAAGCCAATCCACTAAATGAAATAGACATCTTTTCAAGTCTTCCTATTTGAAATTAAGATACCTCACAGCGATACAATAGGGGTAACGCCTAAATTACGCAAATTACGCGTATTTATTAATTTGTTGTTGCATTGTTATATTACATCGCCATGATATATCATGATTATAGCACTTTTTTACACACAATTCAACCCATATTAAGCAAATTTTAATCTGGTAAAACCCAAATTATTTTATATCAATAACGCAGACTCCGTCGCCACCTTCTGCATCTTCGCCAACTCTATATTTTGCAACATAAGGTGAATCAGCAACAAACGCTCTTACAGCACTTTTTAGCGCGCCAGTGCCGTGGCCGTGTATGATATACACTGGGGATAAATTCGCCAAGCTCGCTTCATCCAAATATTTTTCTAATTCATCAAGCGATTCTTCTACGCGCTTTCCGCGTAAATCCAAAGTGTTTGAGATATTATATTTTTTCAATTTAAAAGTTTCTTTACCAAAATTCGGTAACACAACTTTTTTTGCTAAATTCGGGTCATAAACAGCCAAGCGGTCTTTTTTTATCTTAGTTTTTATCATACCCATTTGAATATACAAATTCTCGTTTTTATCAGGAAAAGATAAAATTTCAACCTGTTGATTCAAGTCTTTTAGCATTACTCTATCGTGCAGCTGCAAATTTTCCCAATCAAGTTCTATATATTGTTCGCGCTCCTCTAAATCATTAACATCTTTTCTGAAACCTTGTTCAAGCTTTGCTAAGCGTTGATACGAACGTCGCGCGATTTTTTTTGATTTTTCTTGTCTTAATTCGGTCAAAATATCTTTTATTTCATCTTTTGCATTTTCTAATTGTGTATCAAACCTGTTTTTTATATCTTTTAAAGTTTTTTTCTTATCTTTTTTGTGTTGGCTGATTTCTTTTTCATAATGTGTTTTAAGCTCTTGCGCTTCGGCATTTTTCACTTCAGCTTCTTTTAAATTTGTATCAAGTTTTTGTTGAGTATCTTGCAATCTTTCTACTACTAAGCTTGATGAATCACGTTGAGTTATCAGTAATTCTTTAGCTTCCCAAACCAAATTCTCTGCTAAACCTAAATTCGCAGATATCGAAATTGCGTTGCTTAAACCCGGAATACCAATAATAAGTTTGTAAGTCGGCGACAAAGATTCTGTATCAAATTCAACGCTTGCATTTTTAAAATATGAATCAATAAATTCCAAGGTTTTGAGCTCGCCGTAATGCGTTGTAATAACAGATAATGCTTGTTTTCTTGCTAATTCCTTCAAAATAACTTCTGCTAAAATTGCGCCCTCTTGAGGGTCTGTGCCGGCGCACAATTCATCAATAAAAATTATCGATTCTGAATCTGCAATATTAAGAATTTCAATAACGTTTTTTATATGAGATGAAAAAGTCGACAAACTTTGTAAAATGTCTTGTTCGTCCCCAATATCAGCAAGCACTTTTTTAAAAGGATAAATACTTGCTTCTGCGCATGGTAAAAACATGCCGGATTTTGTCATTAAAATAAAAACACCAACAGTTTTTAGAGCAACTGTTTTGCCACCGGTGTTTGAACCGGTTATGATAATTGATTTATATTCTTCACCAAGCATAAAATCGTTTTCAACGATATTCTCAACTCTACCAATCAACAATGGATGGCGCATTAAATCTATTTTAATAATCTTATTTTTATTCAAATCCGGCTGAACAGCCTGTGTTTTCACCGCATAACGCGCTTTTGCAAAATGAAAATCAATATTTGCAAGATTCGTTTCCATTTGTTGAAGTTGCAGGATTTCTTTTTTTACTTCATTACTTAAAACTGTTAAAATTCGTATAATCTCGGCATAAATCTTTGACTTGAGTTCGCGAATTTTATTATTTATAGGTACAATCTGTGTTGGTTCAATATAAAAAGTTTTGCTTGAAGCTGAAACATCATGCACAATTCCGGGAACTTTACTTTTTGACGAAGCTTTTACTTGAAAAACAATTCTGTCATCGCGCATTGTATAAATGTTTTCTTGTAAATGGGTTTGGAAATCCGCACTATTCATTAATTCTTGAACTTTTTGCTTCAGCTGAATTTCAGTATCTTTTAAAGAAGAATATAGTCCCTGCAATTCCGGGTTCACATCTTGTCGAACTCTTTTTGATTCATCAAAAGTATCTAAAATTCTATCCTCAAGTTCTTTGTTTGAATATAAAATTTCTGCAAGTTGTATAAAACAAGAATCCGGTTCAAGATTTTCTTTCAAAAAATTTCTTACAATCCTTGAAGTGCGCATGGATTTTGCAATATTAATCAATTCATCTTCATTAAAGTATTCACAAGTCTTTTTTAATTTATTAAAATTCTCAATGTTATCTATTGGAATATCTTTATCAAAATCCAACAGTGCTTTTGCTTCTGCTGTATATTTAATCTGTTCATTAATCGTTTCAAAATCATCAAACGGCACTAATTCAAGGCATTTGATTCTTGATTGTTCCGTTTTTGCAAATTTTGCGAGTTCTTGTAAAATTTTATCGTATTCTAGCGCTTTTTGTGATTTTTGGATAATTGTCATGCTCTGATTATATTGTATAAAAGATTTTGTTCAAGTAGTAAAAATGTTGAAGATGAATTGAAGAGATGAGGGTCGCGGAGCAAGCCCACCTCTGGTGGGCTTGCTCCGCGACCTAAGGGTTTATAAAAACATCCATTTAATATTAAATTTCTTCAAAAGAATCAATCGCAATATCAATAATTACAGTTTTATCAATAGAAATTGCTTTTTGTAGCGCGGGAATAATTTCTTCAGATTTAGTCACTCTAAAAGCGCACAAATCATAAGCTTCAGCAATTTTTGTGAAATCCGGATTAATCATTTCAACTTGATAACGGTTATTGTAAATATGTTCTTGCAATTGCCTTACCATACCTAAATAACCATTATTTAAAATAATAATTTTTATTGGAATGTTATGCTCACGACAAGTTGCAAGTTCTTGTAAATTCATTTGAAAAGAACCGTCACCGGTTATGTTTAAAACTAAACTTTTTGGATTTGCGATGTGCGCTCCAATTGCAGCAGGCAAGCCAAATCCCATTGTGCCAAGCCCACCCGAGGTTACAAATTTTTTGGGTTGGTTAAAATTAAAATACTGTGCTGTAAGAAGTTGATGCTGTCCAACATCTGTAACTACAATAGGATTAAGGTTTTGCGTAACTTGAGATATAATATCTAAAACTTTTGAAGATTGAAGATATTTTTTTTCAGAATCTTTTGTATTATTTTCTTCTTTTAAGGTTTGAATTTTTTTATACCAAGAATTTAAATTTGGGATATTTTTAGGATTTATTTTTTTTAATAAATTATGAATAAATTCGTTAGAATCATATATAATTTCTGTATCAAATTTTTTTGAAGATTTTTTTATGTTAATGTTAACAATCTTTGCGTTTGGCATAAATTTATTGTTTTTGCAGGTTGTTCTATCAGAAAAACTAACACCAAAAGCTAACACTAAATCCGCGCTGTTAATTGCAGTATTTGCAGGATATGAGCCATTTATTCCAATCATTCCAAGATATAATGGGTTGGTAGAAGGAAATGTTCCTATTCCCATAAGAGTTGATATTACAGGAATTTTTGTTAGATTTACTAATTTATCAATATTTTCTACAGAATTTATTGCTCCGCCACCAAGCAGTATTAATGGTGATTTTGATTTTTTGATTAAGTTTATAATTTTTCTATATTCAAAATTGCTAATTTCAAATTCACGTTTAAAAATTTTTCGCTTTTTGGTTTTTTCAATATATTTTGATTCCAAAATGTTTCTAGGTAATGTTATTACTACAGGTCCTTTTTTGCCGGAATTTGCTATGTTGTAGGCTTCTTTTAGAATCTGTTTTATATCGTCTTTTGCGGTTAATAAATAATTTTTCTTGCAACAAGTTTTGGTAAGATTTATTATATCAACTTTTTGAAAAATTTTACCTTTACAATTATTTCTAGCGATATCACCGGCTAAAACAATAAGTGGAGTTGAATCTGCATAAGCGTTCGCAATACCGGTTATTGTGTTTGTAACCCCAGGACCGGAAGTAACAAGTACAACCGCAGGCTTATCGCTAATTTTTGCATAACCTTCAGCCATGTGGACAGCAGCTTGCTCATGCCTAACAAGTATGTGCTTAATTTTTGAAACCTTTGAAAGTTCTTCATAAACACTTAAAACAGACGCTCCAGGATATCCAAAAACTGTATTAATATTAAGTTCTGCTAAAGTTGATACAAGAGCACTTGCATTCGTAACAAGTTGATTTTTGTTTGTAATGCACTTATTAAGATTATTTTTAATATTTTGGTCAGCGTTTAAAATTTTTGTCATTGTCAATATATTATAACTCAAAAATTGAGTAAGCGAAGAAAATGCAAAATTTTTATTAAATTTAATAAGAATAGTGCAAAAAAATAAATAAATTATTCTTTTAACAAATAGGGGATGACTTTTAATTCAACTTTTATTTATTAATGATTTACTTTTTTAAATTATTGTCAACGACTTCTTGAATTTTCCATTTTTCTAATGATATCCTATTCAACCTAGAAGATGGGTTATTTTTAGAAATAAATTCTTCATAATTTTTATCGTTTATTTTGGAAAATAAAGCTTCACCTTTTTGTTTATTATTTTCATAAATTGATAAATTTTCTTTAAAATCATCTAATTTTAAAAATTTAAATTTTTCTTTTAACTCTTTAATCTCGGGATTTTTCTCTAACATTTTTAATAGTTCAACAGCTTGATAACAATCATAATTGTTTAATTTTATTTTGTCTGGATCAGTTCTTAAAGCTAGTAATTTAACTAGATTTTGATTTTCTTGAAATTTCTTTGCAAAAAATTTTGTATCATCAGCAGACATTTTATTAGGATTAACATTGTTTATATGGCATAATATAGACAACAATTCTTTTGTTTTATCATCATTTAAATCTATATTGTTTAATGTAAAATATTCTGCTAATCCTTTAATCATCGGCTCTCCCCAAGGTTTAACAATAGTATAATAATCTTTGGTATCATTAAAGTTTAATGAATAATCACGGCATCCTGTTAAATGGTAGATAGCATCTTTATTATCAATAAATTTTTGTCTTAATGATACATTTTGTTCTTTTTTGTTAACGAAATAAGGAATTCCTAATGATGCTCCTATGGCGATTGGAATACTTACCTTGGCATATTCACCAGCTTTGTTAAATATAACAGCTTCTTTACCTTTAAAATTTACTTCTTTTGGTGTTGATTCAAAACTATCATTTTTAATATTATTTGAATACGAAATAGAATTATTTGTAGATTTTATTTTTTTAGCTAAATTATTATAATTTAAAGAATTTGAAGCAGAAATGGTATTCATATTTTTCCTTTCACATTTTATATTACACTAGTGTTATCATAAAAAATAAACGAACTAAAAAATTGCTTAATTTTTTATTAATTGTTACAAAATTTAATAATTTTAATTTTTGAACCAAATTTATGTTTGTTGAGAAATTAAAATTATTAAAAAAATACTTGATTTAAATTTATGTTTAAATTATGATTAACTTGCTTGCAGTCATGTGAGTGCTCGGTTGAAAATTGAATATTTAAGTTTGAAAATTGAATATCGGGATGTAGCGCAGTTTGACTCTGCCGACGAGAAAGATTAAGTATCTTTCGAGGAGAGGAAAGCACCGTAGGTGCGCTACAGCAACAAATTTGAAAATTGAATATCGGGATGTAGCGCAGTTTGACTCTGCCGACGAGAAAGATTAAGTATCTTTCGAGGAGAGGAAAGCACCGTAGGTGCGCTACAGCAACAAATTTGAAAATTGAATATCGGGATGTAGCGCAGTTTGGTAGCGCACCTCGCTTGGGACGAGGGGGTCGCACGTTCGAATCGTGTCATCCCGACCATTTAAAAAAGAGTTTTCAGTTATATCTGAAAGCTCTTTTTTTGTTTTTATTTCTGGCACTTAATTATTGTCTTGCTTTTTGTTGAATAATTTCGAGTAACTTATTTACCATAATATCTTCGTGTTGTTTAGCAATTTCAGGGCTTTCCGCTTCGAATCTTAAAGTGAATACCGGTTCAGTATTACTTTGGCGAATTAGAGCAAAGCCTTTTTCAAAAACAATGCGCATACCATCAATTGTAATAATATCTTTGATTTTTGAACCAAAGAAGGATGGATTTTTATCAATTAAATTCTCAAATTCTGCTAAGGTTTCTTTTTTTAAATTATTAGGGCAAGCCAATCTAACTTCTGGTGAAGAATATATTGATTTAAATGGTTCTAGCATATCAGAAATTTTAAAATTAGGATTTTCACGTTTTTTATTTGCAATAATTTCAATAATTCTACAACCTGCATAAATTGCATCATCAAACCCATAATATCTATCCTTAAAGAAAGTATGTCCACTCATTTCTCCGGCAAGAACAGCGCCGACTTCTTTCATTTTTGATTTAATGTAGCCGTGACCTGTTTTGCACATTACGGCAATTCCGCCATTTTCATTAATCGTATCATACAAAACTTGCGAACATTTAACTTCAGAAACGATAAACGGTTTAATTCCTTTTGCATTATAGTTTTTGATAATATCTTCCGAGTATATCAATAACAATTTGTCACCTGTCATTGAGTTTCCGTCAGAATCAATAACGCCGATTCTGTCGCTATCGCCATCATAGGCAATGCCAACATCGGCTTTATTTACGACAACTGCTTTTTTAATATCGTTTAATGTTTTTTCATCACTTGGATTCGGATGATGATGCGGGAATCGCCCATCCGGCATTGAATAAAGTTCAATAACTTCACAGCCCAGTGCACGGTAGAGTTTTGGCCCAACAACGCCACCAGTTCCATTCGCACTATCTACAACAACTTTTATTCCGTCGCCAATTTTGCCAAACATTTTTACCATAGCTTCAATGTAATCAGGGATTAAATCATATTCTGTCAAAATTCCCTTAGGTGAAACCGGGAGTTGCATATCGTATTCTGTTTGAGTCAATTCTTTAACCACTTTTATTTGTTCTTCGTTTAGTGATTGTTTATTAAAAGTCATTTTAAGTCCATTATATTGACTAGGGTTATGACTTGCAGTAATAATCAATGCTCCAGAAACTGGCGCATATTTTGTCAAATATGGCGGAACACCGACGGCTTCAGAATAATATCCTAAAGGTGTTGGCGCAAGTCCTAAATCAACAACATTTGCTCCGGTTGATAAAATTCCGGAAATCAAAGATTTAGAAAGCGCAGGTGAATGTAATCTTGCGTCGCGACATACCGTAACCCAAATTTCAGCAACTTGCTTGCCAGTTTCCTTCAAAAGATATTTCACAAAACCGCGCCCAGTGTAGTAAAAAATCTCTTCCGTTATATTTTCTCCGTAAATTCCTCTAATATCATTTTTGCCAAAAGCTGATAAATCTAACATTTTCTCTCCTTAAACTGTCTTTAGTCTTGAATATTTTATCATACACAATATCTTTTGTAAAAATATTTACAAACTTGATAAAAAAAATAAACTATACTAAAATGGCTATATTAATTTGAGGATTTTAAGATGAAAAAAGCTCTATTTATAGTATCGATACTTTTTGTAGCAGTTATAACAACTGCCTGTATTAATAACATGGCTGTTCAAGAATTAAATAATAAAGCCGAAGAATTTGTTGCAAAAGGTGATTATGATTCTGCAATAAATCGATTACAAGCAAGTTTAGATTTAGATGCAACGCTTTATCAAACATATTACAATTTAGGTATTGCTCAAACAAAAGCAAAAAAATATCCTGAAGCGATTGCAACATTTGAAGCCGGTATTAAAGTTAAACCTGATTTTAAAGATTTTTATTATTCTTTAGCAACAGCTCAATTATCATATTATGAAGATTTAGAAGAATTTGTTGAAGACAGTGCAAAATCTGATGATGCAAAAAAAGCGGAAGAAAATGATGCTGAAAATAATATAAAAATGACCAAAGATGAGGCTAAAAAATTGTCTGAAGAATTGAAAAAATCCGCTTTAGAGAATTTAAATAAATTTTTAGCAATGAGTCCGACAGATGCAGACAAAAATGAAGTTGAAGGTTTGATTAAAGAATTAACAGAAGAGCCTGAAACAAACACGCAAAACGTTATTGAGGATTAGATGTTTGTCGCAAATTCACAGGTTTTTTGTAAAATTTTTGGTGTAGAAATTTATAATTACGGAGTAATTCTTGCCATCGCTGTGATGTGCGGTTTTTATGTTGCAGAGAAAATTTCAACAAAGTTTTTTAAATTACCAAAAGATACAATGTATGATATGGCACCTTTTGTGATTATTTTAGGAATAATTTTTGCAAGATTATATTATTGCGTTTTAAATTATCCTTTTTATTTAAGATTTCCTACTGAAATTTTTGCGATAAGACATGGCGGAATTTCAATCCACGGAGCTATTTTGGGCGGTTTGATAGGATTATTAATTTATTCAAAATTTAATAAAATTTCATTTTGGAAGCTTGCTGATATATCATCTGTTGGTTTAGCGCTTGGACAATCAATCGGTCGTTGGGGTAATTTTTTTAATTCAGAAGCTTTTGGACTGCCGACAAACTTGCCGTGGAAACTGTTTATTGCACCGGAATATCGTCCTGTTCAGTTTGCAAATTATGAATATTTTCATCCTACTTTTTTATATGAAAGTATTTTGGATTTAGGTATATTTTTTGTTTTATTATTTTTTGTGCATAAACGTATATTTAAAATTGATGGCAATCTTGCTTTAATTTATTTAATTATGTATTCTTTGGCAAGAATTTTTGTTGAATCAATTAGGGTTGATAGTGTAGCGTATATTTATAATATACCGATTGCAATACATATTTCGTTAGGTATAATAATATTATCGACAATTTTATTTTTGTGTCGCAACATTCGGTTAGGAAAAAGATTATGAAAGCAGTTTTATTTTATGGCCCACAAGATATAAGGTATGAGGAAACAAGAATTAAGCCATTAGAGAAAGGTGAAATTCTTGTAAAAATTGAGGCTGCGCTAACTTGTGGTACAGATGTTAAAACTTTTAGACGCGGTCATCCTGTTTTAATAAAGAAAATTCCATCTGGTTTTGGGCATGAATTTTCCGGAACTGTTGCGAAAGTTGCTGATGATGTTACAGAATTTAAAGTCGGTGATAGAGTTGTTGCGGCTAATTCTGCGCCTTGCGGAGAATGTTTTTTTTGTAAGCGTGGGGAATATAATCTGTGCGAAAATCTTGATTTGTTAAATGGTGCTTATGCTGAATACATAGTGCTTCCGGCAAGAATTGTAAAGAAAAACACTTTGATTTTGCCATCTGATTTATCATTTGAAAAAGCAGCTTTTTGCGAACCGCTTGCAAATGTTGTTCACGGTGCAAATAGAGTTGGTATAAAGCCAGAGCAAACTGTTGGGGTTATAGGAATTGGTCCAATTGGTTTAATGTTTGCAAGAGTTGCAAAATTAATGGGAGCTCGAGTTATTGTTGCTGGTAGAAACCCAATGAAATTGAAGCTTGCAGAAGAATTTGCGCATGCAGATGAAGTAGTTGATTTGAAAAAATATTCAAATCCCGAGAAAATTTTTAAAGATTTTTCAGATTCTCAAAAAGGTTTAGATTTAGCAATTGAATGCGTCGGTTTACCTGAGATTTGGGAATTAGTTTTTTCTTGTGTTCGTCCGGGGGGAACTGTTTTGTTTTTTGGAGGTTGCAAAGCCGGCACGAAAGTTTCTTTTGAAACAACTAAAATGCATTATGGCGATATAAAGATGATGAGCGTTTTTCATCACACACCAAAATATTTTAGAGAAGCTTTAGAGCTTATTGCGTCAGGAAAAATTGAGGTTGAAAAACTTATAACTGAAACATTACCGCTAGAAAAAGTTGAATATGCAATGCAACAACATATTGAAGGCAATGCTATTAAGTTTTTAATAAAACCGGATTTAAGCGACAAAAAAGTTCTTTAATTAATAGTGATAAAATAATCTCGACTTTAGTATTGTTTTGTTATTTGCTTACTTACATGGTCTTTGCAGGAGATTTATTACGTCTAAATCCTTAAATTCAAAAATCTTTTCAGTATTATTTTTTAAATATTCTTCTGCTAAAATAGTGCCGACAATTGCCTCTAATTGCGCTGCCGGTAACATATTTGACGGTAAATTATCAAATCCACGTTCCAGTTTTAACATTGATTGCAAAAATTTGCAATCAGCAGAAGAACGTTCGCGATAATTTGAATAAAGATTCAATTTTAAACGTGCTTGATAAATTTCATAACGAAAGATTTTAGCTCCTTCTAAATGAAGTCCTTTTAAATATTCACTTCCGCGTGATGAAAATCTTTGCATCCAATTATCAGTGTTCAAAAAATTATCATTTGAATGAATCATTTGATAAGGTTTTGAAAGTACACGCCATTTGCCTTCCATCATCGTATTATCCCAAGGTAAAGAAACGCAAATAATTGAATTTAAAAGTGAGGAATAATTTTCAAAAAAGAATGTAATATCGCTCATTGAATACAATTTATCCATATAAATAAGCTTTCCGCTTGCAAGTTCTCTAATTGCTACGCCGCTTTCAACAGTAGAAGCTGCGCCGAGCGATAAGCCTACTAAATGAGTTATCATATACCAAAATCCTCATCTTCTGGGATATTTGAATTTAATTTTATAACTTTGCGTTCAACAGTTGGCATGCCATCCTCAGAATTTAATTTTTCCGGTTCGCTAATATTGACATACAGTTCCATATTTTTCTTTGATAATTTTTCTTTCTTTTGTTTTTCAATTTTCTTTTTATTTTCTTCTAAAAGTTGTTTTGCAGCAGGTGATAAAGAATCACCCTCAACTTGCTCAATAATTTTTGCTCTACGTTTTTGTATTGCATCTTGTTGAGATTTAGAAAGATTTAATGATAAATCATTTCTTGGCCCATAGGTGTTTTTATATTTATTTTTCAAGATTAAGATTTCGACACGTCTGTTTTTAGGATCATTAGGTGAAATTGCATTTTCAGCAGGACGAGTATCAGCATAACCGATTGCAGAAAATAAAGATGGCGAAAACTGAAATCGATTTATCAAATACCTTACGACAGAAGATGCGCGTGCGCCTGACAATTCCCAGTTTGACGGATAAATATTACTGCTGATTTTCAAACTATCAGTATGACCTTCTACAAGCATATTGTGTAATACGAATTTTTTACAAATTAAAACCCCAACTTTATCAAGAATCTTTCGCGCCTTGCTATCTAGATACGCAGAGGCAGGTGCAAATAAATAACTATCATCAAAAGTTAACAATAAACCTTTATCTGTAATTTTTGAAGATATTCCGGCTAATTCGCCTAATTTTTCAAGTTCTTTTATTGATTCATCAATTTCTTTAAACGAATCTTCTTCATATTTTGGGCTAATATATTCTACCATTAAAGACGGAATAAAAGAGTTTGCTTTTTGTTGGTCAAAAAGTGAATCGTTGCTATCTAAAATCGATTCTTGTCCTTCAAGCAAAGTATTTTGGCTAAATGCGTTTTTCAAAGATTCTTCTAATTTTGCAAAATCTGAAGCATCAACTTGCGCAAGTGCGTACAATACAACAAATGTTGCAAACAACAAGGTGATAAAATCTCCGTATGAAACAAGCCAGCGCTCAAGGTTTTCGTGATCTTCTTCTTTTTTCTTTTTAGCCATCTATTCATTACCTTTGTTATTATCTTCAAGGATAAATGAGCGGAGCTTTCTTTCAATAAGAACAGGACTTTCACCGGCTTGGATTGATAAAACTCCCTCAATAATCATGTTTTTATATAAATAAACTTTTTGATAAATAAATTTTATTCTTGTACCTAAAGGAATCATAACCAAGTTTGCTGCAAACAACCCATAAATTGTTGCAACGAATGCAACTGCAATACCTGCGCCAAGTTTTGATGGGTCAGAAAGGTTTTGCATAACTTGAATCAAACCCATTACAGCACCAATGATACCAAGAGTTGGAGAATAACCACCAAAAGATTCAAAAACTTTTGCGGCACTATTAACTTTTGCTTCAAGCTGTTCAACCTGATTTTCCATCATTTCTCTAACTAAAGTCGGGTCAGTGCCGTCGGCAACAGCGCCTAAACCTAATGTTAGCAACCCATCTGATGCCTTATTTGCTTCTTTTTCTAATGCAATAATACCTTCTTTTCTGGCTTTTGTCGCAAATCCGCCAATTTCAGTAATCAATGTTTCAAAATTGGTTGTTGGCGGGAAAAACACATTATGTAACATTGACAAAGCGTTTTTTATATAAGGCATTGGAAAACTTAACACAATCGCACCGGTTGTACCACCAAGTACGATAAATGCAGCAGTAATTTGAAGAAGTTGTCCAATATTACCACCTTCAAGGGCTTGACCCAAAAGAATCAAACCGATTCCCAAAAACATACCTATTACTGCAAATATATCCATTATTATCTCCGAGATTATACTATGTCTATTTAATTAAACTATATTTTTATAAGTTTTAAATCCTTTAAATACAGTATTAATAATGGATGTAGAAAAAATATAATTTTTTTAATCTTATATTAAAAAATCTGTGAAATTTCAATAAGCCCAATGAAATTTAAAAAGTGTTGTAAGTTAAAAAAACATGCTATAATAAATTAGAGGTATAAAATGTTCAAGCGTATTTGTAAAATAACATTCATAACACATGGAGCAACAGTAAACAGCATTAATGGTGTTGTGTCAGATTCTATTAAATATCCTAAAATCAATGATATTGGACAAGAAGAAATTGAAAAAGTTTGCAAACATCTTGCTTCGCGAGAAGTTGCTTATGATAGTATTTACACAAGTCCTTATGCAAGTTGTACACAATCAGCGCATATTATTGCCAAAATGTTTAAGAAAAAACCTATTCCTATTGATTTGTTAGGTAGAAATCATGGTGAATGGCAAGGTCAATTGTATCCAGATTTATTTGAAGAACAAGGTGTAAGTATTCTTACAAAAACTCCGAAAAATGGTGAAACGCTTAAGCATTTTAACAAGCGCGTATCTAAAATGATTGATAAGCTTATCGAGGAAAATGCTGGAAATAGAATTATAGTTGTAACAACGCCTGAAGTTATTCAATCTGAATTAGCGCGAGTTTTAGATTTAGCACCGGAAAATCAGCACAAAATTTTAATAAAAACCGGTTCACTTACTCAAATTAGTTATTTTGAAAATTGGTCAAGCGTTATTTATTCAGACTGTAAACCATTATAATAAAGGAATTTTGGATTTGAATATATTGTTAGTTGGAGATGGCGCACAAAATATTGCGTTCTATAACTTAATAAAAAAATCTAGATTTTTAGATAAGGTTTTTACAGCGTCAAAATCAACTACTATTGAAAAAATTCCTAATATTGATTATTTAGATATCAATGATTTAGTAAATAAATCAAAAATTTTAAAAGTTGATATTATAATTGTTACGGACAAAAATTTGGTACAGCAAGACATTGCAAGAATTTTCAAAAAAAATTATTTAAACGTAATTTGCGCAAATCAAAAATGGTACAATCTTGAAAATTCACGTTTAATATTGAAAAAGCTTTTAGCATATTATTCAATAAATGTACCACAAACGATAAAGGTACCAACTACATTTCCAACTTTAATAAAATCTGATTTAAAAAAATCAAACCAAAATGAAAAAATTATCAGAAATATGGAAGAATTGTTGATTCAAAAAAATATTCTTACAGTTGAAAATCAAGACAGCATAATTTTTTTAGAAGAATTTTTAGAAGGTGAAAAATTTTCAATAACTTCTTTATGGGATGGAAAAAATTTATTTTTTGAACCATTATCAGTTAATTTGACGGAAGTTCAAGAGGATAGGTTAAATTTATACAAAACAAAATTGAATATTTTATTATCAGACGAAAAAGCCGATTTTATAGGGTTTTTAACTTCAAATTTAATATGGGCAAAAAATGACTGGTATGTTTTGGATTACAAATTGATTCCAGAAAATAAAGACATTGAAAATTTTGCGCAAAATCTCAAAATTGATTTTCTTTATTTACTTAATTCAACCATTTATCAAAAGCTAAATGAAATTCAAGAAGATTAGCAATAATACCTTTTTTATCAATTATAACATATTTTGAGTTCATTTTACATTTTACGCAAAATCTTTGAAAATTCCTTCAGCCCATGTTCTAAAACTTCTGGTTGTACGCAAAAGCCAACTCGTACAAACCCTTCCATTTCCATTGTTTCAGCAGGTAATATCGCTACATCGCTTTTTTGATAAAGTTCTTTACACAAAACTCTTGATGGAATATCTTTTTTGTATCGTAGAAGAGCTGTTGTTCCGCCTTGTGGTAAATTGGTTTTAACATAAATTTCATCATTGAGCCAATTATTTAAAATCTCCATGCCGGTTTTCATTATTTTTAAATTACGATTTAAAATGCAGACATGGTTTTCAAGTGCCAAGGCTGAAAAATAATCATCTAAAATGCTTACACTTATTGTATTATACTGACGGTGTTTATTAATTTCTGCAATCAAATCTTCTCTAGCGCAAACCCAACCAACTCTTAATCCTGCAAGAGAATACGCTTTGGACATGCTTCCTACAGAAATTCCTTTGTCATATAAATCAGCAATTGATTTTGAATAAGGATTTCCGACCATATTCAAACCTCTATAAACTTCATCGGATAAAATCCAAGCATTACGAGATTTTGCAATTTCAACAATTCTTTCAAGCATATCATCCGGAATAACACTTCCTGTTGGATTATTCGGGTTATTTAAGCATATTAATTTTGTTTTACTTGTAATTGAATTTTCAAGTTCACGCAGGTTCGGCAACCACTTATTTTCTTCTCTTAAAAACAATAAATTAACATTAGCACCAAGTGCTTTGGGAATTGAATAGTGCTGTTGGTAAGTTGGAACAATCGACAAAACCTCGTCACCTTTTTCTAGCAAAGATTCAAATACCAATTGATTTGCGCCAATTGCTCCATGGGTCACTGTAATATTTTCAAGATTAATATTTGTATAAAGCGCGCTAATGGCTTTTTTTAAACGGACTGAACCCGTAATTTCGCCATAATCGAGCTTTTCATCAAAAACCTCGACCATGCCATTAAACTTGATTAATGTTAAAAGCTCTTTTATACTCAAAGGGGCTATGCAAGTAGAGGTTAAGTCGTATTTTGCGCCCGATGAATAAAAATTCATCCACTCTTCTAATTTAAAATTATCAATTCTCATTTATTAGTTCACTTTATATCAAAAGGGTCATCTTCTTTATAATAATTCTTTTTAGGTTTTTTAATTTTATTATTTCTTTTTTTTACATCTTCAGAAACATTTTTGTATGCATTATCTAAAGAAATTTTTGCAATAGGCTTGTTTGTCGCTCTATCATTTACAACTAGCCAAAAAGAATGTTTTACATTATTCACTGCAAAAGAAATTTTTCCAGCTTGTCTATCGCCTGGTTTAAATTGTGTAAACAATAATTTTGTATCACCAAAAATCGATGGGTTAAATACAGAATTGTAATCATTTACAAGCGCTAAGTCCATGCCTGCAAAACTTTTGTCTGACATATTTGAAATTGATAAAGATAAAGTAATCGTGTTAACTTCGCCAAAGGGGTCTTTATCATAAAAAATATTTGCAATTCTTATATCAAGCCCCGGATATTTTTCCTCTTGTTGTTTTAAGGCATCTTCTTTATAAACAGGCAAATTTACGCTTGATAAAACTCTTACTTTTATTTCATCTCCTGGAGCAATTAAAACGTCCTTTCCTTTTCTATACAAAGCCATCCCTAACCCGACAGCTCCACCGATTGCAGCACCGCCTGCAACCGTATAGCCTTGAGATGCAATCGCAGCTTCAATCCCCAAGGCTTGAGCTGCGAATACTCCGCCTAAAACTCCGCCGGCAGCAGTATAGCCAACATCTGTTGCAACAATTTTTGCGGCTGCTTTTATCGGGTGTAATTTGGTAGACATTTTACCTTCAATTGGAATCTCTCTTCCGTCTGGTGTCACTAAATAATCAAAACTCAAATCAATATAACCATCACGTCCAAGCCTTTTAGCTGAAGCTGTTTGTTTTATTGTACCATGTGCTACTGTTCCTTTAGGGATAATAATTCCTTTATCTCCCAAAACATCTCCGGTAACTTCTGCAAAAAATTCATCTCCTTCAAACGAAAAACTTCCGTCAATAACTTGAGAAACGGTCATTTCAATTGTATCTTTTTTTTCTAATGTTTCAGTTTTTCCGGTATAAAGTTTTTCATCAAGTCCAAAATACTTGTCATCATATTCGACTTGTCCATTAAAAACATCACCAGCGCTAAAAACTAGTGGTTGAGATATAAACATAGTTAATATAATTAATGATAAAAGCTTTTTCATAACACAATTATACTATTTATAAAAAATCTTGTCCAAAACTTAAAACAAATTTACAACATTGTGTTCTTCAAAATTAGGGCAAGTATTCCAAATCAAGGTCGGAATGATATCTCCTTGAACGCGACCTTTGAATTGGCAATTGCAACAACCTTTTACCATATTTGTAGAGCCGTCAACCAATGGCACAAAATATTTACAACATTGGCAAACCTTAAGTACCATGCCATAATCAGCCATTTTGGTTGTTAATTCTCTAACCGCATCAATCATGCGCAAGTGATTATTTTTTGTTGTATAGCTTTTACCATTGTTTATAAAAGTTACTTTTGCCAATCCATCATCAGATACAAAATTTAATTGGCAAGGATAATCGTTTTTGCCGTCTGATATAAATGCTTTGACAGTCATTGTTTCAATAACATGTTTTCGTGTTGTATTTTTTATAATATTCCTTATTCCTCGAATAGGTGGCAAATTATACGTCATGCGCCATATTGAATTTAGCGGATACATAAATAAGTGTATAAATTCTTTAGGATAAAGTTTGACGCTGAATAAACTCATGCAAAATGCTATAACAAGCGTAACAAAAGTGATTAACACAGTAGAGGCATCAATATGTTTTATCCAAAAACCATATTTGCTAAAATGCGTATATATAATTGCATAAGAAAGTAAACAAACTAACCAATTAGGAGCAATGAATGAGAATATAAATTCGCGCGATATCCAATTTTGTGGTTTAAAAATATAATTTCTAAAAATTTCAAACCTTTTTGATAAAGACGGAATTCTAAATTTGAAGTCAGAAACTGATTTATAAACCATTAAATCATCAACGTATGCAACAATTTCATTTTCTTGCGCAAGTTTTAATGTATAATTTAATTCTGCAATCAAATCTCGGAAATCAAAATTTGCAATTTTGTTTAGCAAATCTTTTTTTATGATAAAAGAATCTGTATTGATAATATTTGTTAAGCCTAAACGAGTTCTAGATAATGCAATAAATTTATTACAATATCTATGATAAACAGATTTTACATTATTCCAAAAAGAAGCTTCTTCATTTTGTGCAAAATAATTTATCATCGGGATAAACACCGAGTATTTTGTTAGGTAAAAATTTATATTTTTCAAAAAATCTGAATCAACATAATTGTCAGCATCTAAAAATACATACGCATCAAGTGCTGCAACATCATGTAATTTTTCTGCAATAATTGAGTACGCTTGGCTTTTACCGATTGGCTCCAAATTGTTTACATTGACAACATTCACGTTCAAATCACTTTGAAGCGTAACTTCAGAAACATCTTCGCACTTATCTAAAATTGCATAAATTGAGTAACAATTTTTAGGATAATCCTGTTCTTTTAATTGTTTTAATAAATTTTCAAGCTTTAAAGCCTTTCCTGTAGCATAAACAACAACACAAAGATTTGAATCTTTAGAAGTGTATCTATCGCGGATTTTGTGGATAGGTTTTAAAGAAACTACTGATAATATGATAAAATAAATTGTGAAGATTGTTATGTAAATATATAAAAAAGTCATGATAATTGTCTCCGAGAAAAGTTTAACTTAAATATAACAAAAAATCTACTTGTTACAATGTTATTATGGCAAATATCATATAAAAGCAGTATTTTATAATGAGAGGAAGTAAAAATTTTAATTTTCTAAAAGTAAACTTTTTTTACAATATTTATAAAAAAGCGAGCTTTTTTTTAATATTTACTATACAATAGTTATTATGAACTAAGGGTGGATGATAATGGGAAGTTTTGAGTTAACAAATTATAATTTTTATTCAAGCAGACTTGATATGGAACTTATAACCGCTATTGTAGAGGCTTTGAAGGAAATTCTTGAAGAAGATAAAAAAGAAGCTCAACCTTTGTTTTTGAAGGTCGCAGATGATTTTATTTTGAATATCGCACGAAAAGTAGTTCAAGAAAAAAAGAAAACCTTCCTTATAGGTATAACCGGCGAAAGCGCTTCTGGTAAGACAGTTTTTGTTGATAATACAATAGAAGCTGTAGTAAGAGAAAAAAAAGAGGGTATTTATACAGTTATAAGACAAGATGATTATTACAAAGATACATCAAAGGAGCTTAAAGACGCTGGAAGTTATGATGCATTATTCAAAACTGGATTTAGCTTTGATACCCCTGATGCAATTAATCTTGAATTGATGAAAGAGCATTTGTTAAAATTAAAAAGTTTAGAAACTGTTACTTCTCCTAGATATGATTTTGTGACTTGTGAATCATTCAAAGATGGTGATATTAAAAAACCTGCAAAAGTTATTTTAACAGAAGGTTTGTATGTTTTGAATGAAGGCATACGCGATATTATGGATGTAAAAGTTTACGTGTTTACTCCGCTAGAAGTGATTCGTGAGCGTTGGTACAAACGCGCGGTGTTACGTGGTAAAACCGGTGAAGCTGCTGATTTACAGTTCAAAAACGTTAATGAAACCGCGCAACAATATATAAGACCAACTTATCAAATATCAGATTGTATTATTAATGGCATGGTTGACAAGGATTACATCAAAGTTATTACTGATAAAATCATGAAAAAATTGGCGCAAATTTGCGCTGAAATATAAAATGTTTGGAGAGAGGATTTATGTTTGAATTGAAAGCACAAATGTATTTTGCGGCGGCTCATCACCTGCTTAATTATAATGGCGAATGTGAAAATATGCATGGGCATAACTGGCTTGTAGAAGCTTTTGTCACAGGAGACACGTTAAATGAAAGTAAAATTCTTGTGGATTACAAGGTTTTAAAAAAAGAATTAAAGTCTGTTTTGGATTTGCTTGACCATAAAGATTTAAACGAATTGCCTTATTTTAAAGATATTAGTCCAAGTAGTGAAATAATTTCACAATTTATTTATAAAAAACTTAAAGAAAAAATAAGTATCGTAAGTAAAATTTCTGTTTGGGAAACTTCAACTTCTTGTTGTAGTTATTTTGAATAATGTTTGATTTATAATTCTTAGGGTAATTACGGAGAAAATTTTATGGATTTATTTCAAGCAATATTCATGGGTATAGTTCAAGGGTTAAGCGAGTTTTTGCCTATTTCAAGTTCTGGACATCTAGTTTTTTCTTCAAACATTTATAAACTTATTAATGGTATTGAACTTGCTGTAGAATCTAATCAAGAAATTTTTTTAGATATTATGTTGCATTTGGGTACATTGATTGCTGTTTTTATTTTCTTCAGAAAAGAAATTTGGCAAATTCTAAAAGCTTTATATCTGGCATGTGCAAAAAAAGAGCATAATAAACAAGACTTTAATCTTGGGCTTTATATTATTTTAGGTACTATTATTACAGTGTTAATTGCATTTCCGCTAAAAAATTTGGCTTCAGCTTTAGTGTTTAAACCTATTATTGTTTCAATCTTGTTAATATTTACCGGAGTTTTACTTTTATTTAGCGAAAACTTTTCTAAAAAAATTGCTGAAAAAAAAGATTTGGATTTAAAAACCTCAATTCTCATGGCTATTGCGCAAGGAATTGCAGCGCTTCCAGGGTTTTCTCGTTCTGGATTAACTATTGCAACGGGTTTGCTTGCAGGTGCTGAACGCAATAAAGTCGCAAGATATTCGTTTTTATTATCAATACCAATAATTTTGGGCGCATCTATGTTTTATCCGATTTTAACGTTTAATTTCAAAGAAATTGCAGGCTTTAATTGGCTTGCTATAATTACGGGAACGGTTGTTTCTGGTATTGTTGGATATTTTTGTATAAAATATTTCTTAAAATTTGTTTCAAAATTTTCATTAGCAGTTTTTGGCTGGTATTGCATAATTTTGGGATTAATCATGACTACAATTTTTTATTATATAAGAGGGGTTGCATATTATGGAGCTTAATAAATTTATAGAACACACATTGTTAAAACAAGATGCAACAATTGAAGAAGTAAAAAAACTTCTTGAGGAAGCAATTGAGTATAATTTTTTAGGAGTTTGCGTTAATCCTGTAAATGTTAAATTTGCAAAAGAGTATTTAAAAAATACTGATATAAAAGTAGTAACAGTTATAGGTTTTCCGCTCGGACAAAATACAACGGAAGTTAAAATATTGGAAACGGTTGATGCTGTTAAAAATGGCGCAGATGAAATTGATATGGTTTTAAATTGTGGAAAATTAAAAGATAAAGACTTTGAATATATCATTGATGAAATTTCAAAAATTAAGACTGCATGTCAGGGTAAAAATTTAAAAGTTATATTAGAAACTGATTTGTTAACTTCTGATGAAATAAAATCCTCATGCCAATTGTGTGCAAAAGCTGGTGCTGATTTTGTAAAAACCTCTACCGGATTTGTAAAAAATGGTGTTGGCGCAAAAGTTGAAGATGTTAAACTTATGTACGAAACAGTTTCACAAATGGGCTTGGGTGTAAAAGCATCAGGCGGAATCAGAGATAAAGAAACGGCATTAAAAATGATTGAGGCTGGTGCAACCAGAATTGGTACCAGTTCTGGTATAAAAATTTGTGCAAAATAAGCACATGTGATTAAGTCTTGAATTAATAAAAAGTTTAATGTTTTGATGAGGAATCAATATTATTATAATAGAGAATCCTCATCGCTCAAAACTTATCCCCCCTCAATATTGGGGGATTTTTTTGTAAATTCATAATTTAAAACTTTTATTGGAACTTTTTTCTAAAAAATTCGTCTTATATTCATGGAAGAGAGATTTAAGGAGCGGATTATGAATAGCAAAGAGGAAAATGTTAATTACGAAATTTTAGGTTTTGAGAGTCCAAATGAAGAAGATTCTGTTGTGACTTTTAGCAGTGTTGTAAATAATGATGATATTTTGCAAATGTACTTAAAAGAAATTGGCAGAAAAAAAATGCTTACAAAAGAAGAAGAAATTGTTTTGGGTAAAAAAATTCGTGAAGGAAATTTGCAAGAAAAAGAATTTGCAAAAAATAAATTAATTCAAGCAAATTTAAGGCTTGTTGTTAGCATTGCAAAAAAATATATTGGGCAAGGATTATTGTTTATGGATTTGGTACAAGAAGGTTCTTTAGGGTTAATTAAAGCTGCAGAAAAATTTGATTATAGGAAAAATTTTAAGTTTTCAACTTACGCAACTTGGTGGATAAAACAAACCATTATAAGAGCAATATCAAATCATTCAAGAACCATAAGAATTCCTGTTCACATGTTAGAAAAAATAAAACGATACAAAAAGGCGTGTTCAAATCTTGCGCTTGATGAAACGCTTGAAAGTACTGACAGCACAATTGCAAAGTTAGCCGGACTAGATGTAAAAAAATTAGAGGATGTAAAAAATGCTATCAAAAAAGAGCCAATAAGTTTAGATAAATTAGTTACTGAAGATTTGTGTATTCAAGATTATATAGAGGATAAAAGTTATATTTCGCCGGAAAACTTGACGCAATGTAAATTGTGTGCAAAAGATATAAAAAATCTTTTAATGTCATTGACGGATAGAGAACAGGAGATTATTAAAAGACGTTTTGGTATTGATTATGAAGAACCAAAAACTCTAGAACAAATTGGCAATATGATGGGGTTTTCAAAGGAAAGAATCCGACAAATCGAAAATATTGCAATCCAAAAATTAAGAAGAAATCAAAATATTGAGCGATACAAAACTTATTTAGAAGTTGGTTAAAATTCAACTCTTCACTTTTCACCTTTTTAAGTTTGACAGCATATATTTTTTGCTGTAACTTAAAAAAGGCGGAAGAGAAGTATGGAAAATCGCACTAATAAAAAGATTTTAATTATATTATTGATTGCAACTTTCTTTTATTTTATTGCAAACTTTCAAAGAATAGCAATTCCCGGTGCAATTTTTGATGTTTTGACAAATGATTTGTCTGTTAGCGCGTTTTATGTAACGGCGTTTGGTGCTGTTTACATGTATATTTACGCTTTCAGCCAACTAATAACAGGAGTTTTAGTTGATAGATTTGGTGGCTTCAGAGTAATACTTGCGGGCGCAATTATTCTATTCTTAGGGTGTTTACTTTTCCCACTTACTTCAAATTTACCTGTAATGTATTTGAGTAGAGCTCTTGTCGGGGTCGGAAGCAGTACTTTTTATTTAAGTATTATTCGTGAATTAAAAAATGTATGTTCTGATAAAAATTTTGGTATAGGAATTTCTATTGTCTTATTTATCGGATATACAGGTGGAATTATGGCAAACGCACCGTTTGTTGCGTTAATGCAGGTTATGACTTGGCGAGAAATTCTCATAACAATGGCTGTTGTAATTTTGATTGCATTAATAATTTTTACACTTATTTTAACTACAATCCCGTTACCGCGAGTTAATAAAACCATAAAAATAAGAGTTTTGCCATTTCGATTAGTGTTACACAAAAGACACAATTTAAATTTATTTAGCTTTGCTTGCTGTAATTTTGGTATTTCTTATGTAATTCAAACTGTCATCGGTAAAAAATTTATTGAAGATTTTTGTTCTGTACCGCCTTCAAAATCAGCTATGATACTTTCTATAATGGCAATAATTGCAACTTGCTTTAATATTATTAATGCTTTTGTTTGTAGAATCTGTCATAATCATAGAGTTCAATTTTTGAAAATTGCATCATTAATTACACTTTCATCACTTGCAGCATTATGTTTAATAATTTATTTGAATATAAAAACTTATTTTATTGCAATTATTTTGTTTATAATTGCCGGAAATGCAAGCTTAACATCAATTTTAGTTCCAATCTTATACATGACAAATAGAAAGATGATATCTGGAACCGCAGTCAGCATAATGAATTTCTGCTTCTTTATGATGGTTGGAATTCTTGGCACTATCACAGGATTTTTGTTAGAGCTTACAAAACCTCAAAGAATTGGCGATACGCTAGTTTATTCAAACAACGCTTATTTATTGATTTTTGGAATGTTTTTAATGTTAAGTATTTACGAAGTATACAAAGTCAGCAAACTTTCAAATAAATATTAGTTCAATAATAATTTGAGATTGTGAAGAAATTGAAATTTCTAATTCTAAAGGATTACTCCTTTAGTAGATTATAAACCGCTGAAACAAGTGTTATTATTAATATGTAAGTCGGGGACAACTGATGATATCGTCGTTTTTATTCGACTTTTAATAATAAATAGCATTTGTATGTGTTCGGCTTACTTCTTTATTTTATTTTTAATTAAAATAATATTTATTATTGACATTATTTAAGTTTTTTCTAACAATATAAATGTGAACGTGATTATTTTATAAAGAGGTTGTTATGAATGTTACTAATACCTTTAATATAAATTTTAAAGGCAATATAATTGATTCACATGTTCATGTCGGAACATTCAACGGTAATGTTTATACTAAAGATAATCTTGATGTTTTTGTTAAATCAAATTTGCCCAACAAAGATAATGTTGAAAAAATGATTGTATCAGATTTAGATGTGTTATGTGGGTTAAATAACGAATTTGATGGTAATAAAACTGTTTTAAATATTTTTAAAAATGATAAAAAATACGCACTACTCGCCTCTTGCAATCCACAAAAAGGTAATATTTCAGATATTGAAAAATTATTTAAAAAATATCCGAATAAATTTGTTGGGTTAAAATTTCATTCATCAATACAAAATTTAAATTTAACAAGTGAAAAATACAAACCTTATTTAGATTTTGCATCTCAAAACAATTTGCCTTGCTTATTTCATTCACAGGTGGCACTTTTGAAAGATGGTAAAATTAATCCAAACAAAAAACACATAGCTGATCCGGAAAGTATTTATAACTTAGCTAAAAAATATTCGAAACTTCCAATTGTAATGGCTCATCTTGGCGCTGGTTGGAATGAGGCTCATGATAAAGCAATTGATGTATTAATTGAAGCTATAAAAAATAATGATGCAAATTTGTATGCAGATATTTCTTGGGTTGATATTGATAACCCAACAATTCATATTATTAAAGCAATTAAACGTTTAAAAGGTATTGGTGATAAAGATTGGCGATATGGCGATCAATCATATAGGTTAATGTTTGGTACAGATGCTCCTCTAGAACGATTTGGCGAGAAAGGAGCTTTAAAAACGTATTCAGATTTTGTTGATAAAATTAAAACTTCGATTAGAAATGATAAAGATTTGAGCAAAGATGCAGAAAAAATTATTGATGATTTATTTTATAATAATGCAAAAAAATTATATCTTTCAAAAACACAAATTGCTCAAAAGAAAAAAGGAAATATTTTATCAAAAAAAAATATGCTGATTTTTGCAATATTAATTGCAGTTTGCGGAATTACGGTAGCTGTTTTGCAAGCTCAAAATTATTTCAAAATGCATACATCTTAAAAATTAGCCTTATAGATTAATAGTAAAAAGTAGTTTCATAAAGTTTGCTCGATTTTTTATTTTATTAATTTTAAGCATAAATCATCAAGTATATTAACAGGGCGCATTCCAAGTTTTGCTTGGCGTTTAGCGTCTTCTAAAATTTTTATGTGTTCAATTAAAAATGTATATCGAGGGTTTGATTTTAGTATATTCAAAATATAATTTTGAATATTTTCCAACAAAATTGGCAAAGAACATTCTTTTAATAAATTTTGTAACGCATCAGAAACTTCAAATAATGACGCTCTATCAAATTCCCAATAATTCTCAAAAACACCTTTTATAATATCATAATTGTATTCAATACTAAGTTTAGATGGCACAAAAAAACATTGTGAACGCGAAATTATTGTAGATAATAAATCATCAATATATCTTGTTAAAAATATAAAAGTGATTTCATCTTGTGGCTCTTCTATTGTTTTTAATAGCGCGTTAGCCGTTTCTGCTTGAAAATTTTGGCGGTTTAAGCCTGAAACATTTCCATTATCATCTCTATCGCAAAAAATAAAAACTCTATGAAACTCTGAAGAATTTAAAAGCATTTCTTTAATCAAATTTGCTTGTTTTAAAGAAATAACCATTTTTGATTCATCATCCTCGGGCTTATTATCCATGCGAGAAAATGTTAAAACCGCAGGATGTGTTTTTGCATTTATCCAATTACAGTTTAAGCAATTGCAATCGTCAGATAAATCACCTTTACAATTTAATAAACGTGCAATTTCTGTTGCCAAAATATATTGAGATTCAATATCATTTCCATAAAAAACAATACTCTGAAAATGCGCATTCTGTTTTTCTTCAATAGCTTTTGTAAAATAATTTGTTAAAAACGGATATTTATCTGATAAGCGCAATTTCAACCTCCGAATTTATATCTAAAGCTTCAGCATTTTTGATTTTGAATTCAACATGAAACAAATTTTGTTTAAGTTTAACCAAATCCGAAACTTTTGTATTTTTTAGTTTTGTCAAAGTTTGTTTGACGACAAATTCATGCATATTAGTAAGTTTTGCTAATTCTGCAGGTGAAGAACCAGATTTTGTTTTTAAAATAATCCATTTTCTTAACATTGTTTGAATAGCTGATAAAATCTCAAGCGGATGTTTTTTATCAATAAGTTTTTCATATTCAAATAATGCTTGCGCTTTTTGATTTTTCATTAAATAATCCGTGAGATTAAACAAATCTTGATTAGAAATAACAATTTCTTCTACCATTTTTTTTGTAACAGTTTTTTGTGGATATGCAATTAATTTAAGTTTTTCAAGCTCCGCGTCAAATTGGCGTAAATCATTTCCTATTTGTTGAATGAAAAATTCCATCGCATCAGGTTTAATTGCTAAATCAAGTTTTTTAGCGCGTTTTGTAATCCAAGTTGATATTTCTGCTGTTTGATACGTTTTAAAAGTTTTGAATTCTTGAGTATTAAATTTTGATAAAATTTTATATAATTTGCGTCTGCTATCAGGTTTTTTAGGTTCTTCTCGAGAAATTTTACATACAAAAACAATATTAAGTGTTTCCGGATTATTTTTTAAAGCATCTTCAATATCTGCAAGTTCATTATCTTCAAAAAAATTTTTGTTTGAAGTCAAATATTTGTCACAATTAATAATTATAAGCATATCTCCAAACATCATCGGTGGTGTCCGAAGCGCGCTAATTAACTCTGGATAAGCCGGATTGTCTAAAGTTTGATAATTCATTGATAAGAAATCTTTGTTCAATTTTGATTTCATTGAACAAATTTCTAAATCAATTGTGTAATCTTCATCCCCATAAAAAAAGTATACAGCCATGATTAAATTTTACTACAAATAAGTTTTAGCGCAAAATTTATAAATGTTAGAGCTTATGTAAAAATTAATAATTTTAAATAATTAGTTTTTGAGGATGCGGAAAAAGTCGAAAAATGACAGGCGGGAGCGGGAGTTGCGTAGCAACTCATTCCCGCAAATTTTGGAACAATTCTTGGTTATCGGCGTTAAACGAGTTTTGGATTGCTTTTGCAATCCTACCACTCTCTGCCGATAATCCGCTTTTTCAAATCCGACCTAAGGTGTGTGAAAGTCAGGTCGTGTGCGGGATAGCACACAACCTGACTTGAAACCGTTCCCCAGAGTTTGCAGGGAAAACAATAGTTTTTCCGCAAACTCTTTTTGTAAATAAGTATGTTTATTGATTATTGACTCTGTGGCGCGAAAAATATACAAAATATTAATCAATATATAGTTGTAATAAATATACTTGCAAAAAATAATTGATGTGTTATTTTAGTAAAGTGAAGTTCGCGTGGTAATTTGGCTAGTGAATTAAACAAATAGTTATTTTCGAAGTGTTTCATTATTAGAATTTTTTATTAACAAATGAATACAGCAAATAACTAAAAGATAAAAAATAGAAAAAATATGCGTCTGTAGCTCAGCTGGATAGAGCATCTGCCTTCTAAGCAGAGGGTCCCGCGTTCGAATCGCGGCAGGCGTATTTTAAAAAAGAGATAACTGAAAGGTTATCTTTTTTTATTGAGCGTGCCAGCGATGAGAACGCCTTTTTAAGTTCGAGCGCGAACGAGCAGAGGCTGGAGCAGTTTTGCAAAGTGTTGAAAACACTGAAGCAAAATGCGAAATTGCCGTTTAACGCGAGTGAGCAAGACAATCGCGGCAGGCGTATTTTTTGCGACAAGAGTCAAAATTAACGAAATATGAGAAAGGTAAGTTATAGTCATAGCTTACCTTTTCACCTTTTATGGTAACGTTCAAAAGTGCTTAGAATTATAAATATGCTGAAACTTAGTATAATCATCAACATTAGCATATTGAGATAATTTATTATAGGTTTCATTCATTAATTCTGGTGGCATTGTATAATTATTGATTTCTAATAACTTAAACTTAATCTCTCTTTGTAAGTCGCTGTAATACGTTACTATGACATTACTTTTCACTGCAACATCTTTAAGAGTACAATTATTCGAAAATGCTATTACTGAATATATAGGAATGGTGTCATTAATATGCTTTCTAATGGCTCTTATATGAGTTGCATTCTGCATTATCGGGTTGTAGAAATGTTCTTTGTGACTTTCACCATAATTAACTGGGAGTGTTTGAGTCCATTGTTTATTGCTTTCATTTCCGAATATCCAACCGCTATAATTCTTACTTTCAATAACAAACAATCCCTTTGGGTGAAACATTATAACATCTATTTCAGAAGTTTTGCCGTTATCCCTAGGTACATATAAGTTAAACAAGAATTTACAGTCAGCTGATTCAAATGGTTGTAGATACTGATATAATCTATATTCTCCATATTTACCACTATCACCGAATACAGACCAGTATGAATTCTGTGTAGTTCTATAATAATTACTATTCTTGTATTCGTTATAACGCAATACAAATCTAATTATAGGTATTGCTATAATAAGGGTTATTACTAGACTGATTAGAATTATATCTTCCATAATTACTTTATTGTTACTGCAGGAACAGTTTTCATTAAAAACTAGACATTTTTTCGTGTGTGTTATACAATTGTTTGTGAATTAGTATTAGTATCTTATAAAATATGAGGTAAAAATGGATCAAATTATTAAAGTTGCTTGGGAATTGAACGAAAATTCTGAAAATCGATATAAATTAGTATATGAAGTTGCTGAACTTGCAAAAAAGCTTGTCGATGAAGCTCAAATGAAGAAAGTCCGAGACGAGTTTGGTTTTGAAGAAGTTTCTGCTGATAGTTCTTATAAGAAAGAAAATCCGGTAGAGCACGCAATTATGGTGAAAGCTTCTGAATCTGATGATACAGAATTAGTTGGATAAAAATAATTTTTAAACCAAAAGGGGCTTTCGAAGAATTCGAAAGCCCCTTTTGAATTACAAACTAAATAAAAATTTTTTATAACTTTAACTGAATAAATCAAACTGTAAATTTTTGTAAATATTCGCGCAATTTTTTTTATGTTCAATAGTTAGTATAGAGGTAGGTCGTATGATGATAAATAGCAATCACAAAAAATTGAATAACCTTAGATGGGGGTTGTAGTACAATGTCGATAAATATAGCAAAAATTTACTCCACATTAGGCAACCCTGCCTCAAGAACTCCATTAATTGTTAAAGATTTATCCGCTACTGCTGGTATGACAGCCGGTTCTTATGTTACCGGAAAAGAAGAAGGTCGAGATAGGTTCATAGATGAAATCGGTACTGAATTTATTTGGTTAGCCGGCATTCCAATTTTTAAGTGGTTATTTGATAAAACAATATTTAAATCTTTTAAATTTGATAACAAGTTTGATGCAAGAAATTTAAAAAATGATGATATTTTTGAAAAGACAAAAAAATATGCGCCAACGGAAGATATAAAAAATTCTATCGATAAAATTTCTGGTAAGAAAAGATTGTTTAAAAATTTAGTAATAGGTAGATTTATTTCTTCAACCGGACTTGCGATTGCAAGTTATATTATGCTGACTAAATTTAAACAAAAATATACAGAAAAACAAATAGAAAAAAATCTTATAAATGAATATAATAAAAAATCTGTTGAAAAAAATAACGACCTAAAGAATAAACACGAGGAATTTATTTTAAGCGAGAATAAAGAGGTTAATAATACTCAAAATCATGAACAAACTCCAACATTTAAAGCAAATTCTTTGTTAGAAAGTTTTGTATTTAATCCTGTTAAAAATATGTATCTTTTAGATGGAGCAATTACGATTGATAGATTGATTGATTCTAGGAGCCCACAAGAATTAATTGGATATTCAATAAAAGAAGCTTCAACTTTGTTATTTATGTATGTTTTAGGTGATCAAATCCAAAAATATCTAGAAGAAAATGCAAATAACAAAAAAGGCAAAAATATTTCTCTTGATGCAAGGATTTTAGAAGACGAAAAACTAAAACAATTATTTGAATCTGGTGAAATTACTAATAGCTTAAAAGAATTTGAGCAAATAAAATCTAACCCTAAATTTAAAAATTTGAAAAAAGATTTAACCAAAGAGGCGGTAGAATTGTATGAATTTTTGATACATAACAAGGATAATGCAATTGTAAAAATGGCAAAACAAGCAGAAATAATAAAATTACATAAACCGACCGGTAAAATTGATACAAGACATTATATTGATTTAAAAAAGGTTGAGGGCGTGTATAACAATGTTAAAGAGTTGTACGGTCAATATCAAAAAGAGCTTAAAAAAGGTGTTAAAATTGATGAATTTTTGAGAGGGGTAAAAAAATTAAAAAGAAATTCAATAATAACAAATATCGGTGCTTGTATTTTAGCGCTAGGTGTTATTACACCGGGGTTAATGCTTGTAAAAAGACTTTTAGCCAAAGAAGATGTTGAATTTCAAACAAAAAAAGAAATTAGAGAAAAATTAATAAAAAATGGAATTATATCTTAAAGTTCAATTAATATGATTCATAAAATTTAACATTTGTATTTTCTAATAGCAAATTTATTTTTCTTGTGTTTTATATTATAATATCAATTGTATTGAATCGACAACTTAGGAGATAATAAAAATGCTTAAAAAATTTTGTTTAATGATTGCGCTTACTTTATCAACAGCTTGCGTAATGGCAGATGTTCAAAGCCCTATATATACAAATGATTTGGGCAGTTTTCATTTTATGAATAGAGGTGGTTATTCTCAAGTTAGACAAAATCAAATGAACGCAATTCAAAATGATATTGTAAATGATGCGTGTGATAAATATACAAATACAATTAATAAAACAACAGAGGCGCTAGACAAAGCAAAAGATGCGTCAACAGTTGAAGTTAATTCTCGCCAAAACAATGAAGATTTCTTTTTCAAAAGAGGACGTTTAGAAGATAATTCTTCAAATAACATTTATACGGATTCTTCAAGCGGAGTCAACGCCTCAAAAACTCTTTATACTGATGAGATTGGCAGATTGCATTTCTTTGGTAAAGGCAATTTGATAAAAGAATAATTTTTAAGAAATGTATAATTATATTAACTTGTTTTAGTTTTGTTTTGTAATATAATTAGTTTATGGTTACAAAAGCTATAACAGCTACTACGCTTGGAATTAACGCATATAAAATAGAAGTTGAAGTTGATGTGGTGAATTCTTTACCCAATATTATAATTGTTGGGTTGCCTGATAGTGCTGTAAATGAAGCTAAAGAAAGAGTTCATTCTGCAATAAAAAATTCTAATTTTAGTTTTCCTCAAGGTAAAGTTATTGTTAATCTTGCACCTGCTGATATTAGAAAAGAAGGAACGAATTTTGATTTACCAATAGCAGTTGGAATTCTTAAAGAACAAGGTATAAATATTCCTGATAGTCAAGAACTTGCTTTTATTGGGGAACTTTCGCTTGACGGCTCTTTACGCCGTGTTAATGGTGTGTTACCTTTAGTTGCGGGGCTAAAAGAACAAGGTATAAAAACCGTTATTGTGCCTTATGACAATGCGAAAGAAGCGGCTTTAGTTCAAAATATTACTGTCATTGGCGCAAAACATTTAACAGAAGTTGTTGCGCATTTTGAAGGGGATGAGATACCGCCAACAGTTGTAAATATTGAAACATATTTACAAGAAAATTCTACAACAGATTATGTTTTTGATTTTAAAGATGTTAAAGGACAACAAAAGGCGAAAAAAGCCTTAGAAATAGCAGCCGCAGGTGCGCACAATATTTTAATGTCAGGCTCTCCTGGTTCAGGTAAAACTTTGATGGCAAAATGCATGGCATCAATTCTTCCACCGTTAGAATTGCAAGAAGCTTTAGAATTGACAAAAATTTATAGTGTTTCAGGTTTGTTGCCCGAAAATGAGCCTTTGATGACAAAACGCCCCTATCGAGCGGTTCATCACACTGCTTCTCCAAACGGAATTATTGGTGGCGGAACAAATCCTCGTCCGGGTGAAATCACTCTTGCACACCGTGGAGTGTTATTTTTGGACGAATTAGTTGAATTCCCTCGACAAGTTTTAGAAGTTTTAAGGCAACCACTAGAGGATGGCGAGGTTGTAATTTCAAGAGCAAAAACCTCTGTAAAATATCCTTGCCAATTCATGTTGTTGGGAGCTATGAACCCTTGTCCTTGTGGCTTTTTAGGTGATAGTGAAAAACAATGTACTTGTACTGATGTTCAAGTGCAACGTTATCGTTCAAAGCTTTCTGGCCCACTTTTGGATAGAATTGATTTGATAATTAATGTTCCAAGATTAACTACTACGGAATTAGTTAATACTTCTGGAGAATCAGAATCATCTGCTGAAATCAGACAAAGAGTTGTTAAAGCTAGAAAAATACAAGCAAACAGATATAAGGCTGATGGTATTTTGACAAATTCCGAATTATCAGCTGAATTAATAAAGAAATATTGCGTATTGGATGAACCTTCGCAACAGATTTTAAAACTTGCGGCACAAAAATATCAACTTTCAGGACGTCGTTATAATCGAATTCTAAAAATAGCAAGAACGATTGCAGATTTGGCTGATTCAGAATTAATCAAATCTGAACATGTTTCAAAAGCTTTGCAATATCGTAGTGATATTTAGATTAATCTTTTAACTACTTCAGGGCTTAAATTTGAACATAGCGATTTAAGGATATCAGGGTCAGAAATAATTTTTGTTTGTAAATCAACACTATTGCTATTTGAATTTGACATTGATTTTGTATTGGTATTTGCTAAATTATCTATTTTATTTGCGATATCAGTTGATTCTTTAGAGGTTTCTTCTAAAATTTTTTTATACGAATTTTGCGTATCTATAATATTGGTCATTAAGGAATCAATGTTAGCAATAAAAGTTTTATCTTTGATATTTAATCCTTTGATGGAAGTTAATCCTTTTGTGTATAAATTTATGAACTTGTTTTTGATACCATAATTATTTCCTTTTTTTAATATATCAAAAACTTTATCCAACAATTCATTTGAAGCGCTATCAAGCTTATCAAGACTTGCAATGTCGTTGTCATCAGTGTCATCAAGAGTTTTTAATAAATCAGCAAGTTGTAATCTTATATCAGATAATGAATCGTACGCATTTTTAACAAAATTTTGACGTCCAATGATTGTATCTTCCTGCGAAATTAATTGATTAAGAGGTGAGGTTACTAATTTTGAAAGCGCAACTTTTGTTGCTGAAGAATTTTCTTTTTCAGAAATTTCAACATTTTTTGTCGTAACCTCTTGGTTTACTTTATCTTGAGAAGATTTTTCGACTTGTTGTTGAACCACATCCGTATCAGAACGCAAAAACTTCTGATAATCATTTATTTCAATATTAAAATTCATTATATCCTTTTTTTATTAATTATAGATATATAAAAACACTAGATGCAAAAAAATTGCTTATTTGATACAAATCTTAACAAAAAGAGTAAATTTTTTTGATTTGGCGTATTAAATCTTACTAAAAAGCTTGAAAAAAAGTTTTTTTTAGTGTACGATTAAATAGCTCATAATTAGTACATCTTTTGAGCAAGTTTTAAGATTGATAATTAAATATATTTGATGCGGAAGTAGCTCAGTTGGTAGAGTATCTGCCTTCCAAGCAGACTGTCGCGAGTTCGAGTCTCGTCTTCCGCTAATAAAGAAGACCTACAAAATAGTGGGTCTTTTTTATTTATATTTTTAATAAATTCTTGTTTGTAATAAAATTATACTTAATCAGAGTAGCTCGTCGAAAAATTTTAAGTTATTAATTTATTAGAGGTAAGAATGAAAAAAGTTTATATAGAAACGCTTGGTTGTCAAATGAATAAGTCTGACGCAGAAAGAATGTTTGGAATGCTTGAATATCTTGATTATTTTCAAACCGACAAACCAAAAGACGCGGATTTACTTATTATAAACACTTGTTCAATCAGGCAATTATCAGAGGATAAAGCTTATAGCGCTATCGGCGTTTGGGGAAAATGGAAAAAACGTAAACCTGATTTGAAAATTGTATTTGCAGGTTGTGTTGCACAACAAGCAGGCGAAAAGCTTTTTCAGAGAGCTCCTTATGTAGATTTAGTGCTTGGAACTCAACGTTTATATGAATTACCATCACTTATTAAAAGAATAGAAAATGGTGAACGTATTGTATCTGTTGCTGAAAAACCTTATGAAGAAAGTGATATAAAAATTAATCGTGTAAAAAGTGTTAATGCTTGGGTTCCGATAATGGAAGGTTGCAATAATTTTTGTACGTATTGTATTGTTCCGTATACCAGAGGTCGTGAACGTTCAAGGAATCCGGAATTAATTATTTCAGAAGTAAAAAAAGCTTTAAGCGAAGGGTTTAAAGAAATTACGCTTTTGGGTCAAAATGTCGATTCTTATGGAAAAGATTTAGAGGCTGGGCAAAATCTTTCGTGGCTTTTGCGACAAATCAATGCGCTAGAGGGAAAATTCCGTATAAGGTTTGTAACAAGTTATCCGACTGATATAACTGAAGAATTGATTGATACAGCAATAGAATTAGACAAAGTTTGTGAGTATTTTCATATTCCTATGCAATCAGGTGATGACGTAATTTTGAAAAAAATGAACCGTCGATATGATTATGAAACATATAAAAGAATCTGCGAGCATTTGCGAGCAAGGATTCCGGATGTTACAATTACAAGTGATTTTATTGCAGGTTTTCCTTCTGAAACAGAAGAACAATTCGAAAATACATTAAAAGCTATGACAGAATTGGAACTTGATTATTCTAACACAGCCGCGTATTCGCCAAGAGAAAAAACTGTTGCAGCAAAATGGGTTGATTTATATGTGCCAGAGGATGTTAAAACTGAACGTTTAGCACGTTTGAATGAACATAACAGAGCTTGTTGTTTAAAATCTAATCAAAAATATGTTGGACGAGAAATGGAAGTGCTTATTGAAAAGTTTGAAATTCGCAAAAATGGCGCAACTGTTATAACAGGCAGAACTCGTAATAATAAAATCGTCCATATTCCTTATGATAAAGATATTACCGGAGAATTTGTAAATGTAAAAATTACAAAAGCTCGTACTTGGTATCTAAATGGAGAAATGATTTAGATGAAAAATGTTAGACAATCAAATGTTAACACGCATAGAGATGCTTGGGTAGAAATTAATCTAGAATCTCTGACGCGCAATATTGAAGAAATAAAAAAAGGGATTCCTAAAGATAAAAAAATGTTGGCAATTGTAAAAGCGGATGCTTATGGGCATGGTGCTGCAATGCTTGCACCTACAATGTTGGCGTCTGGTGTTGATATGCTCGGAGTTGCATCAATTGATGAAGGGCTTGATTTGCGCAATGTTAATATCAAATGTCCGATTCTTGTTGTTGGTGCGGTTCCGATTTGGGCGATTGAAACTGCGACACTCAATGATATTTCTATCTCTATTTTTAATGAATCGCATTTAGAAGCGTGTAAAAATGCTTATATGCGCACAGGAATTCGTCCTAAAATTCATGTGAAATTAGATACAGGCATGAATAGAATTGGTGTGCGACCAGAAGCTGCAGTAGATTTTATTAAAAAAGTTGAAAAAGCTGACTATGTCGATTTTAAAGGGATTTTTACGCACTTAGCTAATGCTGAAAACGAGAATTTAACTCAAGTTCAATTTGATTTGTGGAACAATATTTTATCTCAAATTAATACAGAAAATTTGTTGTTGCACATTTTAAATACTGCCGGCACTTTTTCATATAATGTTGAATCAAATATGGTGCGTGTCGGTATTGCGTTATATGGATTGTATCCAGATTTAAAAAAGAATTTGTTATATAAACCAAAATTGAAACAAATTTTAAGTTTAAAGGGGCGTATAACAAATATTCATGAAATTCCTGCAGGTGAGGGGGTCAGTTATTCGCATACTTATACAGCGTATGAGCCAACGCGAGTTGCAACAATTCCAATTGGGTATGCAGATGGTGTTGATAGAAAATTATCTAATAAAATTTTTGGAAAATTGAATGGACAAAGAGTGCGTCAAATTGGGAATATTACAATGGATCAAATGATGTTTGATATTGGCGATACTGATGCACAAGTAGGTGATATAATTACTTTGCTTGATGATAAAAATTTATCTCTTGATTCTTGGGCTGAAATTCTTGGTACTATTAATTATGAGCTAACTTGTCGTTTAAAAGTCCGCTTACCACGAATTTATACAAGATAATATTATAATAAATCTAATATGCTATTAATTTTTTATGTTTATCATTTTTTATTCTTTTGTTATAATAGGCATTGGGATGTTAATGGTATAAGTACATGAAAATAAATTTTAAAGGCAGTTTTATTCAGAGTGCTGTTGTTTCAAAGTGCGAAAGCTTTAATAATAACACTGAAATTAAGTCAATACCGGTTTCATTTGTTGAACTTCAAAAAAATTATGCGAATGATTTGGAAACTTTAAACAACTTAAAAACTTGGAATAGATCAAATTCATTTATTTTAGATATTTTACATGATTTTCAATTTACTTTAAACAAGGATAAAAGCAATAAATTCAGATTTTTTGTTTTGACTCAGCAAACAAGTAATTTTAAAACTCTTGAAGCTGACAAAATTCTCGGTATAACAGAAGTTGTTACTCGAGATAAAAACACAAAACGTATTGAATATCTTCAAACCTCGCCAGAATTTATAAATATTAATAAAAATTCAAAATTTCAAAAAATAGGCACAACAATGCTTAATTGTATAAAAAAATTGTTTTTTGATAAAAATTTAGTATTACATTCTGTAAATAATGCTTTGGAATTTTATGCAAAAAATGGATTTGTGCCTTATGTAAAAGATATTACAAGGTTAAAATATTTCAAGAGCAAGTAAATTGCACATTTCAAGCTTGTTGCAAAGAAAAAAGAGGGTGTAAATTGGAGAATATATTGATTTCTAACTTTTCAATAAGCCTAAAAATCATATAAATTAATGATTCTACACAAAATACCACTTGCATTATATATTTTTATTAGTATAATTAAGACTGTAAAAAGTAAGAAAGGAGTTTTGTTATGAACAAAGAAGAATTAGTACAAGAAATTGCAAAAAAATCTAAAGTTTCTAAGAAAGATGCTAACGAAGTATTATCAGCGTTAATTGAAACAGTTCAAAAAACAGTTTCAAAAGGTAAAAAAGTTACTTTAGTTGGTTTTGGTACATTTGAACCACGCAAAAGATCAGCAAGAAATGGTAGAAACCCACAAACTGGTAAAGCTATCAAGATTCCTGCAAAAACAGTTCCTGTTTTCTCAGCTGGTAAGAAATTCAAAGAAATTGTTAACAAATAGTTTTTAATTGTTTAATAATTTTAAAAGAGACGCTTGGCAGAAGCTTGAGCGTTTCTTTTTTTTGTTGTTTATGAGTTTTTTATTAATGGAGATGGTGGGAGTGTCTTGCTCGTTCGCGTTTAACGGGTCTGCGTGTTTTGCTTCTATGTGTTTACATACTAAGCAAAAACACTTCGCCCTCAGCTCACTCGCGCTCGAACCCATTGACAGGACTCCGTCCTGCGTGGCTTCTCCTCTCTACGCAATCAGAGTAATAAAAAAGGGCTACTAAAGTAGCCCTTTTTATTAATGGAGATGGTGGGAGTGTCTTGCTCGTTCGCGTTTAACGGGTCTGCGTGTTTTGCTTCTACGTGTTTACACACTAAGCAAAAACACTTCGCCCTCAGCTCACTCGCGCTCGAACCCATTGACAGGACTCCGTCCTGTGTGGCTTCTCCTCTCTACGCAATCAGAGTAATAAAAAAGGGCTACTAAAGTAGCCCTTTTTATTAATGGAGATGGTG
>CAKVIC010000001.1 GCA_934754655.1 uncultured Candidatus Melainabacteria bacterium | reverse complement strand
AAAAGAATTGTATCATGAAAAGTTTAAAATAAATAACTTGCTTGGCGCAAAGTTCAACGCCGGCAAGATGCTGAAACGAGTTCAGCATGACAAAAAAACACAATTTGCGCAAAGGTTTAACGCCGGTAAGGTACTAAAACGAATGACTCATGACAAATAAAACTCATCCGAGAACCCACTTGAATCCGCTTCTTGGATTATTCGGGGTGTCGTCGGAGTAACGTCCGACCGACATCTTACGGGCTAAAGCCCTACCGAAAATCCGCTTTGTAAAATTTTGTAACAATATTTAAAAAAGATGTTATAAATAGATAAAAATGTGGAATCAAGAATATATAGATGATATAATTTTATCAAGGAATGTGATAATTTTATGAAAATGGAGTACTCAAATATCACAAGCTTATTTTGCTTTGCAAATTTTTTGTCACAAGGTGGCTTAAACACTTGTGATAATCTTTTGTCGCATTCTTTATACAATACCCCAAAGTTGTTGTGTAGCAATGTTTTTGGTAATTCAAGAGGGCAACCCTATCAGAATATTGCTTTAAGCAGAATGCGAGGCTCCGGATGATAAGTCTTGCAACTGATTACACACGTTTAATAATATCAAAAGCTCTCAAGACATCAACTACAAAGCTAGATGATGTCCAAAACCGTTTGTCTACAGGTTTAAAATTGAATTGTGCAAAAGACAATGCTGCAAACTATTCAATTTCAACTAATTTGACAACTAAACTTGGCGCGTATAGAGTAGCTGAAGATAACATTAAAATGGGCTTAGACCTTGTTCAAACAGCAACTGGCTCTTTATCATTGATTGAAGATAAACTTGGCAGATTGCGTTCTCTTGCTGTGCAAGCAAAAAACGGTACTTATGGCTCTCAATCTCTTGCTGCAATTAATTCTGAAGCTAATGCTTTAGTGGATGAAATTGATAGGCTTCAAAATTCAACAGAATACAATGGAGTTGATTTATACTCAAATGGTGTGAACACTTCTAGTCTTGTAAAAGCTGGCGAAGATGGGTTTATAAATCATGTTGAAAAACGTGATACAAGTTCAATGACAAAATTATCTGAAGTTGATGGCTCGCAAAAACTTGCAAAAGGAACTTATTCAATTTCAACTCCAGAGGAACTAAAAAAACTTGGTGATATGGTTGATGCAGGAAATATAGTAAGAGGTTCAGAATTTGTTCTTGCAAATGACATTGATTTAAGTTGCTATGATAATTGGGCACCCATTGGAAAAGAAGGAGTAGCCTTTTCTGGAACTTTTGACGGCAATGGGTATGTTATTGATAATATGAGAATAACTCAGGCTAAACAAGGAAGTACCTATTCATATGCAGGTTTATTTGCGCTTGTATATGATGTAAATATTAAAAATTTAGGAATAACAAATGTCTCATTAGAAGATAAAAGTGCAACTTATGCTGGTGCAATTTTTGCTTCATCTTATGGAAGTAACACTAATATTATATCAAATTGTTATTCTACAGGTAATATAATTGGTAATGTTCAAGTTGGTGGGTTAGGAGCTTGGGCAAATGCATTAAAAATAGAAAATTGTTATTCGGAAGCAAATGTATCTGGAGTAACTACTGCCGGTGGATTATTAGCTGGTGGTTCTGATAGTGTTATTAATTGTTATGCTACAGGAAATGTTAAAGCAAGTTTATTTGCAGGTGGACTTATTGGTCGTTTTGATTCAAATATTGACCATTCTATTAATGTAGAAAGGATTGTTAAAAATTCTTCAGCTTATGGTGATGTTTCAAGCCAAGCAATTTCTGGGGGATTGATTGGACGTATAGAAGTTGAAACTTTGATAGAGGATTGTTCAGCTTATGGACAAATTTCAATTTCTGATTATAGAAAGGATATTTTTTCAAAATTTTACGCTAGTGGTTTGGTTGGATTATTTTCAAATGGCGGAACTATTAAAAATTGTGTGACTTATTCATCACTTAGTAAAAAACAAGAAGATGCAAATTTAAATTTAGCAACAATAGCAAATTCTTCCGGAGCTGCAATAACTGTTGAAAATTGCATATATAATAGTAAAAAATCAGGTATTAATTATTATAATGGAGATGATTCTTTAATAAATAAAGAAAGTTTAAAAGATTTGGCTTATAGCAATGAAATATCATTACAAATTGGAACAAACGAAAATGAAAATTCAAATTTGACACTTGATTCAAAGATATTATTAGATAAATTTGGCAAAGTCCGTGTTATGAATATATTGAATGATAATTATTTAACAGCTATTGATGATTTAATATCACAAGTATCTGACTATCAAACTAATTTGGGAGCTACAGAAAATCGCCTAACATCAGCATTAGACGAAGTTGGAATAAGTTATGAGAATGTGCTTTCGACTCGTTCAACTTTACGAGATGCTGATGTTGCAAAAATTTCTTCTGAATATGTACAGCAACAGATTTTGCAACAAGCATCTGCGACATTATTATCAACAACGGCTAATTTTCGACACGAAAATATTTTAGCCTTGATTCAAGGAATTAGATAAATTTTGTGTCATTATTTTTTTTTATATTTTTCCTTACTATTTGCAGGCAGCATCTTCAGAGTCAATAAAACCGTCATAATTATTATCCAAGCCATCAGAGCAGGAACCTATAGAATCTTTTCCTTCGCTTCTTGGATCAAATCTTAACCATTTATTTGGAATTTTGTCCCATTGATATTGAAAAAAGGTTTTATAAAATTTTGTGATTTCACTGTCTTTAATCACTACAAGATTTTCATCATTTTTGTTTTCACCGCTGTTTGAAAAATTCATTGAGCCGATAAGCGTATATTTATCATCAATAATCATTGATTTTGAATGCATTTTACCAGCATAATTTTCTGTTTTTACTAAAATTCCGGCATTTCTTAATATTTTATGTTTAGAATATTTACCACTTGCATTAAGCGCATCAATTATAATTTTCACTTCCACTCCTCTAGCTTGAGCGTTAATTAATTCGTTCACAATTTTCATATCTGTGATTAAAAAAGTTGGAATATAAATATAATTTTTTGCATTTTTAATCATTGGTAAAATTACGTTGTGTGTGATTTTATCTTGAGGTGAAAAATAAGCCTCGATTTCGGTATTATTTATATTTATTTTAGAATTATGTGTTTTAATTTTTTCACCGTGAAATTTTCCGGAATATAATTGTTCAAACTCTTTTGTATAAATTTTTGCTAAATCTCTAGAATTAATAGTTAAAATTGCGTTTGAATTAAATTCAGACATATCTGTATTAGAAAGGTTTGCAGATCCAATTATAACGGTTTTATTATCAAATATATAAAATTTATTGTGCATAATGTATTCAGGATTCAATGAATATCTATCATTTTTTGAATTTTGGATAAGTTTTGCGATAACATCTGTTGCTGGATAAATATTTCCACCATTTTTATCTGAATCATATACTAATCGAATTTTAACACCGCGTTCTTGCGCTGATTTTAAAGCTGTTTCAATTTCTGGGATTCTTGAATAGCCATAAATTGCAATATCAATAGATTCTTTTGAATTATTAATATTTTTCAAAACTTCTTTACAAACAAATTTATTACAGGTGTTATGTACTTTTAAATTTGTCGTTAAGTCTGTTAAATATAATTTTATATTACTATTTTTTTCAAATAGATTTTTAGCACTTTTTACATTAAAATTGGGCGAATTTGAGTTATTATTGAAGTGTTTATACTTACGTTTACTTTTTAAATGCTGTGGAAGATGCGAATTTCGTATTACCATAAAATTTTTAATAGTCCTAACGTATTCATCATTTGCTTTATAAACTTTTTCGGTATCTAAATCTATTACTTTATAATTACCCTTTCTAATTTTATTTATTTGATAATTAAAACCAACTTCAGAAGTCGGTTTTGAATTTCTTGTACAATATCCCATTAATTCTAATCTGAAATTATAATCCAATTTGTTATACATTAAATGATTTTGATTATTGATATAAATTTCACGTCCTTCAAAAATATCCGTAATTTTATATTTAGCAACGTTTCCTAAAACAAAAGCTTCGTATTCTGTAATTCCTAATTTTTGCGCTAAAAATTTATTGCGTTCAGAAAAACTGGAATCAAAGCAAACTAAATCTTCAATTTCGTATATTCCATTTTCCAATATGAATTTTTGAGGTGATTCAATTTTTAAAACTTTTACATAGTGTTCTTTGGGAACAAAAAGTATGTAATTAAGTAAAAACATAAAAAATATAAATAGTATTGCGTATGATTTTTTAAGCATAGTTTGTTATTTCAAACCCTAATTCTTCAATACGTGCTTTTAGCTTTTTATTTTTTGTAATTAAAAATTCATTAAAATGATTATCTATTGTGCCGTCTTGATATCTGCAAGGGTGAATTAAAGCTTCCGCTGTAATATTTTTGTATTTTAAAGCCATTAATCCATAAGAAACACAAAGTGAATCCATCATAGATGTATAACCGACTCCAATTAAATAATCATTAGTTTTTAAGCCATTTTTGATAATTGTTTGTTCATTAAATAGTGAAAAAAAGTCGAGCAACAAAATTTTTACTATATTTATAAAATATTTTTTACATAAATGCTTATGTAAGCTTGGTATAATGTAAGGTCGTTCAAATTGGGTTCGTACTTGTTCTATTCCATATTCTTTTGCTAAACGGCAAACAATTTCAAAAATCTTTGGTATAGAATGAACATGTACGTGTGAATCTATATGTGTAACTTTAGTTTTAGACATAATTTTTTCAATTTGTAATCTAAATTCTCGCTCCACTTGTTTTAAAAATTCTTCGTTATTTGGTTTATATGATTTTATCAATAATTCAATATATGAGTTATTAAAATTTCCTTGTGAATCAGTTAACAAGTTCAAATCTTTGCCTATTGATTCTCCTTCAATAATATTTAAGTGAATTCCAATACCTAAATTAGGGCATTGTGGAATTATATGATTTATTGCGTAATCAAAAGCTTTGCCATTAGCAACAAGGCTTGCACTTTTTAAAATTCCGTCCGGATAAGCTTCTAATACAGCGCGATTATAAGCATCGCTCATTCCAAAATCATCAGCATTTAAGATAAATCTTTTTGTCAAAATATAAGCCTCTTGTTTTTATTTAACTCATATAATATTATATTATAGGTTTAAGAGGAAAACAATGAGCAGAAAAACACAATTAGCAATCATTATTCCATGTTTTAATGAAGAACTTGTAATCGAGTATACAGTTAAGCGACTTTTGGAAGTTTTAAAAGATTTAGTTAATAAAGAAAAGATTTCTCAAACTTCTTATATTTATTTAATAGATGACGGTTCTGTAGATAAAACTTGGGAAATTATTGAGAATTTGCATGCTAATAATAATGAGCAAGTAAAAGGTTTGAAGTTTGTAAGAAATTACGGTAATCAAAAAGCTATTATGGCAGGTTTATTAGGTGTTCATAAATTAGGTTGTGATTGTGTTATATCGATTGATGCGGATTTACAGCAAGACGAAAATTCAATAGAATTGTTTATTGATGAATATGATAAAGGTGCAGAAATTGTATCCGGGATAAGAAATAATCGCAAAACTGATTCATTTTTCAAAAAGTCAACAGCACTTTGTTTTTATAAATTAATGAATTTATTTGGGGTTAAAATACCTTTAAATCATTCTGATTATAGACTTGTTAGTAAACATGCTCTTGAAATTTTAGAAAAATATTCAGAGCGAGATTTATTTTTGCGTGGATTTTTTCATGAAACAGGGTTAAAGACTTCTTATGTTCATTTTGATGTAAAGCCACGTTTTGCAGGTGTTTCAAAATTTAATTTCATATCATTAACAAATTTAGCGCTTAATGGAATCACTTCTTACAGTATAGTTCCGCTTAGAATGGTATCAGCAATCGGAGTTATTATTATTTTTGTAAGTTCATTAATTGGACTTGATGCAATTTGTGATAAATTATTTTTCCATCAAGCAAGTAGTGGTTGGGCAACACTTGTTATTTTAATAGCCTTTTTTGGTGGCTTGCAAATTTTTTGTTTGGGAATTATTGGTGAATATTTAGGACAAATTTTTAATGAAGTAAAAAATAGACCAAGATATATTGAAGAAAAAGAATTAAAATAAGTACTTATTTTGGGTTAGAAATAGCAAAAAGCTTCTCTACTGATTGTAGAGAAGCTTTTTATAAATGGAATTATTATTTTTTAACCACAAAGTGCTAATAATACACCGGCTGCAACAGCAGAACCGATTACACCTGAAACATTTGGTCCCATAGCGTGCATAAGCAAGAAGTTTTGCGGATCAGATTCTAACCCAACTTTGTTAGAAACTCTTGCTGCCATTGGAACTGCTGAAACACCTGCAGAACCAATAAGTGGGTTAATTTTTGTTTTAGAAAATACATTCATCAACTTCGCCATAAGCACGCCACCTGCTGTTGCAAGTGAAAATGCAATAATACCAAGTAATAGAATAAATAAAGTTTGTACAGTTAAGAATTGACTAGCAGACAATTTTGAACCAACAGATAAGCCTAAAAATATTGTTACAATATTAATTAAAGCATTTTGCATTGTATCTGATAATCTTTCTACAACACCACATTCTTTACATAAATTACCAAAACATAAAGCTCCTAATAATGGACAAGCGCTAGGTAAAAATATTACACAAAGTAATAGAATCATTAAAGGAAAAACGATTTTTTCTCTTTTAGAAACTTCTCTTAATTGCGTCATTTTTATTTTGCGTTCAGCTTCTGTAGTTAATAATTTCATAATTGGCGGTTGAATAACTGGAACTAAAGCCATATAAGAATAAGCTGCAACAGCGATAGGGCCTAGTAAGTTTTCAGCTAATTTTGTTGTTACATAAATTGAAGTTGGGCCATCGGCACCACCAATAATACCGATTGATGCAGCTTCTGGCATGGTGAAACCAAACATACAATATGCCATCAATAATGCACCAAAAATCCCAAATTGTGCCGCGCCACCTAGTAATGCTGTTTTAGGATTCGCAATTAAAGGTCCAAAGTCTGTCATCGCACCTACTCCCATAAAGATGATTAATGGGAATAAGCCTTTGTGAATGCCGGCTTCGAAGATAATACCTAAAAATCCGTTAGGGCCTGCAATTTCTTCCCCCAAAGGCATTGGAATGTTTGATAACAATCCACCAAATGCAATTGGCACAAGCAATAATGGTTCAAATTGTTTTTTTATACCAAGCCATAATAGGAATAAGCAGATTAAAATCATAATCCATTGACCATGCATGTGAAGAATTTGTTCAACACCTTCTAAATTTGGATCAGCCATGGCACTTTGTGCAGAATGCACAAAGCCCATAATGCCTGTAGAATCCCAAAGAGTACGTAAACCTTCTATTATATTCATAATTAATTACCCCTCTTTCTTAACCTACAATCGCCAAAGCTTGACCAGTAACCACTTTATCACCTTGAGCTACTAATATTGATTGAACAGTACCAGTCTTTGTTGATTTAACTTCGATTTCCATTTTCATTGCTTCAAGAACCATGATAACGTCGCCTTCTTGAACTGAAGAACCTTCTGTTGCTTCAATTCTTAAAACGTTACCCGGAACTCCGGCTTTGATTTCTTCGCCTGCTCCAGAAGATGCTACTGATTTTTTATCAATACCTTCTTTTACTGAAATCTCGTAAGATTTGCCGTTAACAGAAGCTTTTGCACCATCAAGCTTAATAGCATAAGATTTGCCGTTAACACTAACTGTGTATTCACTACCGTTTCCTGTAGCTGGTGCACAAGTTTGTGTTGGACAATTTTTTCTAACTCCAATTTGACCTTTACCCTGCAAGAACATAATACCTTTTTCTTTACAAGCGCCTGCAATAAAGATATTTTCATCATTAATCTCTAAGCCTGCATCTTGAAGCATTTTTGTTGCAGCTGCAATACCTTTGTTAGGGTCTTTGTCGTTCAAATCAACAACTAATTCAGTTGTTGGTTGAAGCCCAAGTTGTTCTTCTGCAATTTTGATAATTTCACTATCCGGTTCGCAAGGAGTTTTTCCAAAGTAACCCAAGACCATTTTGCCGTATCCATCAGCAATTTTTTTCCAAGAACCAAACATAACGTTATTAAATGCTTGTTGGAAGTAGAATTGAGAAACAGGAGTTACAGAAGTTGCAAAACCACCTTTTTCAACAACTTCTTTCATCGCCGCAACAACTTGAGGGTACTTATCCATTACGCCATTATCTCTCATCATTTGAGTATTAGCTGTTAAAGCGCCTCCAGGAAGTGGTGATTGAATAATCATCGGATTTACTGCCAAAGCTTCAGGAGGCAAGAAGTAATCTTTCATGCATTCTTTAAAGATTTCTTCTGTTTCAAGAATTTTTTCAATATTAATACCTAAATCGTATTCAGAACCTTTAAGAGCATGCCACATAGAAACGATATCAGGTTGAGCAGTTCCCCCAGAAACAGGTTTCATCGCTAAATCAATACCATCAGCACCACCATCAAGAGCTGCTAAATATGCAGCCAAGCCAGTGCCGGCAGTTTCGTGTGAATGGAATCTGATATGAGCGTCTTGACCCAATATTTCACGAGTTCTTTTAATTGTTTCGTATACTTTTCTAGGAGCTGAAGTTCCAGATGCATCTTTAAATGCAATGCTATCAAACGGAATTCCAGCGTCAAGAATATTTCTTAAAACACGTTCATAAAAAGCTACGTCATGAGCACCTTCACAACCAATAGGCAATTCCATCATCGTGATTGTTACTTCGTGTTTAAGTCTGTTATCTTTTATACATTGACCTGAATAAATCAAGTTGTTAACATCGTTTAATGCATCAAAATTTCTAACAGTTGTAACACCGTGTTTTTTGAACATTTTTGCATGCAAATTAATCATATCACGAGGTTGAGATTCTAATCCTACCACATTAACGCCACGTGCTAATGATTGTAAATTGATGTCTGGACCTACGGTTGCTCTGATTTTATCCATTGTTTCAAAAGCGTTTTCGTTACAATAAAAAATTGGTGATTGAAATCTAGCGCCACCGGCAACTTCAAAATGCTTAATACCTGCATCAACAGCTGATTTTAGAGCTGGAAGAAAATCATCAACGAAAACTCTTGCTCCATATACAGATTGGAAACCATCTCTAAACGAGGTATCCATAACTTTAATAAGTTTTTTTGTCATAATTAAATCCTCTCTTATAAAATAAAAATTCTACTTCTTTAGCATTGCTGCAAGTACTGCAACAGCAATTTCTTCGTCGTTAGAAGAAACAACTTTAGCATTTCCTGCACTTTGAGGAACTGCTTCTGGGAAAATTTTGTTTAGCTTTTTAATGACAACAGACATTATGTACATTGCTAAAATCATCGTACATAAAAACATTAACACTGTTCCCATGCCAATCCCCATTATGGCAAGTCCTTGTTCTAATAATTCATTCATAATATGTCTCCTATAAAAAGTGTTTGCGAATTATTTTTATTATCAATAAGTTTTAAAGCCCCATCGTCCGTTATATCTACAGCTATTCCTGTATAAACTTTATCTAAAACTCTCACAGATATCTCTTGATTAAGAAATTCGGCTTTTGCGAGGTAATAATCTTTAATCAAAGGAAAACCGCAATTTATAAATTTATCATAATTCAAACAAAAGTTTTCTACAAGTTTTTTGAGAAACTCTTCTTTATTTACAGTTTTGTCTATTTCTATGTTTAAAGAGGTTGCCGGTTGATTTATTTGCGCTAAACTTTCTTTTTTGCAGTTTAAATTTATGCCAAATCCTAAAATTAAACCTTTCACGATATCCTTTTCAATTATAGCTTCAGCTAAAATTCCAGAAATTTTTTTAGAATGTATTCTAATATCATTGGGCCATTTAATTTGCGGATTTACACCGTATTCTTCAAAGATTTGAGCCAAAATAACACAAAGATATTGCGTTAAATTTGAGTAAACTTCTTTGAATTGTGTTTCTGGTTTTATTACGATAGTTGCATAAATATTATCAGCGCCTTGAAAATTCCATTTTCTACCTAAACGCCCTTTTCCGTTAGTTTGGTTTGAGGTATAAATTATCGATATATTATCCAAGTTTGATAAATTGTCTTTTGCAAATTTGTTTGTTGAATCAACTTTTTCTAAATAATAATATTTCATTAAATTAATTTTACCAAAAATATAAAATTTGAATTTTTAAATTTCTTTCTTTATATTTGTTTACATAATTTACGTTTTATGATAAACTTTTTATAAATTATTCTAAGAGAGGCTTATTAATGTTAATTGAAAAATATTTGGAAGTTGTTGTAAAACAAAGAGGTTCAGATTTACACATTTCAGCAGGATTGCCTCCTGTTGTGCGTATTGATGGAAATTTACAAAGAATGGATGTTCCGCCTTTGAAACCGGAAGAGGTTGAACTTTTATTGTTTCCAATGTTAAACAAAGAGCAAAGACGTAAACTTGAGCAAGATTGGGAATTGGATTTTTCTTATGGAGTTCAAGGTCTTAGCCGTTTTAGGGTTAATATTTATAAAGATAGAGGAAATTATGCTGCTGCTTTTCGTGTAATTGCATCAAAAGTTCCTTCATTTGATGAATTGGGTTTGCCGGATATTGTTAAAAAGATTGCAGAAAAGCCAAGAGGGTTGGTGCTTGTTACAGGTCCTACAGGTTCCGGTAAATCAACAACTTTAGCTGCGATGATTAATTATATAAATGAAATCAGATCTGAACACATTTTAACAATTGAAGATCCGATAGAGTTTATTCATCCATCAAAACGTTCTATCATTCACCAAAGAGAATTAGGACAAGATACAAGAAGTTTTGCTAATGCTTTAAAAGCTGCTTTGCGTGAAGATCCTGATATTATTCTTGTTGGTGAGATGAGAGATTTGGATACTATTCGTTTGGCTTTAACAGCGGCAGAAACAGGCCACTTGGTATTTGGAACTTTGCACACATCTTCTGCTTCTCAAACGATTGACCGTATTATAGATGTATTTCCGGAAGGACAACAACAACAAGTCAGAGTTCAGCTTTCAAGCTCTCTTGTTGCAGTATTCTCACAAACTTTATTGCCTTTGCTTCAAGCTGATGGAACTAAAAAAGGCCGAGTTATGGCACAAGAAATTATGCTTGTAATTCCTGCAATTGCAAACTTGATTAGAGAAGCTAAAGCAGCTCAAATTTATTCAACAATGCAAACAAATGCCGGATTTGGTATGCAAACGCTTGAGATGTCATTAAGAGATTTATATTTGAAAAAGAAAATTACACTTGAAGATGCTTTGTCACGTTCTTCACGTCCGGATGAATTTAAACGTGGTTTGCAAAATTCTTAAACTTTTTATTAACAGTTGATAAGCCGAGTGGATAATGCCAATTGCGGATTTTATTTGTTCTTTTTGTCATATATTCTGAAAAAGTATTTAAGGAGGAATTATGCGTAAAAACTTGTTTACTGTTTTAATGATTTTTATTGTCCCGTTAGCTTTATATTGGGGATTAACAAAAGATAATATCATTGCAACTCCAAGTGTTGCAGCAGGTGCTGAAATTATAAAATTCTCTGCTCCTATGTGTTATGAATGTATAGAGTTAGAAAAAGTTTTCAAAGAGGTTTATCCAAATTATTCAAATAAGGTTACGCTTCAAAAAATTGATACGACAAAAAAATCTAATCAAAATAACAGTTTGATTAAACAATATGAAGTAAAACTTGTTCCAACAACAATATTTAAAAATTCAGAAGGTCAAGTCGTAAGAAGAATAGAGGGCTCTATGCAACCTCGTATTTTAGAAAATTACATAAAGGAAATAATTAATGATTGATTTTTCAACGGCACTGCAAAATCCGCAAAGTTTTAGCGTTGCGATGCTTTTTATATCTTTTTTAGGTGGTGTTGTGGCATCTATTTCGCCATGTTCTTTGGCAATGCTACCATTGATTATAGGATATGTTGGCGGATATTCTAAAAACACTCCTAAACGAACATTTATTCAATTATGTTCTTTTATTTTTGGTACAGCTATTGTGTTTACAATAATAGGTGCTGTCTGTGCTTTAACAGGTAAAGTCTTTGCGCCAATATTTGGAATATATTTTACATTAATCATCGCATCTTTGCTTATGGTGATGGGGTTAAAGCTGTTAGGAGTTTTAGATTTTGAATTGCCTACTTTGGTAAAAACTTTGCCAATGAATAATAATAATTCGTTATTTTTGTACCCAATTTTAATTGGTATGCTTTTTGCTTTAGCCGGAACACCTTGCTCAACACCAATTTTAGCAGGTATTATGGCATTCACTGCTATGGGTAAAAGCTTGTTGCTTGCAATATTAATGCTATTTTTGTTTTCGTTAGGACAAGGTATGATTCTTGTTATTGCAGGACTTTTTACAACTGGTCTAAAACAAGTAAAAGCAATTTCTGAATATTCTGAAATTATTTTGAAAATTAGTGGTCTTTTGCTTGTTTGTGTATCAATTTTCTTGTTTTGGAAAGTCTTTAGTCCATTAATATAAGAATTTCAATATTATTGTATATGATAGTAAAAAAATATTGATTTTTTAAAAAATAGCCTTATAATAAATCTTAACAAAAAGTTAGTTAGTACAAATTAAACAAAGGGAGTTTTTTATGTCTGATGAACAAAATAGAAATGAACATGAAAATGAGAAATGCAATTGTTTTTGTCATTCAAAAGGGTTTAGAAAATTTTTAATTGTTGCATTAGGAACTTTTGTTGGCGTTTATTGTGCATTAAGCTTGTTTGCCGCACTACACCGTCCGCCAATGATGCCATGTCCTTGTCAAATGCCTCATCCTGCAATGGTTATGCCTTATGGCATGCCACAACAATTTGAACGGGGTGATAGATTTAATAGATTTGATAAAGAAAGACCTTGTAAATGTCCTTATAAGTTATTAAAAGAAAAATTAGATAAAAATGTTCCATTAAAAATAGAAATTGATGATTAAAAATTTTTGAATCAAAAATAAAAAGTTTGTAAGAGAAATAACCTTTTACAAACTTTTTATTTTGTTTATTTTATAAATTACTTATGCTATAATTGACTCAAATATTATTTTGAGGAGATTTTATGAAAAAGCTTAAAATAGGTCTTATTGGTTTTGGAACGGTAGGAGTTGGTGTTTATAAGACTTTACAAAATTTTGAAGAAATCGAAGTTGTAAAAATTGCTGTTAAGAATATAAATAAACCTCGTTCAATAGAGCTTCCAAATGGAATTTTGACAGATAATCCTTATGATATTGTTAATGATGAAAATATTAATGTCGTTGTTGAGCTTATGGGGGGAGTCGAACCTGCCTGGGATTATATAAAAACGGCTTTAGAGAATAAAAAGCATATTGTGACGGCAAACAAAGAACTTTTAGCTAAGAAAGGCGAAGAATTATTTAATTTGTCTGAAAAAAATAATTGTGTAGTTTTATATGAAGCTGCAATTGCAGGTGGAATCCCGATAATAATGCCTATTAAAACAATCTTGGCAGGTAATAAAATTCATAAGATTCAGGCTATTTTAAATGGTACAACAAATTATATTTTAACCAAGATGGATACAGACGGGGCTTCTTATGAAGAAGTTTTAAAAGAAGCTCAAGAATTAGGTTATGCAGAAACTGACCCAACAGGTGACGTTGAGGGATTTGATGCTGCTTATAAAATAACAACTCTTGCTACAATTGGTTTTAATTCAAGAGTGAAATTTGAAAACGTTTACCGTGAGGGAATTTCAAAAATTCGCAAAGAGGATATGCAACAAGCGAACGAATTAGGTTATAAAATTAAACTAATTGCAAGTGCAAGTATTGATGAAAATAATAATGCGGATGTTCGTGTTCATCCAATGTTGGTTCCAAAAACAAAAATGCTTGCAAATATAAATTATGTTACGAATGCCGTTGAAATTAAAGGTTCACCAATTGGCGATATTGTTTTATCAGGTGCTGGGGCTGGTGAGCTTCCAACAGCAAGTTCTGTTGTTGGTGATATTTTAGCAATAGCAAAAGAATGGGGAACGACAGATTATTTACTACCTATGATGAGATGTCATCATCATAAGACCGCAAATCCTGTAAAAATAGAAGATACATATAATAAGTACTATATTTCTATTACTGCACCACATGCAATAGGTGTTATAGCAAAAATAGGCACAATATGTGCTAATAAAAATGTTAGTTTATCAAGTATTTTACAAAAAGGTGTTTCGACTACTGATAATACTGCAGAGATTACGGTTATTACAGAAAAATGTTTTGAAAAAAGTATGCGTGAAATTGTTTCAGAGCTTGGTGATGACTGTGTGATAAATAACATAATTAGAGTTATGGAATAAAATTTTAATGAGGTTTTTATAAATGTATTACAAAGGACTTGTTGATAAATATCGAAAATATCTGCCGGTGAGTGATTCAACTCAAATTATTACTTTGAATGAGGGAAATACTCCTTTAATTAAAGCAGATAATTTAGCAAAAAAAATAGGGCTTGAATGTGATTTATACTTAAAATTTGAGGGTTGTAATCCGACCGGAAGTTTTAAGGATAGAGGAATGACAATGGCTGTTACAAAAGCTAAAGAATCTAATTCCAGTGCAATAATTTGTGCTTCAACGGGAAATACTTCAGCTTCAGCTGCTGCTTATGGTGCAAAAGCCGGATTAAAAACTTATGTTTTAATTCCGGATGGTTATATTGCGCTCGGCAAACTTTCACAAGCAATGATGTATGGTGCCGAAATTATTGCAATACAAGGTAATTTTGATAAAGCGCTTGAATGCGTTAGAGCAATTTCAGATACTCATCCGATAACTTTAGTAAATTCTGTAAACCCTTATAGAATTGAGGGACAAAAAACTGGAGCATTTGAAGTTTGTGATGCTTTGGGTAAAGCTCCTGATTATCATTTTATTCCGGTAGGAAATGCCGGAAATATTACAGCATATTGGAAGGGTTACAAGGAATATTATGCAAACGGTATAATAAAAAATCTGCCTAAAATGATGGGATTTGAGGCAGAAGGTTCAGCTGCAATTGTTCGAGGTGAAAGAATTATGAATCCCGAAACGTTGGCAACTGCAATTAGGATTGGTAATCCTGCAAGCTGGAAACAAGCAGAAGCTGCTCGCGATGAAAGTGGTGGAAAAATTGGTTGTGTAAGTGATGAAAAAATAGTTGAAGCATACAAATTACTTGCTTCTACAGAAGGTGTTTTATGTGAACCGGCAAGTGCAGCATCTGTTGCAGGGTTGATTCAAGCGTATAAGGATAATCAGGTTAAACCGGATTCAACGATAGTTTGTGTTTTGACAGGAAACGGGCTTAAAGATCCTGATAATGCGATTAAATATTCAAATTCAGATGTTAAAAAAGCAAGTGCAGAATTAAGTGATGTATTAAAGGTTATGGGTTTTTAATGATGGAAAGACATGATTTTGTAAATGTAAAAAGAATAGTAATTAAATTAGGTACAAATGTTTTAAGAAATGATGATGGTGAAGTTGCGCTTTCTCGAATTTATTCCTTTATTGAAGATATTGCCAAACTTGTAAAATCAGGAAAGGAAATTATTGTTGTAACTTCAGGTGCAGTAGGTTTGGGTAAGAAAAAACTTGGATTATCATCAACTTCTGGCGATGGCGTAAAACAGGCATGTGCTGCAGTTGGTCAAAGTCGTTTAATGTCTTTTTATGAAAATGGATTTGGAGTTTTAGATGTTTCTATTGCGCAAATTCTTTTAACAGAAGATGATTTTTCTTTAAGACATAAGTATTTAAGCTTAAGAACCACTTTGAATAAATTGTTGGAACTTGGTGTTGTGCCGATTATTAACCAAAATGATACTGTTTCAACAGTTGAAACTTTTTACATGCCAGAGGATATGCAAGTTTGTTTTTCTGATAATGATAAGTTGTCAGCGCTTGTATCAAGTGAAATTGACGCTGATTTGTTAATTTTACTTTCTGATATTGATGGACTTTATACAGAAAATCCAAAAGAAAATCCTAATGCACAATTTATAAAAGAGGTTAATGAAGTAACTGATGAAATTATGGCTTTAGGAACAGGGGCTTCAGATGGTGGTCGTGGCGGCATGAAATCAAAACTTGTCGCAGCTAAAATGGTTACAAGGTTTGGAAGTAAGGTTTTAATTGCAAACGGCAAAATTCCTTATATTTTGGGTAAAATTTTTAATGGTGAAGAATATGGTACGATGTTTACTCCAACGGATGAAAATCTTTCCGGAAAAAAACGTTGGATTGGTTATGCTACGAATGTCATTGGCAAGCTTATTGTAAATGATGGAGCAAAAGATGCTATTTTAAAGAATTGTACAAGTTTACTACCGGTTGGAATCGTGAAAGTTGTTAATAATTTTAACAAAGGTGATGTTGTTTCAATTTGTGACGAAAATAATACTGAATTTGCGCGTGGTATTGTAAATTATGATTCTGAACAATGTAGGAAAATCACAGGCGTACATTCTGAAGATATTTTTAAATCTTTAGGCATAAAAAATTATGATGCGGTAATAACGCGTGACAATATTACGGACTTATTGTAAATCTTAATTTATATTTAATCTCAAACGCTTTACGTTGAGAGGTTGTTGTAATATAATGTAATAAAAATGTGTATACAAAAAGAGTGAGAAGGTATGAAAGAACAAAAAATTGCAGTTATTGGTTTTGGTTTGTGGGGAAGAAATATTGTCCGCAACTTTTATAATTTAAATGTGTTAGAAATGGTTTGTGATTTAGAGGACGAATCTTTAAAAACTGTTCAAGAACAGTTTCCGGGAGTAAAAACCACAAAAGATTTCAATGATATTATTAATAATGATGCTATTACAGGAGTTGCTGTTGTTACTCCTAGCCATACACACTTTAAAATAGTAAAAGCTATGTTAGAAGCAGGAAAAAATGTTTATGTAGAAAAACCTATTTCTACGGTAGCAGAAGAAGCTCGCGTTTTAACAGAGCTTGCAGAATCAAAAAATCTGGTTTTAATGGTTGATCATCTACTTTTATATCATCCGGCTGTAAACAGATTAAGAATGCTTATAGAAGAAGGTGTGCTTGGCGAATTGGTTTACGCACAAAGTGATAGATTGAATGTTAATTATCATAAAAATGATAGAAGTGTTATGTGGGATTTAGCTCCACACGATGTTTCTATGATATCTTATGTTACAGGTAAAAAACCGTTAAAAGTTATTTCAGCGACCGGCTGTTCATCTGATAGAAATAACATAATGGATATCACTCATATTGATATTGAGTTTGAAGGTGGCATGATTGGTCATATTTCTGATAGTTGGATTACACCTCAAAAACACGTGACTCTTTTAGTAAGAGGAACCAAAGCAACAGCTATGTTTGATGATACGGCGCAAACTGATAAATTGAAGGTTTATGATAACTTTATACCGGCTAATACTCAAAATTATCCGCTTGATTATTTAGAAATTGAGCCTTTAAAACTTGCATGTCAGCATTTTGTAAATTGTTGTGCAACAGGTCATAAAGCTCGTTCTGATGGAGAAAATGGTTACACAGTTGTTAGTATTTTAGAAGAAGCTGAAAAACTTATGCTTGGGGCAAAAGTTGAAGAACTTAACAATAAAGACTTTGCTCTTTCAAGAATGAAGGTTTAGTTTTTAATTTGGAAGGTGCTTTGTATGGCTAATTTTATTTCAATATTTAGAATTTTTGTTATGTTCATTGCTGTATATTTAATATTTGCAATGGAAGGTAATTCAGTTGCGTATCTTTGGGCTTTGATACTTACAATTTTGGCATTTGCTTTAGATGGTGTTGACGGTTATGTGGCGCGTAAGTTTAATGAAGTATCAAAATTCGGTGCGCTTTTAGATATTATGGGCGATAGAATTGTTGAAAATACCTATTGGGTTTTGTTCGCAGTAATGGGCTGGATTAGTATTTTATTTCCAATAATTGCTTTAACGAGAGGTTTTATTACAGACACAATTAGAAGTGCTGCTATGGAAAAAGGGTTAACGCCTTTTGGTATGCAAAAAAATCCTATATGTAAATTTATAACAGGTTCAAAACTCATGAGAATTAGCTATGCAGTGGCTAAAGTTATGGCATTTATACTTATTGTTGCGGCAAAAACTCCGAATTGTCCATATTCAGAAATCGTTTGGAATATTGGTTATTGGGCAGCTGTTTTTGCGATTGTATTTTGCGTAATCAGAGGATTGCCTGTAGTTATTGAAGCGAAGAGTGTTTTAGAAGATTAATTATGGCAAAATTAAACGTAGTTTTATATGAGCCGGAAATTCCGCAGAATACAGGTAACATTGCTAGACTTTGTGCTTGTACGGGTTCTACGCTTTATTTAGTTGGAAAACTGGGGTTTTCTTTAGCTGATAAGTACACAAAACGCGCAGGACTTGATTATTGGGATAGTGTTGATATCCATAAAATTAATACATTAGAGGAATTGCAAGCAGAGAATTCTAGTGCTAATTTTTATTATCTAACAACGAAAAGTAAGAAATTGTATACAGATATTGAATTTAAAGATGGCGATTTTATTGTGTTTGGTCCGGAATCTCGTGGGTTGCCACAAGAGTATGTCATAAAAGACAACGCCATAACAATTCCAATGAAAGAAGGACAAAGAAGTTTAAATCTTTCAAATTCAGTCGCAATAGTCGCTTATGAGGTAATAAGACAAATTGGTTTATGATGATAAATTACCGTGCATGCCTGTGCGTGAAGAAAATTCTAATAAAGGCTCTTTTGGTAAAGTATTAAATTTTTGTGGCTCTAATAATTACATTGGTGCCGCGTATTTAGCGACGATGAGTTCTTTAAGAATTGGAGCCGGATACTCTGCTTTATCTTCTTCAAAATCTGTTATTGAAGCTGTTCCAAAAATTTTGCCGGAAGCAGTATATTATAGTCACAAAGAAGGTCTTTTGAATTTAAAAAATTATTCTGTTATTTTATTGGGTTCTGGTTTAGGGCTTTCAAATGCTTCAAAAAAAATTTTTAAAAATGTTATAAAAATTTTGCCTGATAGCATTCCAATTATTGTTGATGGCGATGGTTTGAGTTTGCTTGCTGAATTTCGAAAAGATAAAGTTTTAGCAAAATTTGTTAGTAACGAAAATAAAAATTGTATAATTACACCTCATCCCAAAGAGGCTGCAAAATTATTAAATACAAATGTTGAATGGGTTTTAGAGCACTTAGAAGAAGCGTCAAAAAATTTGACGGATGTTTACAAATGTATAACAGTTTTAAAAACTCATAGAACAATCGTAAATAATAAAAATAATAATAGTGTGTATATAAATAAATATGGAAATTCTGCATTGGCAAAAGCCGGAACGGGTGATGTTTTAGCAGGAACAATTGCAGGGTTAGTAGCACAAAAAATGGATTTATATGAGGCTGCTAAACTGGGAGTTTTTATTCATTCAAGAGCAGGCGAAATAGCTTCAAAAGAACTTACTGAATATTGTTTATTATCTTCAGAGCTTTCAAGATATTATCCTATTGTTATCAAAGAATTAATAAATTAATCCACAAATCTGATTCTGCCTGTTTGATTGATTGTGACAGGGATGTTTAGTTTTTTAATATATTGACATGTCATAACGTCTTTATCGTAAGGATAAATTTCTAAGCAATCTTCTTCTGCTGCTAATTTATTATAATCAGCATCAGCAGACATCATAAATTCATCGGTTGTTAATCTATAAAATTTATTTTCTCTAGGATTATTTAAATCAATAGGTGTTTCTTTTCCATCCTTATCAATAAAATTCATTTCTAAGATTTCACCTGTTGATTTATTGACTGTGTAATTTAGTCCAGATACTGCTAATAAACCGGGTTTGTGTCCATGGCTTGTGCAAGTTTCATAAACAGCTCTTTTGAACATATCAACAATCGTTTTTTCAGAAACATTTGCAACGCTAACTCTGTCTAAAAATGGTGCTATATCTTTAATATCACGTGAATCTATAGCTCCTTCGTGGAAAAAGTTTCGAATACCGCTATTGTTCCAAACTCCGATATCAGCATTTGTTATATCGCGCATTGCGTCACATACAAAATTAGCATGAGGATTTTCTTCTATTAAGGTTTTTGGTGGCAATGGCGCAGAGTGAATGTATCCGATATCTTCAGGTTCACCCATAATTTTATCAAATAGATATTGATTAACTAAATTTTTATTAAAATTACTTGTGTCACCAATATTATTTTGTGCTTTTGTAATAACTCCATCTTTGTCAAATTCAAGATTTAATTGCCCAAAATAGTTGCCATCTCTACCGGCTTCCGTAATAATTATTGGTTCTCCGGATTTTGTATAAAATAAATTTTTACCTTCTTTTATGTCTTTTACCAATTCATGGGTGTGACCTCCAATAATTACATCAACACCATCAAGTTTTGGCGCAATCATTTTATCTTTTGCTAATCCTAAATGAGAAAGTAATACAATTTTATTAATGCCTTGTTCTTTCATTTTATTAACTTCTTCTTGAATCTCTTTAACTGTAGATTCTAAAGTATCCGTTTTGCAATCTTTGTGGTAATTAGGGTGAGTAAGTCTATCAAACATATCAATTGGAGAAGCTCCAATAATACCGACGTTTTCACCTTTTACATTTACGATTGTTGATTTCGCAAGCTTATCATCAAGTTTTGCTCTTTCGTATTCAGGTAAATTATCTGTCCTTGATTCCCAATTGTCGACTTTTTTTAAGTTAACAGATAGCATTTTTGCATCCATATTCTCTAAAGTCTTTATGAAATCTGCTTGCGTTGTATCGAATTCATGATTTCCTAGAGCAGAGGCTTTAATATCTGCAAGGTTCATGAATAGTACAGTTGCTTTATGAATAAGTTTGTTTTTTTCATCACCAATATCATTATCCCCGGCTGATAGCTTTAAATCGCCTTTAAGTCCAGATAAAATTCTCATCATATTGTTTGTTTGTCCGTGGATATCATTGACATACCCTATTGATAATTCAAACGAATCTTTTGTCGGTTGTTTTTCTAAAATTGAATTCGTATTTGTTTTATTAGGCTGTGATTTAAATGCTGGTTTGTTAAGTTGAATGTTTTTGAATGCTGGTATGATATTAAAGTTCATTGCTAACTCCTTTAGGTATATTAAAACACCTAAAAAAAGAATTTGCTAGCAATATTTTAAATTTTAACAAAAATTAAAATTATATCATTAAAGCTTTGCCGATTATACTTTTACCATTTTTTTGAATAAATCTTGCAAAAACTGTTGCATCAGCTTGTGCGCCCACAACAGCCATTAAATCTCGTGGTAATTCTGCATTCATCATAATCAAAGAATATTTATTCAATCCAATTAAGGATTTTATCATATCAGGTTTTTGTAATTTGCCAAGCACTTTTATGTAAGATTCCGGTTGAAACATCAAAAGTCTTTCTTTATCCTCTATTATTAATTGATAAGCTAATTGCATTTGAACTTCAATAGGTAAAGCTGCTGTAAATTTTTTGAATTTATCGTCATCAAGGCTTTCAATATTTGTCATTAATTCATTAACGTCAACGTCTTCTTGAGGCTGGCCGGTTACACTTTCAATAAAGATTTGCATAATATCTTCCGGTAAAGAGCGAATTTGTTCCATAACGACTTCTTTTTCTAGTTCATCATTCATGAAAAACATTGCGTAATCTTCTTCGTCAAACGTTTTTAATAATTCTTCAAGAGGGAAAAATTCAAGCGCAGAATTCGCAAGTTCATAAACGCTAACATTTTCAAGCATTTTTAAGATATAATCTTGCTTAAAAAAGCTTAGTCCCATTACTAAATCTTGTTCGCTTAATAGTGGTAAAATATATTTTAAATCAACTGGATTCATACTATCCAGTATTCTGAACCTATTTTCTGTTGAATGAAGTTGTAAAGTCTGAATTAATTTTGCCGGTGACTCACCCATTTCTATTGCGTAATTATACGCGGCTGCATTGCCTTTTTCTGTTTCTGCTTCTATAATTTCATCAATGGTAGATAGTCCGTAATCCTCAATCATACGAGAAGAAGTTATGCCAATTCTATCGGCAAACAATTTCATGTTAGCATCTATTATTAATGACATAATTTCTCCTTGATTTTATACTCTTATATATATAAAGTATTTATTTCGTAAATAATTGCCTTTTTTGTAAAGTTTTGTTAAATTTAATTTTTTAATCAATTATATTATCTTTTTAAGCTATGTTATAATTATTTTATGAAGAGATTTATTTTATATATTTTAACATTATTTTTGTTTTTTACAAATACACAAGTTTTTGCGGCTAATTTTGTGAAAAAAGAAATAAAAGTTCAATCTGTTGATAAGTTTAATATTGTGGGAACACTTTCTTATCCTAAATTGAAAGGGCAAAAAGAATTTAAAACCGTCATTTTACTTCATTCATTGGGATATGATTCTTTTTGGTGGGAGAATTTACCTCAAGAGTTGCTAGAAAGTGGTTACGCAGTGCTTACAATTGATTTAAGAGGACATGGTAAAAGTGTTTATAATTCAAAACTGATTAAGATGTCATGGAAAGATATGCGACCATCAGCTTATCAAAAAATGTCTGAGGATGTTTTAGCAGTAATAAATTTTATAAAAGAAGAAAGTCCTAAACGTTCGTTTTTTAAAAATTATGTAATAGTAGGTGCTGATATGGGATCAAGCATCGGAATCCTTGTTGCTGATAAGATGAATGAAAAGCCCGCAACAATTGTTATGTTATCACCTGTGGTAAATGTTAAAGGACTTTACACTCCAGTAAAAATGGCACAATTAAATGATACGGACTTTTTATCAATTTTAGGAATTAACGATTTAACTTCTCAAAAAGATTCTAAATATTTAAAAAGGTTTGCTCAAGCAAATTATACAGAATATGTTTCAAAATCAAATAGTACAGGCATGATGTTATTGAAAAATGATGAAGATATCTCAAAAATAATTGTGCGTTGGGTTAATCAATATTTGAATAAATAAAAAGAGTATAATAATTAGTAGTACGTTCTGTCAAGCGTGTTGTATTTAGCTAAAGTAGTTTTGTATGTAAAAAGCGTGGCGCGAAAAGCCTGTTTTTAAACAATTTTAGTAAGACTTTTCGCGCCACAACTAATTAAAATTTATAAATTAACGCTATCGTTTTTTAATTTATTTAAAGCTTGCTTTGAAGTCTCATATTGTTGGCATAACTTAAATACAAATTCTATTGAAGCTTTATCTTGTGATATTGCATTTTTCAGCTTATAAATATCTTCTAATTGTAATTTTTTCATATTTTCATCTTTTGGGTTTAATAAGTATTTATTAAGCGTTGCTTGCGTATCAGGGGTTACGCCATAAATACCATGTTTAAAGGCATACCAATTATAAAAATTATAAATAAAAAAGTATTTATTAATTTCACCTTTTGATAAAATAAACATTTCTGGTGTTTTAAACGAAAATTTTCCCGAAGTAATCAAATTGAGACAAAGAGCTTTTATCCCTTTTTGTGGATAAAAAAAGCCCTCATTTTCTTGAATTGTATATAATTTTTTTGCATTATCTGTAATAAAAACTTGTGTTCCTTGATTACTGATATATTTTAAAATTTCATTTGGATTGAAATCAAATTTTTTGAGAAGCAAAATTAATTCTTCTTCCATTTTTTGTTTATCAGCTTCTGCAATAGAGTTTAAACTTATCAAACAAGAATTTCCCCAAAAACGTTTGATTTTTGAACTATTTTTTACTCCAATAGTTTTGTGGAGCTTTTTTAATAACAATTTTTCTTGAATGGTTAGTATTAAATATATAAAATCTTTTATAATATTCATTACTTTATTATTGCATTATTTTAATGTTTTAACAAGTTTTTTGTTTTTCTTCCAGTTCGTTTCTTCTATCTTTAAGCATTTTATTTAAATCTTCATTTGCAAAGTGCATACCATCTAAAATTTTAATAGTATCAGGGCTAGCATTTGTCAGCAATTCTTTTGTTGTTGAATAGTCACCACTACAAGTTTTAATAATACCAGCTTGGTCCTCGGGTTTTAATTTTTTAAAAATTCCTAATGCAAAATCTCTTGCTTTTGAATCGCCATTTTTTAAAATATCAGCAATAGAAATTCCTTCTTTGTATAAAGTTTCAACATTGTTACCAGTTATGCGAGGATTGAAACCGAATGAGTCTGTATTGCCGGTAAATGTTATAGTTGCAATATCTTGACAAGAAGTTGGAATTCTTGCAGCTTGTATTTGCAGATTAGTTCGAGTTGAAGTCGGTTTATCATTTTTGTAAATGTGTGTTGCAGTATTTTGATCTGCAGTGTTTGAAGATTCATTGTTTCTAATTTGAACAGTTGTAGTTTGATTTTTAGGTTGACCTGCAGTTTGGGCTGTTTCTTCAGAAGTTTGCGCTGTTGCAGATTTTTTAATAGCTTCAACAGCTTCTGTATTTTGTTTATCAGTTAATTCATTAATTTTATTAACAAAATCATTGATTGTTGTTCCAAGTTCTTCTTGGTGTTTTGAAACGTATGCTCCGGCTGTCGCTGTAACATCTTCTTGAATTCCAGATTCTTCAACTTGGTTCATTGTCTTTTTTGCACAATCTTTAACAATATTTTCATCTTCTGCAATGTTATTCATTGCAAAACCAACGATAGCACCTGAGTTTTCGTTTACTAAACTATTATATTTGTCAACATATTCTAAAGCTAATTTTTCTTCCTCTGTTAAAGCTAAACCATTATTAAGTTTTTTTCTAGCTTCTTCTGCTATTAATTTACATTTTTCATATTTTTCTTCATCAAAAATATAATTTTTAGTTTCATTATTCATATATTCAGTTGCAGATTTTAAATCTTCGTCTTTCATTTTAGAAAAAGCGTTTTCTGACCATTTTACTTGCGTATCTTTGTTAACTACATCACCTTTTTTATCTGTAGCGGTTAATTCTGGATAATTTTTTACAACTGCTAATTGAGTTTTTGAAATTTGTTCGACATTGCCTAAACAGCTAGATTCGATTAATTCTAAGGCTTTATCTCTATCAACAGCGCAAACTTGAGTAACAAAGTTAACCACATGAGCTTTATTTTCTAGTGAAGTTTTTTCAATAAATCTAGCTAAAACTTTTTTAATCTTATCATATTTTTGATTTTTTACTTCAATAGAATCTGTTTCGTTAATTATTAAATCTTTTGATTTTAAATATTCTTCAATTTTTTGATTTAAAATTTCTTTGTTTTCTGCTTGCTCTGGAGTTAAGCCCAATTCTTTTAGTATATCTTTGCTCCATAAATTTTTCCACATTTGGGCTAATTTGCTTTCACCAGTATATTCTCGTACTTCTTTCTTTAAATTTGATTCTTTTGTGCTAATATATGCGGCTTTAATTGAATTTATTAAGATGTTACTTTTACCTTTTGTTTCATCATCTCCACAAATCAAATTTTTAACATAATTATATGCTTTTTTAACTTCGTAGCCAGCACGTCTAATTGTATAATTTGAAATAACATTTTCAATAGATTCAATTAAACAATTAATATCTTCTAATTTATAAGTTTTTGCTTTTGTTTCAACGATGCCAAGTTCTTTTAATAATTTTTCGATTTCATCATTGGTTAATTTATTTGCAAGAACTGCATTAATTCGATTAAAAGCTTCTTTTTGTGTTAAATTAATTTGTGCTTTATTTTCATTATTATTAGTATTTTGGTTTTCATTGTTAGGAATATTTTCAAATACAGAGTTAACCACTTTATCATCATTTTTAGATTTATGTGGTACGACTTTGCAATAATTAATTTTTTGAGTTTTTTCAATAGTATTTTGCATGGCAATATTCCTTATATATATAAAGTATATTTAATATATAAAATTGCTATCTACTGAAAAAACTTTACATTTGTTAATATTTTTTTATTAATAAAAAAACACCTTCAAACATTAGTTTGAAGGTGTTTTGTCTAATATGGTGGGCGATACAAGGCTCGAACTTGTGACCCCTTGAATGTCGTTCAAGTGCGCTACCAACTGCGCCAATCGCCCATATTAGGTTGTCGATTTATAAAGTGTCAAATCATAGTTGTGAACAGATTTGCTCACTTTCTCAAAATAATCTATCATAAAAAATTTATTATAGCAAATTTTACTTAATTATCCAAGTTTTACAAGAGCTTTATTAAATTCTTGCTTGTAATAATCCATATTTATATTTAAATCTTCGCCAATATGAAATAGCATTGTTATCAATTCTTTGTCTGCTACACAATTTATGTGTTGAATCAAATCTTTGATATTTGATACAACTTTTGAGAAGAAACAATTTTGAGCTTCTGAAATATCAATATGTAATTCTAATTTTGCAATACAATCTAAAAGTTCTAATGTTGCATCAACTTGTTGAATATCAAGTGCATAAGCTAATCTGCCGATATTTTGCGCAACTTTTTTGCTGAAAATCTTTGCAGTTGGAGCTTTGTTTATTTCTATACCAATTCTTTTTGCTTCAAAATTAATATCAGATGCTTGTTGTAAAATTTCTGAGCTTATAAAACCGGTTGATTCTACAAACAAATCATTGAATTGTTTTGTTAAAACATACTGTGCCGCGATCTTGAATTCATTTGGTATTTCAAGTCCCAAAGACTGCATTTGATAGATAGAGCCTTTACCTTCGTTATACATTGTCTCATAAGTATTTGCAAAAGCTTTTAATTTACCTTTAAGCATTGTTTGTAGAATTTTACGTCTTTCTTCTATAAAAATATCTTTTAATGTAAAGTATTCTTTTCCAAAATAATTATCCATCGCACGAATAATTTCAGTTAAAGGTGAAACAAGGTATGTCCTTATCAAATCTTTTTTTACTTCTGCAAAGCTATCTGAATATTCTTTTATTGCACAATGGAAATCTCCTCCAGAGAATTGTAATAGAGCAAATACCATATCAGAATGTTCTAATGTGACTTTTGATGTGACTTCAATATGCCCAATAATTAACTGTGAGTTTCCTTTTACTACGCGTTTATAAGAATGTTTTTTTATTTGATAACAATATACATTTTCTTCATCTTCAATTTCTGTATATAAAGAAGATATTGCCCACAAGCTCACAATTTGTTTAGAAGTTACAATTGAGGGTTTTACAAAGCGCTCATAAACATCTTTACCAGAACCAAATTCTTGCAAATTACTTTTTGCGTTAGATAAAATTTCTAAAAATCCACATTCTAAATCTTTTTTGGTGAAAGATTTTGCAAGCTGCATAACACGCGCAGCATATTTCATTATTTGTACAGTTTCAATTCCTGATATTTCAGAAAAGAACCAACCACAGCTAGTGTACATTAGCATTGCGTGACGTTGAATTTCTAAAAGTTCCATTGCTTGAATTTTTTGGGTATCTGTTAAATCCGGTACAAAAAATTCTTCTTGAAACTGTTTTACACTAGAATCACTTCTATCTAATATTGCATTAATATAGTTATATCTAGCGACTTCTGGGTTTAAGAAATATTTACGACCAATCTTTTTATATAAAGCAGTCATTTCATCACGTAAATAATCTAAAGCCTCTCTTAGAGGTTTTCTCCATTTTTGATTCCAGCCGGCATGACCGCCTGTTGAGCATCCGCAATCTTCACACCAGCGTCCTACTCCATGGAAACAGCTCCAAGATGATACCGGTTTTATCTCAACTTCCCAATCACTTCTGTATTTTTCTAAATATTCTGCATAATTTGTTACTGTAAATCCGGCATCTTCAACGCGTAGTTTCATTGCATAAGCTAAAGCCATGTCACCAAATTTTGTATGATGTCCATAACTTTCGCCATCTGTTGCAATATTTATAAGTTGTGGATAATTTCTTTGTTCTGAAATACCGTCCAACAAACGATTTACAAACTTGTTACCGTCTTTTAGTAACTCGTCAAAAGCAACAGATTTTGAAATAGCTCCATCATAAAAGAATAAATCTATAAATTTGCCTGGTGCAGTTTTTATATAATATCGGTAAGAGCGAGCAGGGTCAATATTTCCCCAGCTTACATCTTGCCAATTTTGCTCGCCTTTTTTTCGAATACTTTGTGCTTGATAAGGAGATAAGATAGTAAACTTTATTCCATTTTCTACTAAAACTCTCAAAGTGTCATCGTCTACTGCTGTTTCAGCAAGCCACATACCTTCAGGCTCTCGGCCAAACCTGTACTCAAAATCTTTGATGCCCCACTTAACTTGTGCTTGTTTATCGCGTTCATTTGCAAGTGGCATAATCATGTGGTTATAAACTTGCGCTATTGCATTACCATGACCAGAATGTTTTTTTCTACTGCTGATATCAGCTTTTATAATTCTTTCATAGGCTTGAGGTGCAAATTCTTCCATCCAAGATAAAAGCGTAGGGCCGAAATTATAACTTATGTATTCATAATTATTTACAACATTCAAAATTTGATTGCAAGAATTAACGATTTTTGAAACAGAATTTGGATTATAGCATTCTGCGTTGACTCTTTCATTCCAGTCATGAAAAGGCTGAGCACTATCTTGTTGTTCAATAGCTTCTAGCCAAGGATTTTCGCGTGGCGGTTGGTAAAAATGCCCATGCACAGTCAAAAATATTTCTTTATCGCACTTTAATTCTTCTTGCATAATTTATTCTTAAGCTCCATTATTTATTGCTGTTTAAAACTTCTAGTTTTGATACATCAACCCACGCATCACCTAAGGCATCTGAAAAAACAGTACCTTCTATATAAACCATATCATCAGATTTTAAATCAATAAATTTTTCAGCAACATCACGTTTTAAAAATAATTTCATCTCTGAAAGTGGGATTGAATGCTGTGTATCATTTCTTTTTATCAAAAATGAAATATAATCATCAGAAGATTTTAAAGCAGGTTTGTAATCAAGTCCTAAAGTCGAAAATTTATCAAATTTTGCTTTCATGCAAACTTTTTTATTCAAATAGAATTTAGGAGAATTAACAATGTTTAAAGGATTTACTAAATTTCCCGTTTGTATTGTATTATTAATCGCAGGTGCAACAGCCGGTTGTGCATTAACTAAATTAATATTTTGTATGCCGGATGTAAAAATTAATGAACATCCAACAAATAGTATTATTGATTTTATATGTTTAATTTTCATAGTTTATAACCTCTTCTCATTCAACATTGTATCATAGTTTGATGTTAATGCAAAAATATTAATTTGATATACAAAAATGTTTCTGATATATTATAGTGTATGAAGAATACTGATGAAATAAACAAAGAGAGAGAACTTCGGGCTAATCTTGCACAATATAAAGATTTAATTGAAACTATATCTAAAGTTGAATTTAAGAATCTTTCAAAATTGGGTTTGATTGAATTGCCGGAAGTTATTAATCTTGCGACATACACTGTGTATTATCTATTAACAAATTCTTCAAATAAAGATTTTTTCAACGAAGCATATCTTGTAAAAGCAATAAAATGGGCAATTAGAAATGAAATGCGACGTAGGTATAAATGGTATACAATGAAAAATTCTGATAACATTGAGCAGGAAAAAGTTAAGGATGCAGTATACAAAACGATATTGTCTATTGAAGAAATGGCAAGTGCGGAGAATCCAACAATAATCAAAGATAATTCAAGAACACCAGAAGAAACTACTGAATTGATTGATTTGAAAAATCGCATACAAGAGGTTTTAAAAAAATTACCCCAAAGAGAACAAGAACTGGTAAAAGCAAAATATTTTTATGATAAAAAACTAAAAGATATATCAGTAGAATTTAATATTTCTCAATCAAGAATTTCAAGAATTATTCAAAACGCGCTTGATAAAGTAAAAAAAGAAATTTTAAAACAAGAGGTTTTAGAAAACGAAGGTATGTAGAAGCATGAAAGGATGCAGGTTGTTATAGGTATTTATTAGTGAGTGTATTTTGTTAACAAATCTTAATAACGTATTAAAAAAACGCAATTTATGCAAAAAAAATGTTTTATTATATATAGGAAAATTGTAGGTGGTTTGTGTCTATTCAAGCAATATATAAAAATAATATTAACTTTAGGGACAATTTAGGTGCTTATAATGCTCCTTTGGTGCGACCTGCAGAAGCTGTACAAAATACAGTGCAAAATTCAGTAGACACATTTATAAACAAGGTTGAGGAAGAGAAAAATAAAGAATCAAACAAAAAAGCTTTGGCTGTTGCAACTAGTGTAACATTGCTTTCAGGATTAGTTTTATTGTTGAATCCAAAAATTTCTGGTAAATTGATAGATAAATTTAGAATTTATCAACATTCAATGTCGCAAAAAATAAATAAAAACAAGGATAATGTTGTAAAAAGTAAATTCTATAAAACATGTTCAAAAAGCTTCAATGGATTAGTAAAAGCTTTAGAGTTTAGTAACAATTTTAATAGTGCAAAGGACATTGCGTTTAAAAAAATATGTACAGAAAATCTTCAATTTAGCAAGGTTAAAAATAATGGAATGCGGACTTTTTTAACTAAAATGAGTAGCTTTTTTACAAAAATATTCAAAAAACCTTATCAAGCAATAACAAAAGGCTTTGACAAAATAAGCCAACATACGGTTTTTAGAAATTACAAAAAAGCTGAAAAACGAATGAATTCATTTGAATCCATTGTTGAACATTATGCTGAAAAACTCTCTCCTGATGAAAAAACAAAGGTGTTAACAAAATTGAAAGAAGCGCAAGGGTTAAAAGAAGTTTTTACACGCGAAAAAGTTGCTGAAAGATTTTTAGAACAAGAAAAAACGATGTCAAATTTAGAAAATGATTTAGTTGACAAATTCAAAAAATATGTAAAATCTATTAAAGAAAATAAAGGTGAACGCTCTGCGTATATTAAGGATAACCTTTCTTTTTGGGCGCAAGATATGATGCAACCCTCAAGAGAAAAATTTGAAAAGCAAGGCATAAAATCTGTTCAAAATTTAGTCGGAAATACTAAAGAAAATGTTGGAGTTTATACCGATATTATTGAAATTTTGAAACCAAATTTAAATACAAATGAAAGAGCTTTGCTTGAAAAAAGTTTTAAGAAAGCATCAAAGTCTTTAACAAAAGCAAATAAGAGTGAATGCTTGGATTATTTTGACAAAAAACGAGATTTAGTTGTTGGTAGTGCTCCGACTGATATTGTGAGTGCTGGAGCTATGATTGGTTTAGGTGGTTTAGCAATTGGTGTTGCAAATTCAAAGGAAGATAAAATCTCAAAAACAATTACTGTAGGAGCTCCGGCGGTTTTGGGCGTCGGAACTTCAATTGCCCTAACCGCGATGCTATTTTCAGGAATAAAAGGTATGTTGATTGGTGGCGGAACGGGGTTAGTTATAAGTAAAATAGGTTCAATAATTGATCATAAAGTTTTAGGTAATACTAAAGAGAAAAATCCAAAAGCTTCTGATTTGCAAATGGCTTAAGGTACTGGATCGTAGCCGCCTTCGTTAAGAGGGTGACATCTGCAAATTCGCTTTATTCCTAACCATCCACCTTTTATTATACCGTATTTAATGATTGCTTGTTTAGTATATTCTGAACAGGTTGGATAAAATCGACAACGCGGAGGTGTTAGACTTGAAATTTTTTGATATATAGCAATTAAAAAAAGTAAAAATTTTTTCATACAAATATTTTATCATTAAATACTTTAAAAGAGTTGGGTTATATTTTTTTATTTTAGTAAATACTAAATAGTTTTTATGCTGTAGCAAAGTTAAAATTTCCGGTTTGGGCAAAATAGAAATTCCACCTTTTTAATCTAAATAACATATTAGATAAAAAAGAAGGCTTGTCATTCAACAGGAGAAATTTTTGCAATGTATGCAGATTCAGAATCAACGATAGAATTAATGAAAATAATTAAGGACTACTCAATCAAATATTCATATAGGCTTTTTAAATCAAAAGCTCGTTGCTTTATAATGTGCACATATTGCCCTATTGCAATAGTTTGATAAATTGTTCCTTGTTTATTTCTGATAAGGCTTATTGAAACAAACTCGGACTCTTGATATTTTTTCCAATCTTCCTGTGCTTTTAGAATTTTTGTATAATCCTCTTCTGATGTGACAGTTTTTAGTAAACCTAAATATTTATCAATTTCTTTAAACCATGAATCCATGGCTTTGTATCCACATTCATTCATTCCGGCATTTGAGTAATCTTTCGCAATACAATCTCTTTCTGCTTTATCAATCGGATGCAATTTTTCAGTCTCGTTTTCCTGTGTTTTACTTTCTGACGTAGGTTCTTCATTATTTAAACTTGATTTTTCATTTATTTCTTCACTTACCCCTTGATTTGTTTGTTGGATTTCTTCTTGAGAAAATGTCTCTTCATTATTATGAGAATTAGTGCAACCACAAGTAAATGTGGATATTAATAAAATTGTTACAATAAGCTTTTTCATGTTTTAAGTATAACATATTTTAATATATTGCATGAAATGTTAATAAAAAATTAATGATTTGTATCTAAATTTGGAGAAAACACCCGATTATCTCCGTAAGGATTCTAAACGGCAAATATAATTATTACATTAGAACAATAACTACCATTCCTTACTATGATAAGTATTCAGTAGGTTCTTATTTTGTACATGGATATACACGAGAAGATGGAACCAAAATAGATGGTTATACAAGATCTTGTGGAGCTAAGCATAATAATTAATTTGGTATTACAATAGTCAAATATAAAATTGGCGCAAAAATAAATATTATTAGCCCAATTAAAAAAAAGATATTAACAAACGATTTATAGTATCTATTATTAACTAATTCTAAATTTTTTATATTTGAAGTTTTAGTTAAATCTATTAATAACAATATAAAAAATACTATACTGAATATTAAAGGAATTGGGAATAAAATCAAAGGTACAAATAAATACATTTCCGTATTTTGGAGATTAAAATCAAATGTGCCCGATTGAGTTGCTGCTATAAATCCAATAACTATTGAAAGTATTATTATCGGTAAACCTACTTTTGCTTTTTGCATAAATAAGAATATAAATAATAAAAATATGGGGAATATTGCGTATAGACAGGTAAATGGTAAAAAACAACAAATTATTCTCAAATATTCTTGAAAAATATTATTTATATATATTGAATTATTATTAATCACAATATCAGTAATTGTTAAAATTGCAGAAAGAGTCGGGATGATCAAAATAATTAAACCCAACATTGCTAAATAGTTGCCACTCCAAGTCTTTGAAAGATTTTTATAATAATCATTTACTTGCATAAAAAGATTGTACCACACAGTACAGTAAAATTAATAGTTTTATATAAAGTGGATAATTTTTGCAATATTCGTGCAATTTATAATTTGTCATTGTTTAATTCTCCTTTTTAGTATAGTATCTATTTATGAAATTCTTTGAAAAAAATGTAAATTTGCAATCTTGCATGAGTTACAACATATTTGTTTTTAGTGGATATATTGCATCTGTTTTATTACTTTTAGTCAACAGTTATCCTTCATTTATAAATATGTATGTAGTGCTTTGTAATCCTTATCAGCATTTTATTCTGTATATTTTTTGGAATTTCTTTTTTTTATTAGGCATTATTGTCGCAATAATCTTTTTACTCCTAGAACAAGTCTTTGATATTAAAATAAAAAATCCTTTTTGGTTAAATAACACAATTTTAAACAAAATACGCATAATAGGATGCTTTTTATCAATAGGGGCGATTATTGCGTTGTTTTTGTTTGCCATATATATTTATCATTGATTTATATTTTATAATAATATTATTATTATCTTTTTTATAAACTTCCGCTCTAAAACCAGTTAGAATGTTGCTTTTTGTTTTTATACGTTCCCAATCATTAGGGGCTTTTATTTTACTATTTTTATATTCTGCTCCGGAAATAGCTTTGCAGTCATTATGTAATTTGTAATCTATCATACTAATATCCTTTCTATTTGATGTATAATGCTTATATGAAAATCTTTGAAACATTAGATAATGCGAATGCTTATATTAGTTTTAATATCTTTGCAATTTGTGGTTGGTTATATTTGCCAATTTTGGTTTGGATTTTTAGAGATTTCTTAAAAGAGTGCTCAGGTTATCCTATAGAATTTTATTTACCATTGTTTATTTTTTTGCTTATTCCTTGGCTGATAACTATTATAGCATTTATAATATTTCTAATTGAATCTTTAAAAGCAACGCATTTAACTAATGATTTTTTTTGTAAAAACAAATATTTCAAAGTTTTTAAATATGTTGGATTTTTAATAACAATAATTTTTTATTTTATTGTAATTATATTAGCAATTATAATTTCTGAATTCCCAAGCTTATTGCAATAATATCTTTAGGCTTTTTTCTTGGTAATCAGCCCATAATAATTTTTTGCAATATTCGTGCAATTTATAATTTGTCATAATTTTTCAAATCAATAATTAAATCTGAATTCGGAGAAAATCTAACTCATATTTTTTCAAAAAGAAGAAATTTCTATTTTGCTCTTACAACTAAATAGTTTTAGTAGACATTAAGTTTTTTTTGAATTATTCTTTTTATATTGAGCTTTTATTAGGTTTTATAATTAAGATAAGCGAGGAAATTATGACAGATTGTATTTTTTGTAGAATCATTAATGGTGATTTTGGAACAGAATTTGTTTATGAAAATGAGTATGCTGTTGTATTTAAGGATTTAAATCCAAAAGCGGATACGCATTTACTTGTAGTTCCACGCGAACATGTGGAATCGCTAAATGAAGTTAGTGAAACTTTGATTTCAAAACTTATGATGACAGTAAAAGAAGTTACTCAAAAATTAGGAATAAAATCTTATAAAACAATTATAAATACCGGTGCAGAAGCTGGACAAACAGTTTTTCATTTACATATACATATTTTAGCAGGAGAAATTAAATTATGACAAGCGGAATTAAAGATGGATATTATAGAGAGATTACACCAGCAGGTTATGGTGTGACTATAAAAGCAGGTAAAGTTTTGGTATCAAAACAGACACCATTTCAAAAATTAGAAATATTTGAAACCGATAGTCAGCTAGGAAGAGTTTTAACTCTTGATGATTTAATGATGACAACAGAAGGTGATGAGTGGCATTATCATGAAATGATTGCTCATGTGCCGATGATGCATCATAAAGCGCCTAAAACAGTTTTAGTTATAGGTGGTGGTGATGGCGGAACTGTTCGAGAAGTGCTAAAACATGATACTGTTGAAAAGGTCGTTTTGTGTGAGATTGATGGTGATGTGATAGAGGAATGTAAAAAATATTTGCCAACAATTTCTTGTGAATTAGAAAATCCAAAATGTGAAATATTGGTTCAAGATGCGATTGAATATATTAAAGATAAGAAAAACATGTTTGATATAGTATTAATTGATTCTACAGACCCAATGGGACCTGGTGAAGGTTTATTTACTGAAGAATTTTATACTAATGTTCGCGAATCTTTAAAAGAGGGCGGTATTGTTTGTGCTCAATCAGAATCTCCATTTGTGAATAAAGAAGAGATAAGAAAAATGTACTTGTTGTTGAAAAAAGTTTTCCCAATTTGTTCAACATTTACGTCAAATATACCAACATATCCTGGTGGATATTGGGCATGGGCTTTTTGCTCAAAGACTGTCGAACCTCTTTCTTATTGGGACGAAAGACGTGGTGAGCAAATAACAAAAACTTGTAAAATATATAACAAAGAGTATCATAATGCACGTTTTGCATTACCTAACTATTTGAAGGAGTTGTTATAATTATTAGCCAAAAATTGGGAAAGTTTATATAAACATGCAAATCCAAATTGGACTAATAAACCCCAATAAAAAAAGAACCAAAATTCAATTTTGGTTCTTTTTTTAATCCGCGCTTGGAGGGATTCGAACCCCCGACCTTTTGGTTCGTAGCCAAACGCTCTATCCAACTGGGCTACAAGCGCACGGTTTATTTAAATATTTTTCACTTAACCAATATAGCAAGAACAAAATTGCATTTCAAGAGTTTTTTATAAATTCAACAATTTCTTCAGGGCTAATATCTAAGCATACAGGCTTTTCGCAAGTAGTTTGTCGTCTTTCCCAAAGGCATGGTCTAAGGTGGCAATTACAATTATTTTTTATTGCTATCACATTTTCATTTTGTGGAATTAATTTTTTATCATCAGTTGAGCCAAAAATGACAAAAGTTTTTACCCCCAAAGCTACTGCAATGTGAAGAGGAGCTGAATCAGAGCATAAGAATTTTTCAGCGCTTGAAATTAATTCTGCAAGTTCTTTTAAATTTTTTGTTTTTCCGTATAAATTCTCATAAAGATCTTGTGGAACGAGTCTTTGAATTGTTTCAATACAATCTTTATCGTCAGGTCCACCGGCTAGTAAAACGTGTTTTCCTTCCTTTGCCAATAATTCTACAACTTTAGCCCATTTTTCCGGCGTGATTGTTTTTAACATTCCCTTTTGAATACTGATTTTGCTAACTCCTGGGTGTATTAATACAGTATTTGGTCGAATATTTTTACGCTCAATGTTTAATATTGGTAAATCTGTTTTAAAATCAGTTATATCTTGAATTAAATCATGATACATTTTTGCAGCATATTGGTTTTTGTTAAGATTTACTGCATGTGTAAGTAATATTTCACTCAATTTGCCGGTGTTATATCCGATTTTTTGTGGAATAAACGTAGCAGCTAAAAATAGTGAAATAAATTTGTTTGAGCCTGATGAAATGACGATGTCAAAATGTTCTTGCCATATTGTCATTAAAAGTTTTGCTAACTCTAAATATTTGTTTGAGCCTTTTATATTTGCAAAAAATGTTTTGTCTATAACATTTGTTAGGCTTATAATTCCTTTACTTCTAGGCTCAAGCGCCAAAGTTATTTCGCTATTAGGAAATTGTTTTTTTATAGAAAGTATTGTTGGCAAAAATAAAATTTCATCACCTAAACCACCAAAATTTATAAAAAGTATTTTTTTTATGCTATTCATATTGAATGTTTTATCTTAAAAATAACAAATTATCAATAAAAATTTTTTATGATATCATTTTATAAGAATAAATAAGGGAGAAATATTTATGAAAAAATTTTTAGTTTCAATGTTTTCATTGCTATTGATTACATCTAGTGCAAATGCTGCAACTTGGGTTGCATCAGATAGAGTAGCGCCAGTTGGTGCCAAAATTTTAGAAAAAAACAATTTGCCTAAAGGTGTAACATTTAAAGTCGTAAAAGGTGATGCTGATAATTCAAATGCTACGACAACAAATGTCATATTTATTTCAAGTGATGATTTAGCTTATGCCGGTAATGATAATGAAGTGGCTGCTGTTGTTGGTAATGAATTAGGACATATCATTAATGGTCAAACATCTAAAACCAAATTAAGAAATATGGCAAAAACAGCTATTACAAGCTCATTAAGTTCAGAAAATATAATTTCAACGGCTGCGAATAGCCAATATTTAGCATCTAAATCATCTTTAAATGATAATAAAGCTGCTGATGTTACAGCTACCGACTTAATGGTAAAAGCGGGTTATAACCCTTTAGCAATGGTTGTTTTAGTAACCAAAATGCCAGGTTCTACATTAGAAGCGGTTCAAGGTAAACCTTCAAATTCTGAAAGAGCAATGTTTACGTATGATTATTTAACTTATAATTATCCTCAAAAAGTAAAAGCTGGTTATAATTGTAAGGAATATAGATATTTTTTAACTTATGCTAATCCTATCGTAAAAGACAGAAATTCAAACCCTAAAAAGTTGGCTAAATTCAATAAATTACAAGAAAAAAATAAAAAATTAAGAGCAAAAAATTTAGCACAATTTCAAACAACAGGTGCTAACAGTTGGGATTATTCTTATGAATTGATAAAAGCTTTTACGGAAACTAAATAATTAAATTGTAATAATAGTTAATTTAAAGGTCGGGATTTTTATTCCGACTTTTTTTATGTTAAAATATTTTACGTACAGTTAGCGGGATCCGCCGGGGATAAATAAATTAGGCTTTTTGCAAACTGCCGGAAGTGCGATGAAAGGTTATCATCCCCTAATTATTTATCTAAAAAGGATAGAAAGAGAAGAAATGGAAAAAAACAATGAAACTTTGAGAGTATTGCGTCACTCATGTTCGCACATTATGGCGCAAGCCGTACAAAAGTTGTTCCCACAAGCAAAGTTGGCGATTGGACCGGCAACGGATGAAGGTTTTTACTATGATTTCGATTTAACAGATGGGTATGCGTTTACTCAAGAAGATTTAGAAAAAATCGAAAATGAAATGAAAGAAATTATTAAACAGAATTTAACGTTCGAAAAATATTTGGTAGAAGATGTTGATGCAAAAATTGCAGAATTTAAAGCTGAGGGCGAAATCTACAAGGCTGAATTGTTAGAAGAACATAAAAATGATAATCCGACTTTGTATTTAACAAAAGACAAGGACGGAAATGTTTTATTTAACGATCTCTGTGCTGGACCACATATTCCTAATACCTCTTATATTAAAGGTAATGCCATTAAATTATTAAAAGTTGCTGGTGCTTATTGGAGAGGTAATGAAAAAAATAAAATGCTTCAACGTATTTATGCAACTGCATATTGGAATAAAGAGGATTTGCAAAATTATTTAACATTTTTAGAAGAAGCGGCTAAGCGTGATCATAGAAAACTTGGTACTCAATTAGATTTATTTTCTGTAAGAGAAGAAATCGGCGGTGGTTTAGTTTTATGGCATCCAAATTTAGCTCTAGTAAGAGAAGAAATTGAAAATTATTGGAGAACTGAACATCGTAAACGTGGTTATGTAATTGTTAATACTCCACATATTGCAAAATCTAAATTATGGGAAATATCAGGACACATGGGGCATTACAAAGAAAACATGTTTTTCTTGCAACAAGAGGAAGATTCTGATGAACAATTTGTATTAAAGCCAATGAATTGTCCATTCCATATTTTAATTTATCAAGCAAATAGACATTCTTACCGTTCTTTACCTTTAAGAATGGCAGAGTTAGGTACAGTGTATAGAAAAGAAAAATCAGGCGCTCTCGGCGGTTTAACTCGTGTTCAAGGCTTTACACAAGATGATGCTCATATTTTCTGTACACCGGAACAATTAGTTGATGAAATTAATGAGATTATTGATTTTGTTGCAGATACAATGGCAATATTTAAAATGGATTTTGAAGTTGAATTATCAACTCGTCCTGAAAGCTATGTCGGTGAATTAGAAAACTGGAATAGAGCTGAAGCCGGTTTAAAAGAAGCTATGGATAGACGTGGCATGAAATATGATATTAATGAAGGTGATGGTGCTTTTTATGGCCCAAAAATCGACTTTAAGGTAAAAGATGCTATTGGTAGAACATGGCAATGTGCAACTATTCAACTTGATTTTAATTTACCTGCAAGATTCGATATTAAATATCAAGATAAAGATGGTTCTATGAAAACTCCTGTAATGCTTCATAGAGTTGTGTTCGGTTCAATGGAAAGATTCCATGGAATTTTAATAGAACACTATGCAGGTGCATTTCCTACTTGGTTGGCACCAATTCAAGTTTCAATCGTTCCTATTTCAAATGAAAAGCATGCTGATTTTGCAGAAAAAATTTATAAGGAAATGCGTAAAGCTGGTATAAGAGTAAAACTTGATGATCGTTCAGAATCAATGAATTACAAAATAAGAGATGCTTTGCAAGACAAAAAAATTCCTTATGTTTGTGTAATCGGCGATAAAGAAATTGAATCTAATTCTTTGGCTGTAAGGGCAAGAGGAATAGGTCAAGTTGGAACATTTGAGGTAAATGATTTTATTTCAAAAATTCAAAAAGAAACAGAAACACGCGCAACAGATTCTTTTGCAAAAGATATTAATGCGTAGTTTATAATAATTTAAAACTAAGCTCTTTATAACGAAATTTTTTTATTAAAAAGAGCTTAGTTTTTTTTATGAAATAACTACAGTAGAAATTTACGGGAATTTGCAAAAATTCCATTTCTTTTACATATATTTATGATTTTTGTAACAAATATATGCTGTAGTTGCAGAAACAATTGCACTTAATCCGATTAATGTGTATACAAATCTTGTTAAAAGGCTCATTTCACCAAATAAAAAAGCAACTAAATCAAAATCAAATAATCCAACTAGTCCCCAATTTAAAGCACCAATTAACACTAGAATGTATGACGCATATTTAAAAAAATCAAACATAATAACCTCCTTTATAATTTTATTATTAAATAAAGTTTAAGATTTTCATTAATAAAAATATTTAGTTAAAAAGTCGAATTTTTTATTTTTTTATGTTAAACTGTACAAATAATATTATTATTTGAGGAATTAAGTATAGTATGAAAAGTTTTATGAGATTTTTTGATTTTAATTTTTATAAAGAAAATTATATAGCAATTGTCGCTTTGTTAGTAAGCATAGTATTTATTAAAATTTTTAATTTGCATGAAATTTTAGAAAATAGTTTTCTAGAGAATATGCAGTTAATAGTTTTAGTAGTTGGGTTTATTACAAGTTTAAAAGCAAAAAATCATAAAATATTTTTCAATTTTTTAGCAATGGTAATATTTTTAATGTTTATGCGTGAAATCAGTTATGGAAGAGTTCTTTTTGCTCATGTTCCAAATGGCGCGCCGGATGCTTTTTATCCGTGGTCGCATTATAAATATGGTTGGTTGGCACATGTGATTGTTGGAATTTATGTCACGTTTGGTGTTTTGTACGCGTTATTAAATAAAATCTGGGTTGACATTGTAAATATTATATCAACGATAAAATTTCCAGTATGGACATTTTTAGCGTCATTTATTTGTGTTGTAGCGCAATTATTATCAGAAAAAAACTGGCACAATTCTTGTATTGAAGAAACGGCTGAATTTGTTTTGTATTCGTTAATCCTTGCTTTAATTTTAATTTATAAAAAACAATAACTATTAAATTAAAAATTTTATAAAGTTATAAGTTGAATCATAAGATTCTATACTATCTTTACCAACCCATTTGCGCACTGCATTCATAGTATCTAAAGCATCTTGTTTTGAAATATTTTTCCATAATGCAACACCATCAGTAATTTTAGCATACCATCCTGAAGCGAGGTCTTTACCTGTACTATATGATTCTTCAGCTAATTTATAGTATTTTGTATTGACTTTTTTGAAAGTAATGTTGTTTTGTTGATTGCGAACTTTATGATTTTGAAAATTTATTGCAGGATTAAAACCTATTTGCATAAATACACTCCTTGTTTAATTTTTCTCAAACACATAGATTATAACATAAAAAGTTTTAATTTTTTTTACTTTTATAAAAATTTGTATAAAAATTGATAAATTATTTTTATTCAAATATTGATGAAAAGTGTGTATTTATATGTAATATAAGCCTTTTTTATATTTCAATCTTTATATAAAAATTGTTAAGAAATGTAAAAATTTTCAAAATTTTGCTAATTGGAAAATATATTAATCTTTTTTTTGAAATATGGTGTAGAATGAGAATATGAATATTACATATAATAAAAACTTAACAAAAAGAGAATTGGAAGTCTTAAATTGGGTAGCTTTAGGATATTCAAACAAGGAGATTGCCAAAATTTTAGGAATCACTGCTCATACCGTAAAAGCTCATTTAGATAATATTTATTTTAAATTTAATGCGCACGGACGCGTTCATGCGATTAACTATGCATTAAAAAATAATATTTTAAAATAAAAATTTTATCATTATTTATTAAGGTTAATTTTTTTATGCGCAGATTTGTGGTTCTGATGAAAAAACGACATTAATTTGTGATTGTGTGCAAATTTTGAGAGGTTAAATTTTTTTTTCAAGCTTAAAAAAGCTAGTACATCTTCTAAATGATTTTTTTTATAAAAAAATGGTCTATTATATAATGTGAACATCACAAATTTGGAGAATTGAGTATGAAAAAATATGTTTTAACTTTAGTCCTACTTTTTGCTTTTAGTGGAATTGCGTTTGCAGATGGAAATGCATTCACTCCACTTAATTTTAATGATACTGAATATGGTAATACTACAACGACAAAAACAAATAGTGCTTTTACCAAACAAGCTCCGACTTCCGATACAGCTGCTATTGGAAATGGAAATATTCAAAATGCTATACAACAATTAGAAAATGCGCAAGTTGATATCAGAAATGATTTATTAAATTTTAAAACAAAATATGCAGATGTGGATGCTCAATATAAGTTAATAAAAGCTGAACGAAATACTTTAAAGCAACAAGTGCGTTCTATTGAAAGAAGAATTAGGGATATTGATAGAGCAAAAGAAAGAATTAAAAAGAATATGCTTTAAGAATTTGTAATTATTTAAGCGAGGTGCGCAGTGCGAAGCACTGCGCACCTCGCTGTTTGCTTGTGAAAATAGCCACTAGCTATTCACATTTCCCATCCTACCTTTCTCGTTCACCTTTAGGTGGGAATAATTGTGGAACTCCGGTTTGGTTACAAACTCCGAATTGGCAACTAGCATTGTATCCGTAATCTGTTTCTTGTTGACCAAAATCTCGTAAATAATTTTGTTCTTCTTCTTTATTTACAACTTTTTTATCAATTGTAGACGGATTAGAAAACTGTGGGGTTAAAGGTTTTGAAGTATACATTTTTTCAGTTGGACTGTTTAAATCTGCAATGGAACAAGATAAACCGTCAAGCGAGCACGTTGCAAACGCTGTCGGTATAGTTGCATATATTAATATTATCGAAAATAACTTTTTCATATAAAACTCCTTTTTTATATCTTTATTATAATCGCCTAACAAGGTATTACATTAATATAAATAATTAAGTAATTTTGTTAATTTTACACCAGATGAATGATTTTAGTGTGGTTGATAAAGTGATAACATAATAATGTGAGCACACGGGAGGGATTTCTTTGTACGCATATCGACAACAAATTCAAACAAGAACATTGCATGTTGTATCAGATAGGCCTGCGCAAAATCCTATTGCTCCAAAACGTAAAAATATTAGACCTAAGAAGAAAAAGAATCTTTTTTTAGAACTTTTTAGATCTATAGTAACCTTGACTTTTTTGTCAGCTTTTATTGTTTTTGTGCATCCAACAGTATTTAATTCTTTGATTAAACAGGTGTTTATGCCAACAGGTATTAAAACTGTAGCGCAATACAATGGTATGAATAATATAGAAAATCCAGCTTTAAAAACGGATGTTGATTTATATAAAATGGCGAACCCTGTTACAAATTATATATACAATGATGTTTTTAATGACAAGGTGTTGCTTACTCCAACTTTACAAAAAAAACATTGTGAAGTAACGACAATGTATCATACCGGTGAAATAACTGATTTGAAGAGCCAGTTGTATACGTTGATGAAACAATACCCAGCAATAAAGCCATCAATCTATGTATGGGAATATGATCAAGGACGTTATGTTGATATTAATGCTAATAAAATGTATTCGGCTGCAAGTATTATAAAATTGCCGGTTCTTGTAAGATTGTTCAAATCAATTGAAGCTAATCAACTTACGATTTTTGATGAAATGACTATGCTTGAGCAACATCGTTCAAGTGGTTCTGGAAATTTACAGTATGCAAAAGCCGGACAAAATTATACAATGGATTATTTGGCTAAAATCATGATACAAGATTCTGATAATACTTCTACAAATATGATTATGTCAAAAATAGGTGGTATGAAAGATATCAACGCTGGTTTACGTGATTGGGGTATTTCATCAACTTATGTAAGAACTTGGTTGCCGGATTTGAAAGGCACAAATAAAACTACAGCAGCTGATATTGCTAAAATATTATATAATCTAGACAATCCAGGGTTTTTAAATATCAATTCTCGAGAATATATTATTGATTATATGAGCCATGTTAAAAATAATAGACTTATCCAAGCCGGTTTAGGAGAAGGTGCTTTATTTATACATAAAACCGGTGATATTGGCACTATGCTTGGTGATGCAGGAATTGTTTATGCACAAAACGGTAAAAAATATATTGTAGTAATTTTGGTAGAAAGACCTTATAATTCGCCTCAAGGCAAGGATTTTATTGTAAGTGCATCAAAAATTATTTATAATGCAATTGTTAAATAATAATTAAAAATTTCTTGTTTTTTCAAAAATATCATTAAAATATAAATATAGGTTATGTAAACCTTTATATTGGAGTCTTAAACATGATTGATTTTGAAAAATTTACTAATTATTCGCAAGAAATAATTTTTAGTGCGAATGCAAAAAAAGATTTTTATAAGAATACTGAAATACAGCCAGAGCATATTGTAATGGCGATGATAGAGGATAAAGGTATTGCAAAAGATTATTTAGAAAAATTAAAATTGCTTAATCAGCATTTTATAAATGAAATAGTTGCAAGAATTAAATCTTTTCCGACAGTATCAACAGTCAGTGGAAATCAACAAATCTTTTTATCAAAAGATACAAATACTTTATTAGAAATTGCAACCCAGGAAGCAAATGCTTTAAAGGATGAGTTTATAGGTATTGAGTGTATATTTATTGCAATGACAAAGTTAGAGAATTCATTTATTCAAAATTTGTTAAAAAGTCAAGGCATAAGTACAAATTCAATTTTAAATGTAATGAAAGAAATAAGAGGTAATAAAAAAGTGGATACAAAAAATGCAGAAGAAAATTTAAAGGCTTTGGAAAAATATTCAACTGATTTAACAGAAATGGCACGAAAGGGTAAATTAGATCCTGTTATAGGTCGTGATGAAGAAATTAGAAGAATTATACAAGTTTTAAACAGAAGAACTAAAAACAACCCTGTACTTATAGGTGAACCTGGTGTTGGTAAAACTGCGATTGTAGAAGGGTTAGCTCAACGTATTATTAGGGGTGATGTTCCGGAAAGCTTAAAAGAAGTTAAATTGATTTCTCTTGATTTAGGTGCTCTTGTTGCTGGGGCTAAATTCAGAGGAGAGTTTGAAGAACGTCTTAAAGCTGTTTTAAAAGAGGTTCAAGATTCTAACGGTGAAATTGTAATGTTTATAGATGAATTGCATACTGTTGTCGGAGCAGGTGCTACAGAAGGCTCAATGGATGCCGGAAATTTACTAAAACCAATGCTTGCAAGAGGTGAACTTAGAACGATTGGTGCAACGACTATTAATGAATATCGTAAATATATTGAAAAAGACCCAGCTTTGGAAAGACGTTTTCAACCTGTAATGGTTGATGAGCCGTCTGTTGAAGATACGATTTCAATATTAAGAGGTTTAAAAGAAAAATATGAAGTTCATCATGGTGTAAGGATTTTGGATAGTGCTCTAATTGAGGCTGTAAAACTTTCTGATAGATATATAACAGATAGATTTTTGCCGGATAAAGCAATAGATTTGATAGATGAAGCAGCTTCAGCTTTAAGGATTGAAATAGACTCTATGCCAGAAGAAATTGATACTATGATGCGTCAAAAAATTCAAATGGAAATTGAGCGAGAGGCTTTGAAAAAAGAAACAACGCCGGAATGTATTGCAAAAATAGACAAATTGACGTCTGAAATTGATGAACTAGAGGGAAAAATTTCAACATTAAAAGCTCAATGGGAAGCAGAAAAGGATACGATTTCAGGTGAAGCAGGCATTAAAGATGAAATAGATAAAGTAAAAAATAAAATTGCTGAAGCAGAGCGCAACACTGATTTGCAAACGGCAGCAGAATTAAAATATGGACGTTTGATGGAGCTTGAAAAGAAATTACAGTCTGTTCAAGGTAAAGAACGTGGTGAAAATAAGCTTTTAAAAGAAGAAATAGATGGTGATGATATAGCAGAAATTGTAAGTAAGTGGACTGGAATTCCTGTATCTAAACTTGTAGAAAGTGAAATGCAAAAACTTTTGAGAATGGAAGATGTTCTACATAAAAGATTAATTGGACAAGAAGAAGCGGTCGATACAGTTTCTGATTCAATTCGTAGAGCAAGGTCAGGCTTAAAAGACCCTAAACGACCTATTGGTACTTTTATATTCTTAGGTCCAACTGGTGTTGGTAAAACTGAACTTGCAAAAACTTTAGCAGAATTTTTGTTTAATGATGAAGATGCTATTATAAGAATTGATATGTCAGAATATATGGAGAAACATAACGTTTCAAGATTAGTTGGAGCGCCTCCGGGATATGTTGGATATGAAGAAGGCGGTCAATTGACAGAAGCTGTACGTCGTAAACCTTATTCTGTCGTGCTTTTTGATGAAATAGAAAAAGCACATCCGGATGTCTTTAACATTATGTTGCAAATTTTTGATGATGGTAGGTTAACAGACTCAAAAGGTAGAACTGTCGATTTTAAAAATACTGTTATTATAATGACAAGCAATATCGGAAGTGATATTATTCTTGAAGATTCTGTTAATAGTGCAATCGGTCAAAATAATTTTGAAGAAACAAAAGAAAAAGTTACAGCTTTAATGCGTGAACATTTTAAACCTGAATTTTTGAACAGGGTAGATGAAATTATTTTCTTCAAAGCTTTGACTTTGCAACAATTGTCAGCAATTGTAGATATTCAAATGGAACATTTAAAATCATTATTAGAAGAAAGAAAAATTACATTTGAGATAACTCAAGAGGCTAAAGAGTTTCTTGCAACACGAGGATTTAATCCAATATATGGTGCGCGTCCTCTAAAACGTGTAATTAGACAAATGATTGAGAATCCATTGTCAAAATTGATTTTGGCGCAAAAATTTATTGATGGTGATAAGATTAAAATTGATGTAAATAATGATGAAATTACGTTTGATAAAGTAACGATATAATCTTATGAAGTGATGCAAAATCCCCAAAATTTAAATATTTTGGGGATTTTTATGTTTATAAAGAACTCAAATTTTTTTGCAGTTTTATTTATCGAAAAACTCTAAAATTTTTTCTGCAATTAATGTCGCTGAATTTTGGTTTTGCCCTGTAATAATATTTCCATCAACTTCAACATGTTCAGCCCAAGGTTTGAATTCAATATAATCAGCACCTCGATTTTTTAATTCATTTTCTATTGATAAAGGCACAATTTCAGACATTTTTGCAATATCTTCTTCTTTGTTTGTAAAAGATGTAACTCGTTTATTATGAACAATTGGGTTGCCACAAGTTGTTTTTGCGTTTATTAATGCAACAACACCATGGCAGATTGCGCTTACTAATTTTCCGCTGTTGTAAAAATATTCGACAATTTCAGTGATTAAATTACTATTTGCAATGTCAAATAAAGGCCCATGACCTCCTGGAAAATAAACTCCATCATACATTTTATAATCAATATCATAAATTCTTCTAGTATTTCTTAATATTTTAATACATTTATCCCAGTCATCAGGGTTTGAACAGGAAATCGAATTTTTATCAATTGGAGATAAACCTCCTTCAAGGCTTACAACTTCCATATTGATATTTGATTTTTCAAAAATTAAATATGGTACGGCAAATTCTTCTAAATAAACTCCAGTTTCTTTTATGCAATGCGAATCTTCTTGCTCGCAATATTTCCCTGAAAAATTTGTAGTAATAATCAGTAAATTTTTAGTCATAACCACCTCATAATTTAATAATTTTTATTATATATGGTTATAAAAATTTGACATTACCAAATTATCTAATCTTCGTGAATATTTTAGTAATTTTTTAAAATCATTTCTGAATATGGCAATTTTTCAAACCCACATTTTTTATAGATATGCATGGCGTGTTCGTTATAATCTTCGACTTCAAGTTTAAAAACATGATTTTTATAATTTTCCTTAATATGATAAATAAATTTAGTCACGATACCTTTTCCTCTATATTTGGGTTTTAAATATAAATCTTCAAACCAAATACAAGGTTTTCCAAATTCGGTGGAAAAACTTTTAGCAAGCATTGCATAACCAAGTATTGAGGAATTTTCTATAAAAACATATCCTTCTAAATATGAAGAATTTTTGATACATTCATCAAAATCTTTTTCAAAAATTTCTATTGAACCATTTGTAGAAACGGCATTTGATGAGTAAAATTCGGTCATCATTTTAAGAATTTCACTTTTATCATTTTGCTTAAATTTTCGTATAATAATTTCCATAATTTTAAATTTTAAACAAATTATCACTTGCATGAAGTGTTAGACATTGTTTTTTTACATTCTTGGACTGATTTATCAAATGCTGGTGAAGCAACATGCTTTCTAGTTTCTTCAAAGAAAGGACCTTTTCTACGCATACCATCAATTTTTAATCCGGTATCCTTATTTCCTATAAGCAGAAAATCTTTATATCTTGAAGATTTGTAACAAGCTTCGCCTTTGTAAAAATAACCCTCGATTTCCTTTCCTAACGCTGTATAATATAGTTTCTCTGTCATAATTCCATCTATGAATTCGACAACTTCCTTTCTATTTCTTTTTTCAAATCTTTCTATTTTTCCTGAAAATCTTTCACCGGATTTAGCAAGGGTTGCAACTCCATCTTTAATTTCTACGCCACTCTTTTTAAGAGCTTCTTCAAAACTCATTTTTGAAGTTTTTTTAAGACCAATTGCTGCAAGCCCTAATACAGCCATCCCAGATAAAGCCGCAATTATAGGCTTTTTGCCAAAATTCTTTTGTATTGGATGTAATTCATCAAGTTTGTTATCATTTTTTATACCTGCAAAGCTTACTTTTTTTGTTGGTTCAATGCGTAACATATCCATTCTCCTTTTGTTTATTATAACATATTTTTATTGATTAATTTTTAATTTATTTTTGCTATCCAGAATATCTGTTATATTTTCACTTACCCTAGACAAGAATCTTGTAACCCTGCCTAGCAAAGGAATTCCTTCCGTTATCGTTTCCGCAATTTGTATCGTTTGCGGAACTCTTTCAGCCTCAAGCTCAGCTAAATATTCTTCTACTATTTCTCCAACTCTATTTGCCTCTTCAATATTGCCATTCCATACTTGCTGAGTGAAGTAATCTATATATGATTGAGGTCTTGAATACCTGTAGTTCCATTTTCTTAAAAAAAGGAGAGGGCGGAGCAAAGCTCCGCCCTCTCCTTTTTTTTCTTTAAAATTATTCTTCTGTTTGTTCTGAAGATTCAGGAACTTCTGACGTTAAGGCATCAATTGTTGTTTGTTCTGATTTTTCTGATTCATCAGTATTTGACGGGCAAGCATTTGTTGCCGGATTGTAATCTTCATCTTTATCAGTATTAACAATCTTAGTTACAGAAGCGACAGTATCTGTATCAGCAAGGTTTTGTGCTCTTACACCTGTTGCTGGTCTACCTTGGCAAGAAATATCGCCGGCTTTAAGTCTTGTTACAATACCGTTTGAAGTTACAAGCATAATTTCATCACGTTCTTCTACAATAGTTAATGCTACTAATCTTGACATACTGGTCTTAAATTTAGTCGCAATCAAACCTATTCCACCTCTATTTTGAGAACGAAATTCTGAAAGTTTTGTACGTTTTCCAAATCCGTCAGAAGTTACAACCAATAAATCAGCATCGTAATTTTGTGGAACAATATCACAACCAATGATAGTATCAGCTGCGCGAAGTTTCATTGAGTTAACACCACGTGCGCTTCTTCCAAGTGGACGTAAATCCGCGATAGGGAATCTTATTGCCATACCACAAGAAGTACCAATAATTATTTCATCACTTGGTGTTGCTAATTTAACCCAATTAAGCTTATCACCTTCTTCTAAGGAAATTGCAATAATACCGCTTCTTCTGATATTTGCAAAGTTATCTAATTCAATACGTTTAATATAACCTTTTTGAGTTAGCATAATTAAGTTCAAATCATGCGAGAAGTTACTGATAGGAACTACTGCAGTAATTTGTTCTCCTTGTTCAATAGGTAAAACGTTTACGATAGGTAAGCCTTTTGATTGACGTCCGCCTTCAGGGAAGTCGTAAACATTCAAGCTGTATACAATACCTTTTGAAGAGAAGAATAATACTTTATCATGCATCATTGCAGTAAAGAAATGTTGAATATCATCATCATCTTTAGTTTTTATGCCTGCTTTACCTCTTGTTGCACGGTTTTGACGTTCAAAAGTATCTAAAGAAATTCGTTTCAAATATCCTTGATGAGTTATAAATACTGCCATTTGAGTATTTGGAGTTAAATCTTCAATTGTAACTTCACCTTGTTCAGGTACAATTTGAGTTTTTCTATCATCTCCGTATTTAGCTTTATCCTCAAGTAATTCACCCTTGATAATGTCTAAAACTTTTTGTCTATCTGCTAGAATCTCTTCATATTCTTTAATTTTTTTAAGCAATTCATCGTATTCAGCTTTGATTTTATCTTGTTCTAAGCCTGTTAAACGTCTTAATTGCATTTCTAAAATAGCATTAGCTTGATCTGTGTCTAGACCAAATTTACTCATTAACGCAACACGTGCATCGTCAGTGGTTTTTGACCTTTTTATCATTTCAATAACTTCGTCTAAAGACCCTAGAGCTATTAACAAACCTGCCAAGATGTGGGCACGAATTTTTGCTTTTTTCAAGTAGTAAATTGTACGTCTCGTAACAATTTCAACCCTATGTTCAACAAACTCGCTTAAAACCTCGTACAAGTTCAATAATCTTGGTTGTTTACCGCATAAACATACCATGTTGTAACCAAATGTTGTTGCAAGCTGGGTATATTTGAATAAATTATTTTTAACGACTTCTGGCTTAGCGTCACGTTTTAGTTCTATTACAATTCTCATACCATCACGGTCTGATTCATCGCGTAAGTCAGAAATTCCATTAATTCTATTTTCTTTTACGAGCTCTGCTATTTTTTGAATAAGCATTGCTTTGTTTACTTGATAAGGTAATTCAGTTACAATAATTGCAGTTCTAGCTTGTCTACCATTACCACCAGGGATTTCCTCGATAGTTGCAACAGCTGACATTTTTATTGAACCTCTTCCTGTTTCATAAGCTTGTCTAATATCGCTTAAGCCAACAATCGTTGCCGCAGTTGGAAAATCTGGCCCTTTAATATGTTCCATCAAACCTTCAATTGTAATTTGAGGATTATCAATTAAAGCAATAGTACCATCAACCACTTCTGATAAGTTATGTGGCGGAACGTTTGTTGCCATACCAACCGCAATACCAGAAGAACCATTTAAAAGTAACATTGGCAATCTTACCGGTAATACTGAAGGCTCTTCTAAAGAACCATCAAAGTTTGGTTCAAAATCAACTGTTTCGCAATCAATATCTGCAAGCATAGAAGTTGTAATTTTATGCATACGAGCTTCTGTATAACGCATTGCTGCAGCGCCGTCGCCGTCAACAGAACCAAAGTTGCCATGACCATCTACACATAAGTAACGAGTGTTAAAATCTTGTGCTAAACGTACAAGAGCTTCATATACTGAACTGTCACCGTGTGGGTGATATTTACCCAAAACTTCACCAACAATACGCGCGCATTTCTTGAATGGTTTATCTGGTGTCATTCCTAATTCATTCATTGCATACAAAATACGTCTATGTACAGGTTTTAAACCATCTCTAACGTCCGGCAATGCTCTACCGACAATAACGCTCATTGCATAGTCAATATAGCATTTTTTCATTTCATCTCTTATATTAACAGGTACTATTTTACCGTCAGAAAACATGTTTTGTTGAGCCAAAATCTAATTCCTCCATCCCTCTATATATAATATTATGATAACACAAAAAAATGTTGTGTAAAGTTTATTTCAAGGCTTCTTCTTCGTTTTCAGCTTGACTTTTTTGAGGTTCTTTATAAATATGCAACTTTGTAATTCTTGCACCATCAACTTCTACTACGGTAAATGTTAAGCCTTTATAAGATACTGAATCGTTTACGTCTGCAATTTTTCCAAGGAGTTTAACCACTAATCCTGCAATTGTTTCAACGTCGTCTTCTTCGAAATCTGATTCGTTTAAGTCAAAAAATTCTACCATTTCATCAATTCTTAGCATACCATTTGCAAGATAAGTGTTTTCGCCGACTTCTTTTATATCAACTTCTTCCTCTTCATCAAATTCATCTTGAAATTCGCCGATAATTTCTTCTAGAACATCTTCTAGTGTAATTAAACCTGCTGTTCCTCCAAATTCATCAACGACGACAGCCATTTGAGCATGCTCTTTTTTGAATTCTATTACTAAATTATCCAAAGTCATTGTTTCAGGTACTAATATTAAAGGACGAATTAGTTTACTAATTGAAAAGTTTTCTTTTGTCATTGCTAAAGAATATAAATCTTTTACGTGTATAAAACCTAAAATTTTATCAATATTTTCATTTTCGTATACAGGATATCTTGTATATTGGTTTTCTAGCGCAAATTTATTTAATTCCTCATAAGTTATATCGTCAGGAATACAAATCATATCAGTTCGAGGTGTCATTGCCTGTTTTGCCATTAAATCTGAAAATTTAAACATATTATGCAGCATTTCTGTTTCAGTTTCATTCAAAACACCTTCGTTGTAGCTTGCATCAACCAACATATCCAGTTCTTCTGTTGTATGAGCTAATGAACTTGCTTGAGTTGTTGCATGGCATAAAGATAATAATTTATCGCCGGATATCATTAATAACCATACAAAAGGTTTAAATATTGTTATAAAAATATCCATAGGTGTTGCAACCCATAATGCAAATTTTTCCGGATATTTAAGCGCCATACATTTTGGTAATTGTTCTCCAAGTAAAACGTGAAAATATGTAACTAATACAAATGAAACCACAGTAGAAATAGCATGACTTGCTCCTACGCTATTAACAACAGGCTCAATTAAAACAACAATAGTAGCTTCTGCAACCCAACCTAATGCGATACTTGCGATTGTTACACCTAATTGTGCTGCAGCAAGCATTTTGTTTGTTTCTTCAACTAACCTAAGCGCGCGCTTTGCAAGATAACTACCTTCGTTTGAAAGTTGTTCCAAACGAGTTTTGCGAACTCTTACCAAAGCGAATTCTGCTGTTACAAAAAAAGCATTTATAAAAAGTAAAAAAACTATTATGCAAATGTTTATTAAAATATCCGACGGACTCATTTTATACTATTTACCTTTAAAATTATACATAATATATTACAATAGTTATGAAATTTTTGCAAATCTAAAGTATAAAGATTAAATTTTAAAGCTTTAATTGTTTAAGAATTGGAACTGCTGATAATAATTTTTTTGTATAATCATTTTGCGGATATTGAAATATTGATTTTGTATAATTTTCTTCTACCAATTCACCAAAATACATTATTCCGACTCTATCAGCCAAATATTTTATAACATTCATATCGTGAGAAATAAAAAGAATTGTTAAATTTCTTTTCAATCTTAAATCTTTCAATAAATTGATTATTTGTGCTTGAATGCTTGCATCAAGCGCACTAACCGGCTCATCCGCTATTATTAATTCGGGTTTTAATATTAAGGCTCGAGCAATTGCAATTCTTTGTCTTTGTCCGCCGGAAAATTGATGCGGATATTTTGTCAAAATATCTGTTGATAGACCAACATCAAGCAAAACTTTTTGAATTTGTTCATTTTTTTCTTCTTTTTTTAACTTTGTGTTTATATCAAGAGGCTCTTTTAGAATATCACCAATTTTCATTTTTGGGTTTAAGCTAGAATAAGGGTTTTGAAAAACCATTTGAACTTTTTGTGGGTATTGAAGTCTTTCAGCTTTTGTTTGATTAAAAATACTTTTACCTCTGTACAAAATTTCTCCATTTTGGGGTTTTACAAGTTTTGTTATTGCCTTTGCCAAAGTAGATTTGCCACAACCGGATTCACCAGCGAGTGCATATATTTCACCTTGTTTAATTTTAAGTGATAAATTGTTCACGGCTGTGACTTTTTCCGTTGAATTCTTATTTATACTCTCGTATACAATTGATAAATTTTTTGTTTCTAATAAAATTTCCATATAGTTATTTTAGCATTGATTTTTTATTTATAAAATATATTAATGGATAATTTTATGATAAAATAGAAAAAACAAGGAGCCACTTATGTTTATAAGTATTTTTCAAAAATTATTAACTTTAAAAAACATTATGTTTTTAATTTTGTTAACATTATTTCTTATTTTTATAGTGAAAGAGCAAAATATTGCAATTTTATTTTTTGCTTCTTATGTAATATCATGTTCTTTACAACCATTGGTGGAGAAGCTTTCAAAAAAAATTAATAGAAGTTTTGCCGCTTTTGCTGTAGTTATAATGTTGGTAATTTTAATTTTAGCATTTTTTGTACCTTTAATAATATTGGCAAGTCATGAGATTAGACCTTTAATTTCAAATATGCCACAATATTTGAGTGGTATTAAAGATTTTATTTTAGCGTTACCTTTTGTTGACAAAACTCAATTGGCACAACTTGAAATCAGTGATATTGTATCTACAACAACTAATTTTACTTCTCAATTTGTTAACGAATCAATAAATATAAGCAAAAATTTTGCTTCTTCTATAATTTATTTGTTAGCAGCTTTGATTATTATATATTATTTTCTTGCGGATAAAAAAATTATTAATCAAACATATTTAAGCCTTTTTCCATCAAATATGAAAGAAAAAGCTCAAAACATAATTGATGCGATTTCAAATAAAATTGGTGGATATGTTATTGCGCAAATTACTACAATGTTTAGTGTTGGTTTATTAATGACAATTGGTTTATTGATATTAAGGGTTGATTATGCAGTTTTATTGGGCTTAATTACCGGTATTTTGGATATAATTCCGGTTGTAGGTCCTGCTATAGCTTTAATTATATGTTTAGTTGTATCTTTTAAATCAGGGTTATTAACATTAGGCTTAATTACTGTAGTGTTTGCAATAGCTCAATGGTCAGAAAATAGCCTTGTAAGACCTTTTGTTTTTAGTAAATTTTTGGACTTACATCCATTAATTATTTATTTGTTTTTATTTATAACTGCACAAAATATGGGTGTGGTAGGTGTTATTTTTGCTCCGGCTATCGCTGCAACGGTTTGTGTTTTGATTGAAGAACTGTATGTAAAAAATATAAATTAAAATGGAAACTTTTTTATACAAAAAAAATAATAATAAGAATGGCTTGAATTTATTAATGGCATATCCCGCAATTGAAGAATTTGCAATGTCCTCTTTGGGATATCTTTGGTTATTTAAACAAGCTGATACAACAGATGGGGTTAATGTTCAAAGGCTTTATACAGATTCTGAAAATTATGTTAATTTAAAAAACATTGATGCTATTTCGTTTTCTTTATCTTTTGATTTTGATTTTATGGGAATGTTAGAGATTTTAGATAAATATAAAATTCCATTTTTAGCTAAAAATAGAGAAGAAGATGCGCCTTTAATATTTGCAGGTGGACCCGTTATTACGACAAATCCGGAACCTTATAAAGGCTTTTTTGATTTTTTTAATATTGGTGATGGAGAAGAATCTTTTCAAAAAATACTTGAAATTTTGAAACAAAAACAATCGAAATCTAAAACCTTGGAAATGCTTTCAAAAATTGAGGGCGTTTATGTTCCAGGAATTAGTAAAACTGTAAAACGAGTGACTGAAAGATTAGAAGATGTTATTTATACTCCTATATTAAGCGAGAAAAGTTATTTTAAGGATACTTTTATTGTTGAAGTTTCGCGAGGGTGTATGAATCGTTGTGCTTTTTGTACAGCTTCTTATTTAAATTTGCCATATAGATTTTATCCTTATGAAAAAATTATAAATACGATTGAATTGGGTTTAAAATATACAAATAAAATTGCACTTTTAGGAGCGCAAATAAGTGCTCATCCTGATTTTTTCAAGATATTAAAATATATAGAATTCAAAATTGACAATGGGCAAAAAATTGAATTAGGCATTTCTTCTTTGCGGGTTGATTCAATAAATGATGAATTGATTAAAATTCTTGTAAAAGGCGGACAAAGAACTTCTACTATTGCAATTGAGGCTGCTAGTGAGCGTTTGCGACGAATTATTAATAAAAATATTTCCGAAAAACAAATTTTGAATGCTGTAAAAACTGCACGGGAGAATGGTCTTAAAGGACTAAAACTATATTCAATGCTAGGTTTGCCAACTGAAGCAGAAGAAGATATAAAAGAATTTATTAATTTAGCGCAAAAAATTAAACAAGAAAATAAAGGTTTTGAGATTGAGTTTTCGTTTTCGACATTTGTTCCAAAGCCTAATACTCCATTTCAATGGACAAAGAGAGAAGATACAAAGTCTTTAGAAAAGAAAATTAAGTTTTTAGAAAAAGAGTTTGCTAAAATTGGGATATCAGCAAAATTTTCTAGCCCAAAGTGGGATTATTGGCAGACTTTTATTTCTAGAGGTGAATCTGATTTAGCAGAATTTTTGATAGATGTATACAAAAATGGTGGCAAATTGGGTGCTTATAAATCTGCTTATAAAAATTTTAAAAATCTTTCACAACACGCAATTGAGGGATGCGATTTTGAAGAAGATTTAGCTTGGGATTACATAATTACTCATCCTAACAAAGAATTTTTGAAAAAAGAATATAAACAAACAATGCTACAGAATTAAATCCAGTAGCATAGAAAATATATAGTGTACTTAACAATTAATTATTACTTAAAACTAGTCTAAAAGTAGCTAAATTTTTAATAGATAACATTTTGTGTCTATTTGATTGATTTTTAGCAATATCAAATATTCTACAAATACGTTGAATTTCTTCTATATCCTGTCTTGTTTCTAATTTATATACGTTGTTTATTGGATCTGAAATTACTGACATTTTTATATTCAAATCTTCTTCTTTCATTGTTGCTCCTTAAAAACTGCTTGTATATATATAAAGTTTTTTTGTTTTCAAAAATTGCTCTTTTTTTGCAAAATATTAAGTTTTGTAACGTTGAATTATTGGTATGAAGTTTTTTTATTTTTAAACACTAAATAATTGCTAGAAAAAATTATTTATAGTATTTTAGAGGTGTGGAAAATGCGAGTTTAGATTATAAATTAATACTTGAAAAATGCGGGGTTGGAAGTAAGCCTTTGCAAGTTGTGTTGGAGAATCTTTCACATTTAGAGGAATTTTATAATAAAGAAGAACTTATTGATATTTATGATTATTGTCTTATGAGTATCAAGGATTCCACAATATTACAACATATAATAAAACTTTCTGATTGTTATAGGGCTGATTCGACTCTTAATATACTTTTAAATTTATTGACTTTAAAGAATATAAGCGATGATGATGCTGAAAATCTGATAAATGTAAGAGCTTTGTGTGCTAAAGCTATTGCTAATTATAAGAATTCTAGTACAGTTACAACACTATTAAATTGTATGCAAAACAAAAATGAGCATTATAGAGTTAGGTTAGCTTGCGCCGACGCGTTGGGTAAAATTGGTGATAAATATGCTGTTCAACCTTTAATTAATATTGTTGAAGATGAGGATGAAAAATCTATTTATTTAAAAGAATCTGCAACTTCAGCTTTGGGGTTGTTAGGGGATACAAATGCAATTGACCCTTTGATTTCAATATTAGAAGCTAAACAGGGGTTGTTGGATAAATTCTCTTTTTTAAAGGAAAAAATTGTTGAAGCATTGGGTAATTTAAATTATAACAATAAAAAAGTTATAAAAGCTTTGAAAAGTTCATTAATGGATTCTTCACCAATGGTAAGAATAAATGCGATAGAAGCTATTATGAATAGTGGTGATGATGATTCTGTTATATTGATTTCAAAATGTTTGAATGATGAGGATGATGAAGTTAAAAAAAATGCATTAATTGCATTGTATAATTTGCAAGGACGAGATATTTTGGATAAAATCATTGAGTTACCGATTTATTCAGAGTTTTTAAAGCAAGAAGCTCAAGAATTGATAAATGAATATGAAAATGGAGATTCTGTCGAAGATGATATCTAAAAGCGCAATAATACTTTTATCAGGCGGGTTGGATTCTCTTGTAGCGCTTGGTTATTCTAAAGAGGTTTTAAATATTGATATAAAATTAGCGTTAACATTTGATTATGGACAAAAATCTGTAAAAAGTGAAATTGATGCTTCTGAAAAAATTTGTAAACATTATAATGTTAAGCATAAAGTAATTTCTTTAGATTGGCTTAAAGAAATTACAAAGACAGCTTTAGTGTCAGAAGAAAATGTTCCACAGACAAATTTTCAGACAAAAAAAAGTGCTTTAGCAGTTTGGGTTCCCAATCGAAATGCGTTATTTTTAAATATTGCGGCGTGTTTTTGTGATTCTTTCAAAATTGATTATATTATTTATGGTGCAAATAAGGATGAAGCAGAAACTTTTTCTGATAATACGGAACTTTTTAGAAAAGAAGTATCAAAATTATTTCAAACGTCAACAATGCATGCCCCAACGGTTTTAGCCCCCTTGATTAATTATAATAAGGATGATATAGTTAAAATTGCAGTAGAGAATTCTATGCCGTTAGAATTAACAAGAAGTTGTTATAATTCGGGAGAGAAGAATTGCGGGAAATGTGAATCTTGCTATCATTTAAAAAAAGCATTAATCGCAAATCATTGTGAAAAATATATTAATGAATTATTTGAAGAAAATGAAAACTAAATTTATTGAAAAAGAAATTAAATATATAGGTTCGCAGCTTGCACCACATTGGATTTATAAAAATCATAAAATCCAAGGTGATGCAATAGTTGCATTTATTGGTGAGTGCGAAGTTCATTTGACAGAAATGGTTGATATTGAAGATGTCATAAATAATGAACCAATTTATAGCAAACTCATGTTAAGTTTTATTTCAGAGCAATTTGGTATCGGTTTAACAGAAGGTGTTTTGCGACAACGTTTGTTAATGACTGTTATAAAGGAAGAATTAGAATCAAGAGGCTTTTTTGTCATTAGAAAAGGCGATGATTTGATGATAGATGACAAAAAGTTATCAGTTTCTATTGCAACAAAATCAATAAATTCAGTGCTAATTCATACAGGATTAAATATTTTGTCGGAAGGTGCTCCGGTGAAAGCAGCTGGATTAACAAGTGAACTAAAAATTAGTGATATTAGAGATTTTGCGCTCGCAGTAATGAAACGGTATTCAGAAGAATTAGAAGATATTGTTTTGGCAACTACAAAAGTTCGTGGAGTATAATATGTCTAAAAATCAGGGCTATAAAAAATACATGAAAAAAAATACAACAAAAGATTATTCTTTGTTTAAATTGTTTATTATTTCATTTTTTGGAATGCTTTTAGTGTTTACTTTTTTAATAACAACACTTTCACCAAATGTTGATACCTCAATTGGTGGTGATAAGCCGGAAGAAGGCAATGATGCAGGCAATTTATTTAAAGAAAATATTGATTCTCGTCTTGCAATGATAAAAGAAGAGGATCAGGGTAGAAGTTTCTCTGATATTATGAATACTGCTGATAGAAGGGAAAAAATAGAAGCTAATGCAAATTCGGAATTTTCTGATTTAAAAAATGAAGTAAACACTCCAGTAAAAACTCAAGAAGCTAATCCCGAACCGGTAAAACAGCAAGAGGTTGTTTATAAAGTTTTTATTGGAACTTATACAACCGCAGAGCAAGCAAAAGTAGCAAAGGATATAATAACAGAATCCGGATCTAACCTAAATCCTATTGTAAAATGTATCGGTTCAAATGATTATACTTTGCAAGTCGGGATTTTTAAAAACAAAGCTAGTGCTGATGCGTTGTTGCAGACTATTCAAGCTAATCATTTGCCGGCGAGAATCGAAACAAATTAAAAAAACTTAACATCATTAAATTTTTTGAGATAATTTTAAAATTTTGTGGTAAAGTAGTAATATATCCGAGAGGGGAATTAAGTTAGACTGTCACAAGTTAGTATAGGAGAAGTGTAATGCCTAATTATTTAACAAAAGAAGAGATTAAACAATGGAGAAGCTCTTTAGAAAAAATTACATTAGAGGAGTTTGCAGCTAGATTAGGAAAAACCATTGAAACTGAAAAACCTACAAATGATGTTGTAGATATAGTGATGTCTAAGGGAACTTCTTCTCATACAAACAAAATAACAACGGACGGATTTTCTGCTATTGCAGAAAGAGCTTTTAAACGTGAACAACAAATTTCACATACACCTTTTTCAAGAAACAAAAACATTGCTTTTGAAAATAATGCAGTTAAAGAAGAGAATAAAACTTTCAAAAATGCTATAGATAAGGTTTTGCAAAATAATGTTTCTAAAATGGAGAGTATTCAAGAGGTACAAGCAGAAGAACAATATGGTGATAATGCTGATGATATAATTTTAAAGAAAGCACTGACTGATAGGGAACAATTGGTTTTTGAATATTTTGTAAATAATATCAATAAAACTGTTTTTGCTAAAGATTTGGCATTATTGTTGGATTTGCCACGTGATTATGTTTATAAATATATAAAAAATTTGAGAGCTAAAATTGAAGGTAATCGTTTGCAAAATGTACCTTCAGGTGGTTTTATTCTTTTAGGTAAATAATGAATATTGTAAATACTTTAGATTTTTTGAAAAAAACAAAAAGCTTACATGCGCTTGATTTTGCGACATGTTATGAAGATTTGAGTATTTTTTATAATTTTATTCGCGATGACGAACAATTTATTCAAAACGTTAATTTTGGAATTGTATACTTGTATGATAGAACTATGAATAATTATACAATTATCGATGGTTTAAATCGATTTTTGTGTATATCATTATTTTTGCATGCAATTTGTGAGTGCCACAAAAAAACGACTCCAAAAAATGATAAAGCGATAGCAACAATTCGTTCAAAATATTTGGTATCAAATGATAAGCCTAAATTGCGTTTGAACGAACCAGAAGGAACAATTTATCATAAAATAATTTTTGGTGAACGTTTATCCGGAAAAGAAAAAGAATCTCCGATTTTTAAGTTGTTACATCTTTTTTGGACTCAAATAAAAGATAATAAGCTTCAAGCAAGCAGTTTGTTAAAGTGGTTACAAAAATTTAGTATAATGATAGTTGATTCTCCCAAAGAGTATCAAAGAGAAGTTTACTATACTTTAAATAAAGAAAAAAAGAGTTTGGATCATTTTATTTTAATAAATGATTTTTTGAAAACATATAATCTTGATGATAAATGGGATAATTTTACAGCAAATTTTAATAATGAAAATGATTTGCGTTTATTTTTTAAAGATTTTTTTGTTACAAAGTTTGCAAGTAAGCATTATGTCCCAACAAATTATTATGAAAATTTTGTAAATTATTTTGCAACAATGCAAGAATATATGTCGCCAGAGGATTTATTTAAAAGATTAGATAATTCGGCAAAATTATATATTAATATCTTAAATGTCGAATTGCCAACTGAAGCTTTAAGGAAGGCTTTGATTCAAATTAAATTAAACAATGGTGAAGATACTTTTGCATATTTATTAAATGTTTATGAAGATTTTAATTCTCAAAATATTACAGAAGCCACTTTTTTAGAAATTTTAGAGGCAATAGCAGAGCATTTGCGTAATCGTAAGAAAAATAATAATAATATTAGCTTTAACGAATTAATCGAATATTTAAATGCATTTATTTCTTGTAAATAATTGTAAATTGGAAAATATATTAACCACATTAATACTTGATAAGTTATAATGGTGATAGTTTAGTGAATTAAGGAATAAGTATTAAGAGGTTACAATGGAAAGTCCAAAAATCACATGCTCTTTTGATAAAACTTTTCAAGAAGTTTCAGTATTAGAGACAATTTTAAAATTTACAAAGGCAACATGCGAAAACAAAGAAATTAATTCGGTCTATTATAGTGTTGCAAACTCTAGTTTAGAACTAAGTCAAGAGCGAACTGACTATTTAAACATGCTTAATATTGCTTTGGAAAAAGTCTCAGAAATTAAAGCGTGTAATACCGCTCTTGAAGAAGAAGTTTATAAGTTAGAGCAACACTCCGACAATAGCAGCAGATAAATAACAACTTAAAGTTCCGCAAATAAGCGCTTTAAGTCCAAGTCTTGCCAAATTTCGTTTTTGGTTAGGAGCTAATTCTCCGATACCACCGATTTGAATTGCAATTGAACCAAAATTCCCAAAAGAGCAAAGAGCAAAAGATGCTATCATAAAACTTTTTGGAGAAATAATATCGGCTAAATTCGCAAGTTGAACATAAGCGACCATTTCGTTTAAAACGATTTTTGTTCCCATAAGCGAGCCGACAATAGAAGCGTCTTTTAGTGGAACTCCTATTATCAAAGCAAAAATTGCAAAAATCTTTCCTAATATATAACCAAGTGATAAGTGAGATAAGAATGTAAATTTTGCAAAACAAGGAATTTGGAATAAAAAGTTTCCAGCAAGATTTAATGTCCAGTCAATAAATGCTACTAATGCAATTAGTGCAATAATCATTGCAGATACATTTAAAGCGACTTTCATACCATCAGATGCACCATTGGCAATTGCATCAAAAACGTTTGTGTAATTTTTGCGACGTGAAATTTTGATATTATCACGAGTTTCAGGTTCTCCTGTTTCAGGATAAATAATTTTTGCTAAAATTAATGCTCCAGGGGCAGCCATAACACTTGAAGCTAATAAATATTGTGCTGGAATTCCCATTCCAATATAAATTGGCATAATTGCGCCGGATATACAAGCCATAGAGCCTGCCATTGATGCAAGAAGTTCTGAACGTGTTAATTTTTCTAAATATGGTTTTATCATAATTTGTGCAACAATTTGTCCGACAAAAGCACTAGCGACATTTGATAGTGCTTCAGCGCCGGATACGCGCATTAATTTGTTCATTGCTTTGCCTAAAGTTGCAACAACTTTTTGCATAATACCATAGTGATATAAAATATTAACAAGAACCATCATAAAAATATTTGAACATATAAGTTGAATTGCAAATATTGTAGAAGATTGACCAAAAAGTTTTATCAAAGTGTCATTTTCCAATAATGCACCAAAAACAAAACTTCCACCTTGATATGCAAATTCAAGAATCTTTCTGATAAATTCGCCTATTAGTAAAAACATTTTTTGTCCAAGTGGTACTTTAAAGATAAAAATGGCAAACGCTATTTGTAATAAAAAACCGGTGCCAATTGTTTTATAATTTATGGCTTTTTTGTTATTAGATAAAGCATAACAAATTAAAAATATAACAACTATACCGATTAAACCTATAAATCTAGACATTATTTCTCCTTGATAAAAACTTAAGCATCTAAAATCTCTTCTTTATAATCAAAATAATCCATTAAATCAACAAATTCTAATTGGTCAGCAATTTTATTAATTTTAATCAACCATTTATCGTTGAAAGTTTCGTCATTTAATAAATGTGGATTATTCATAATATTTTCGTTAATTTCAACCACAACACCCGAGATTGGCATATAAATTTCAGAAGCTTTTTTTATTGATTCAATTGTTGCAAAAGCTTCATTTTTTTTGAATTTATTGCCGACTTCAGGAAGTTCTATAAAAATGATATCTCCTAAATTTTCTAATGCATAATCAGTCATTCCAACTAAAAAGCAATCGCCATTTTCTAACAAATACTCGTTTGTTTTTGTGTATAACATACTTTCATCCATGCAAAAAGAATCTCCAGCAAAGTATTAAATATTTTAGATATAATAATTTTCCTAATAATAATAAAAGATGTCAAGCAAAAATTAACGAACAGGCATGAAATGTAACAAAAATACAGAAAAAAAGATGAGTCACGATTTAAAATTTAATAAGGTCACTCATCTTTTTTAAATTTTTTCTACAAAACTAGATAGCTTTTTGAACTTTACCTGCTTTTAAGCAAGAAGTACAAACAGTAACTCTCTTTGTTTGTCCATTAACATTAGCTCTAATTGATTGTAAATTAGGAGTTTGTCTGTTAGGTATTTGTTTATGAGAGAATGTTAATTTTGAAGATTTTAATGCTGATTTTCCGCATATTTCACAATGTTTAGCCATAATTCTTTTCCTTCTTTCTAACTAGCGTAATTAAAGTTTAACTTAAACTTATGAAATTTACAAGTAGTAATGTAAATTTCTTGTTACATTGTAAAGTAATGAATTAAAAAGAGGATGCGGAAAAACTATTGTTTTTTACAAACTTTAAAAGTAACAACATAAAAAAATGCCGGTATTACTGCCGGCAATTTTTAACAACCATCTTACATCTGTACTTATAATTTTTTAATTATTAACAATTAACTTTTTTTGCTTTTGTATTTACAGTAGGTTCGCTGAATTTAGCATTTGTATCTTGTACTTGAGCTTTAGCTTTATTAATAGCATCTTCTTTTGTGTTACCAGTTGCATTATAAGTTTTACCATTATATGTTGCTGTTGCTTCAAATCCTGTTGATTTTCTAGTAATTTTTGGATTTGTACCTTTTAAATTTGTAGAGCCAGATGATTTAAATTTAGCGCCCTTTTTAACTTCGCCAGCTTGACAATCATCAATTTTTGGTAAAATTATATCAGTCATATCTGAAGTACTAAAGTATCTGTAGAATTTATCATAATCAAACCATTCTTTTAGTTCTTCATTATTTTTCATTTCTTGACGTCCAGCGCGTGTGTAAGATTTTTTAGCTAATTCAATTAATTCATCGATATTATTAAATTTAGCTGTATCTTTTACGCCTTGGGCTATTTTTAGAACTCTTATTGCTAATGATCTGTTGTTACCACATTTTTCTAACAGGCAATCGTCGTAAGCGTCTAATAAATTATCCCAACAAGTGTATGAATAATTTTTACCTTTATATTTCGTTTCACAATAAGTAGGTGTTACTTCAATTGTTCCAATCATATCGGTATTCTTTTCTTCATTTTCTTCAGTTTTTTCAATTTTCTTATCATTATTTGCAGGTTGGTCTGTCGCTTTACAATCACAATGTTCTTTATTTGGTTCAGGAACATGTATGTTCATTGCTTTTGCTCTTTCTGGTGCTTTTAACAATTCGAAACCACGTTTTAATTCGTTGGCGTTGAGTTTTGAATCACCACCTTGCATAGAAACTAATGTTGCTCTCATTTCAGGTGCATCAAGTTGCAATTTGCCATCATCACCTTCGTATGAACAAGCTATTGCTAAAGCTTCTGCAAATTTCACAAATTCTGGATCATTTTTTCCATATTTTTTATTTATTTCATTTATAAATTTTTCAGTAGGTTGACATTCTACTTTCAATAATGGTTTTACAAAACCTTCAACTTCTTCAGGTCTACGTAAAGATAGAAGAGTAGTAAGTGCAGTACCAGCTGCTAACAACGCGATTGTTGATAAATGTATATTACGTTCTTCAAAGACAACAGGTTCTACTATAGTCGTACCATGATACCTAATATTAATTTCAGAACCAGAGTTTAAAAATTGTTGATAAGTCTCCCAGTCAATAGCACCACTTGCATATAAATCGTTGATATCTACTGTAAAATCAAATGGGGCTTCTGCACCAGTAGAACGATATCTATGAACTTTAAAGCTGCTTAGGACTTCACTTCCTGTTAGAATTGCTAAAGGTGCAGATTTTAATAAAGCTTTACCAATATTTTTAAGGCTGCAATCGTATTTACCTTCAACAGGAATATCATAGTATTTACATAGTTTTTTAACTTGATCTAAGCTGATTTCATGAACACCCATGGCTTCAAGCGCACATTTTACTTGATGTACTTCGTTTTCAGGTTTGTCATTTTTTGTATAATTAACAGTTGTATCAGCACCAATAGTCTTTAGGATTTCTTCTCCTAATTTTTTCATATCAATTTTACCATCAGTTTCAAATTCAGAACCTGCTAATGTAATAGCCATACCATTACCAAATTCTTTTTTAATTTCTTCGGTTGATAAAGGTTTTGCATTATTAACAGCACTTAAAATTTTATTTTCATGTTTTGTATCGTTAATACTTTCTTTATTATTTTTGATAGCTTTTTTTACAAACTTATCGCCATTATTTTCGATTTTTGCTTTTATGTTACTTTTTTTAGTACTTTCAGTATCTTTTAAAATTTGAGCTTGAACAGTACTATCAGCTACTTTTTGTAAAATTTCTTTATGTTTTTTAAGAATTTCTTTTTCGTATGGAGATTTTTCGTTTTTTACAAAAGTTTCAAAAAGTTCATATTTCTTTTCAAATGAATCGTTTTCATCTGTTTTATTTTCTTGTTTTGTAAATTTGTCAAATAATGTTTCATATTGTTTTTGAATAGTTTCATTTCTCAAAGCTTTTTGGTAAATGCCAGCAATTTTTTCAAAATTATCATATTTTTTACCAGTATATCTTCCAAATCCAGAGTATTCTTCGCCAGTTAATAAGCCTTTTATCCAATCTTTTACAATTCTTGAACCTTTGACTTCTTTACTAGCTGTTTTTATTGCAGAATTGATTTCTTTATCATTATTGTAAGTTTTATTATATAATGTGTTATGAGTTTTTTCTAATTCTGTTATAAATTCATTTGCCAAATCTTTATAAGTACCAAATTCTACATTTTTTAAATAATCAATTAAACCTGCAAGAGTTTTTTTAATTGCAACAATGTTTTTATCTTTATCTTCATATTGATTAATAACAAAATAGTTATTAACCATTTCATTTAATTTGTTTCTCATTTCTTTATAATCTGCTTTTGAAGCATTACTTGTTTTAGTTTCAGTTTCATTAGCTGTTTTAATAGAATCAACATTTGGCATTACAGATGGGTTTTCATCAAATATTGAATTAACGGGTGTTGCAAACATATTTGGTGTTGTCATTCTTTCTGTAAGTGTTGGTCTAAATTTTAAGTTTTCTAATGTAGCATCAAAACTGTTAGTCATGATAATACTCCTATTTAATTGTTATCCTCGTTATATATATAAAGTATTTACGATTTAAAAAATTGCCTATTTTTTTACAAAAATTTAAAAAATTTTTTGTATAAATCTTAAAACGTACGTAAATAAAGGCTTTTAAACATTTTTAAATTGTAACAAAATCGTAACATTTTTTTTATTTAGTTGTTTTGAATAAAAATTATATGCAAATTGTAAAATAAAGACTTTTTTTACTTACTTTTTTAATAAAAAATGAGTTGTAAGCATAAAAAAAAGAGAGTCTTTTAGACTCTCTTCCAAATAAAATATTTGTTATTTTATGCCATAGCTTTTTCTACAGCAACAGCAACAGCTACTGTAGCACCTACCATTGGGTTGTTACCCATACCGATTACACCCATCATTTCTACGTGAGCAGGAACAGATGATGAACCAGCAAATTGAGCATCACCGTGCATTCTACCCATAGTATCTGTCATACCATAAGAAGCAGGGCCAGCAGCAACGTTATCAGGGTGAAGAGTTCTTCCTGTACCACCGCCAGATGCTACTGAGAAATATTTTCTGCCATTTTCCCAGCACCATTTTTTGTAAGTACCAGCTACTGGGTGTTGGAAACGAGTAGGGTTAGTTGAGTTACCGGTAATTGATACATCAACACCTTCTTTAATCATAATAGCAACACCTTCTGATACATCATCTGCACCATAACATCTAACAGCAGCTCTTTCACCTTCAGAAAATGGAGTTTCTTTCGTGATTTTTAATTCGCCAGTTTTGTAATTGTAATCAGTTTCAACGGCTGTAAATCCGTTAATTCTTGCAATAACGTAAGCCGCATCTTTTCCAAGACCATTCAAAATAACTCTTAAAGGAGTTTTTCTAACTTTGTTGGCATTTTTTGCGATACCAATTGCGCCTTCTGCGGCTGCAAATGATTCGTGACCTGCTAAGAAGCAGAAACATTTTGTTTCTTCTCTTAATAACATTGCCGCTAAATTACCATGTCCAATACCTACTTGACGTCTGTCACCAACAGATCCTGGTACAGCAAATGCTTGTAAGCCTAAACCAATTGCTTCAGCGGCTTCAGCAGCAGTTTTAACACCCTTTTTAAGTGCAATTGCGCAACCTAAAGTGTATGCCCAAGAAGCGTTATCAAACGCGATAGGCTGAATTCCTTTCACAATGGCATCTACATCAATGCCTTTTGATAAGCATAATTCGCGAGCTTCTTCTAAAGAGTTAAAACCGTATTCTGGTAAAACTTTTTTAAGAGTAGCTTCACGTCTATCTTGTCCTTCAAATTTTACTGTCATATTTATTTCCTTTATTAATTTTATGTAATTACTAATTCTTATATGTTTTACATTTGTTTCTATTGCAAAACATGATATTTTGTTAATTCAAAAGTAGACTATTCTTCTCTTGGATCAATATATTTAACCGCATCTGCAAATCTGCCGTAAGTTCCAATGTTCTTTTCATAAGCTTCTTTTGGATCAACGCCTTTTTTAATAGCGTCCATAACTTTGCCAAGGTTAACAAATTGGTAACCAATAACTTCATTATTTTTATCCAAACCTAATTTAAGAATATAACCTTCTGTTAATGATAAGTATCTAACGCCTTTTTGTTTAGTAGAGTGAATTGTACCAACCATTGAACAAAGTCCTTTGCCTAAATCTTCTAGACCGGCGCCGACTGGAAGTCCGTTTTCTGAAAATGCTGATTGAGTTCTTCCATAAACAATTTGTAAGAATAATTCTCTCATTGCAACGTTAATTGCATCACAAACAAGGTCTGTGTTTAAAGCTTCTAATAGAGTTTTTCCAGGTAAAATTTCTCCAGCCATCGCTGCTGAGTGAGTCATGCCTGAACATCCGATTGTTTCAACCAAAGCTTCTTGAATAACACCTTCTTTAACATTTAAAGTAAGTTTGCAAGTCCCTTGTTGAGGAGCGCAACATCCGCAACCGTGTGTTAAGCCTGAAATGTCTTTAATTTCTTTACATTTTGTCCATTCGCCTTCTTGAGGAATTGGCGCAGGAACACCTTTAACTCCTCTGCATACACAACATTTGTTTTCAATTTCCTGTGTAATTTCTATTTTGCCCATTTAGCCTCCTTATAACTATAAAATATAGACAATCTCTTAATTCACTTAAAATAAGCTTTCTTCATAAATATTATATTACAAAAAAAAATTATAAGTAAATTTTATAAAAAACGCATTTTTAACTAGCAAAAAATATTTTTTTCTGTTTTAATATGAATATAGGAGTCCCGATAATGAATATAAATAGTTTGAGAAGTTTTAAAAATTCAATGCCCCCAAAAATGAAAAGAACAGTAAAAATTGCGGCTTATACCTCTTTAGCAGTGGCATCGTTTGCGGTTGCAATGCCAAAAGCTTTTAATGAAGTTAAAAAGATGGATTCTAAGGATTTGTTTATGCCAAGTAACACTATAAAAGCTCCTCAAGACTCTGATTCTGTTCAAGCTAAAAAGTTTAAATCAATTATTCCTGCAAGTGTAAGACAGTTATTAGCCAAATAAGATATTATATCATTTTCGCTATGTCTTGAATAAAATCACTCATATCTTCGACTATTTCGCGCCCAAATGTACCATAAGCATTTGTTGCTTGTCGTTTAGCAAGCTCCATAATAGAAGTTTTGTTATTATTTGGATTACTTAAAAAGTTAGTAAAATAATCTGACATATCAATATCTTTCATTTTGAAATTACTGATATCAATTTTATTTTCGGTATTAATTTTTTGTGTATCATTTTGAACATCAAATGGCTCAATATTAAATCCTGATGGAATTCCTATTTGTCCAAGCTGATTTATACTATCTGTGTCATCAAATCCTTTTTGCATTTGTTTTTCAAGAAGTTTGGCAAAAGTAGCATCTTGCAAATCAAATTTTTGCGCACCACCAATAACGTTTGCGCCATTTGCTGAAGTTAATTGTTGTACAAAATTCTCTATCATACTCATAATTATATTTTAATAATTATGAATTATTTCAACATCCTCTTTCTAATTGAAAAATTAATTTTTTGTCCTATCTACAAGTTTATTGGAGTTGTGCCATTTAAACATTGAGCGAATTTTTGTGCCAACTTTTTCAATTTGATGTTCCTCTGATTCTTTGCGCATTTTATCAAAGTTTTTAGAGCCAGTTTCAAATTCCTGCATAAATTCTTTAGCGTAACTTCCATTTTGTATACGTTTTAAAACTTCCTTCATTCTAGCTTTAGTATCAGAATTTATAATTTTTCTTCCGCTTACATAATCTCCGTATTCTGCGTTATTAGATACAGAATAATGCATATTTTCAATTCCGCCTTCATAAATTAAATCAACAATAAGTTTTAATTCATGGCAGACTTCAAAATATGCCATATAAGGAGAATAGCCATTTTCTACTAGAGTTTCAAATGCAGTTTTTATTAAATAATCAACTCCACCGCATAAGACTGTTTGTTCACCAAACAAATCTGTTTCAGTTTCTTCTTTAAAGCTGGTTTCTATAATTCCTGCTCGCCCTGAGCCGATTGCAGAAGCGTATGCAAGCGCTATTTCTTTTGAATCACCGCTAAAATCTTGATATATAGCAATTAATGACGGAACACCTTTTTTTGCAACATATTCACTGCGAACAGTGTGTCCTGGAGCTTTTGGTGCAACCATTATTACGTTAACATCTTTAGGTGGAGTTATAAATCCATAATGAATATTAAACCCATGCGAAAACATTAAATATTGTCCAGCATGCAAATTAGGTTCTATTTGTTCTTTGTATACTTTTGCTTGTATTTCATCCGGAATAAGTATTTGAACTACATCTGCCCATTTTGTCGCATCTTCAATACTCATTGTCTTAAAGCCGTAATCTTTAGCTTTGATATCAGATTTGCCACCCAGACGTAGTCCTAAAACAATATCGCAACCTGAATCTCGAAGATTCATACTTTGTCCGTAACCTTGTGAGCCAAAACCAATTATTGCAATCTTCTTATTTAAAATTTTATTAATATTTATTTCATCATCTGTATAAATTTTAAGTTCATTCATTTTGTATTCTCCTAAAAATTATTTATTAAATTCACAAAAAGTGTTTTCAATAACCTCATATCCTTTTAGTAAAGTATTATAATCGACTTTTTCTCTATCTGAGTGCATGTTATAAACATCTGCTAATCCCAATAGACTTGGCATGAAAGTTTCACCTTTTGAATTTTTATTATGGCAATATATGTGGGTTTCAGCTCCGGCATGGAATGATGAGATATCGTTTTTAATTCCAGCAATTTCGCAAGCTTTAGTGTGAACGGTTTCAATTCTATCGTCATCGGCTTTTTCGAAAGGTAGTAAATGCACTTCAAATTCGATTTTAGCTTCTGCCAAATTTTTATATTGTTCATTGAATTCGTTAACTAAACTTATCATAAGAGATTTTAGTTCTTCTTCTTTTGCTACACTGGCACTTCTTATTGAATAAGAAGCCATAGCTAAAGTGTTAATAATATTCGTGGAAGATTTTTTCATAATTTCTGTTATATAGTCATTTGTTTTTATACCTTTTTCAACAATAGAAGCTACAGAATTTTGTATTCCGCCGGCAACGATTGCTCCTAAATTACATGAGGTTATTACTCCTGTTTCGTCTTTATAATAAGCACCTTGAGGAAATTTTGCTAATAAATCCGCAATAAGTTTTGCAGCATTCAAGCGAGTGTTATCTCCGATGTCAATGCCGGAATGTCCTCCAATCAAGCCTCTAACCGTAATTTTTACATTAGTATAGCTCGCCCCTGATATTTGAAGTTGCCCTAATTTATCTGCATCACAAACCAAAATGTATTTTGAATCTAGTGTGTTAAATTTTAAGTGTTCAGCACCACTCATGCCTGTTTCTTCATCTCTTGTAAACACAATCTCTAAGCCGCCATGTTTGATTTCTAAATTTTTAGTTGCAAGCTTTTTGGCAAGCATTAAAGCACATGCAACTCCAACTTTATCATCAGCGCCAAGGGTTCTACCATTGGCTTTAATAAATTGACCATCAAAAATAAGTTCAATTGGTGAATCGTCGCCGACAACATCCATGTGGGATGAAATCATAATGGGCTCTTTTGCTGAATCTGTCGCCGGAATTTTTATATAAACATTTCCATAATCATCAGTGTGACAATTTATATTATAGGTTTTGCAAAAATCTGTAATCCATTTTATTACCTTTTCTTCTTTTAAAGATGGTGATGGAATTTGTACTAAATTACAAAAAATATCTAAAACTTCATTTTCTTTTCTCAATTTATTTAAATTAACTTCCACGGAAAAACCTCCTATTTGTACCTTCTTGACCTACTTTTACTCTTACTGGGCGCAAACATTTTGGACAACGTCCTGTGTATGCACTACCATCTTTGGTTTTATAAATTCTGCCGTAAACACTGCAACAATCAAACCAAATACCTAAAAATTGTCTTTTATTTTCTGTATTATTTTCTTCACCCACGTTTAATCCTCTTTTGTTGCTCCTTTTAACTACTAATTTGTCTTGATTTTCGCCATTTTCTCCATTTATTGCGTTTATTATTTGTTTTGGTATCAGCTGTGGTAGTATTAGTATTTTTTATAATAGTATCATTAGTTGATGTTTGAGAATCTATTAGGCAATAATCTTTTGAGTTAGGCTTAAAAACGCTTTTTGTGAGTGTGTCAATATAAGAATCTTTTAAATGCGCATAGTCAAATAATATTAAACCATTTAAAGCATAGCGTCTTGAAGCATGAATTTGTTTTATTAAATCAGTGTTAGAACCGTTCATAAATGTTACAAAAAGCCCCGCATAAAGTTTTGTGCTTGCAGATTTATTTCTTATAACTTCTTCTATTAAAATCATTGCAGTTTTGTCATCACAGGTTAAAAATAAAGGAGTAAAGCCATCTACAAAATTGTTATATGACCAGCTTTTCCAATCTTGAAGCTTTGTGTCAAAAGCAGAGGCTCTATTTGGAAATATAACGGCTGTGAGCATAGTATTATTGCATCTGCATAAATGGCTAACTTTTTTTACAAAAGACGTAACTTTATTTGAACGATAATGTTTCCAATAATTCCATAATTCATCATTAGGTTTTAAATCAATCGGGTCGACGCCGTAGATTGTTTCAAATTCTTTTCTTGCGTAAGGTGTATAACCCCAATTTGACATATCATAATTGCTAAATTTAGGGGATACAGATTGAGGGTATCTGATGTAATCTAAATTAATTCCATCAGGGTGATATTTATTTATTATTTCTGAAAGTAATTCATAAAGAAAATTCTGTACGTCAGGATTAGCAGGGTCTATAAAGTATCCATTGTGTTCTGAAACAGAATATGCAATAGTATCAGAATCCGCGTTTCTTTTTTGATAATTTGCCCATTCCGGTCTGACTGCTAAAATGTAGCGAGGATTTGTTTCAGGTGGCGTATTTCCTACATAAAAAGTTTGAAACCAAATATGTACTCTCATTCCGCGCTTGTGAGCTTCTGATATCCATATTCTTAGAGGGTCAAAACCTTCATAGGTTTCATATTGTTTTATAAATCCATATTTTTCCATTGTTGCAGATGGATATATAGTTTTTCCATGATAAAAAGTTTCTAAAAATATGTTGTTAATTCCGGCATCAGAAAGTGTGTTAAGAACTTTCACAATATCTTCTTCGGTATAAAATGTCGGGCGAACCCATATCCCTTTCATTTCTTTTGGATTATATGGAATAACCGTAGATATAGCAGAATTAGCATATTCAATAGCTTTTGACGAATATTTTTGAGAATCTTCAACATTTTTTTGAGCTTTATTAACAAAATCTTTAGCTTTGTTTAAATTTGCTTCTGTTTGTTTTGGATTGTAATAAGGAAATGTTTGGGTATAATATGACATCATATTTTGAACTTCTTTTATTTTTTCTTGCGCATTAAACAAAAAAGTTCCAGAAGTTATATATGAAGAAATTTCATTTTTTTCTGAATCAATTGAAATTTTAGAGCCAACTATAATATTTTCATTAATCCATTGCTTGGCGCGACCATGACCTGATATTACAAATCCGTTAACCGGAATTAAGGAATCAGCTCCGCTTAATGATACAACAGTGTTACCTTCAACAATCGCTTCTGTCCCAAATTCATTGGTATTTGTTCTATATCCAAAAGCCGGAGTATAAATAACTAATTGATTTGCACCTCTTAAGCCGGGGTAATTTGCTCCTGAAATATTTGTGGAATAAACAGGGTCTATAACATTAATTTTGTATGTAGATTGGTTAAAAACTAGTTCATTTTCAGATGGAGTATATAAAGAAGAAAACGGTTCGGCAAATACCGAATTTGTTAATAATAAAATTAATGATAGTATTAAAAAAAATGCCCTCTTCATATTTTCATCCCCAAGTTATTTTTATTATAAAACCAGCATAATTTAAAAACAATATTTAGAGCATATAAATTTTTCAAATCTGTAAAATTGATTTAGAAACAGCTTGGGGAAGTTTAATTGTTAAGTTTTGTATATAATTTATAAATATTTTTCTTGATTTTGGTATAATGTTATTCGTTGGGAGAATTATGAGAGAAAGAATCCTTTTATTTATAATATTATCTTGCTTAGGAGTATTCCTGTTTATTTTCCAAAACTATGTAAACACAGTAGTTGGATTTGTAATACTTTGTGGTATGGTATCGGTATACTGCTTGTATGCAATTGCCGCAACAAAATATCAGAAACGTCAATTAAAAAAACATCCACCTGTTGTTAATGAAAATTATAAACCGTTTGTTTCAATAATGATTCCGGCGCACAATGAAGAATACGTAATAGCAAATACAGTAGAAACTGTTTTAAAATTGGATTATCCGAATTTTGAAGTTATAGTAATTGATGATAGAAGTACAGATAATACAGCAAATGTTATAAAAGATTTAGAATCAAAGCATGAAAAAGTTATTGCTTTAATTAGAGAGCATAATGCATTTCCGGGAAAATCTGCAGTTTTAAATGATGCTTTAAAAATAGCTAAAGGTGAGGCAATTTTAGTTTTTGATGCTGACGCAACAATGGATAGTGATTTTTTGAAAAAATTAATTCCATGTCTTGAGCCGGCTGATGTCGGGGCTGTACAAGCTCGTAAAATCATCAGAAATAAAGATTATAATTTTTTAACTCGTTGTCAAAATAATGAATATACAATGGATACCCATTTTCAAGTAAGCAGAGATGCCATAAAAGGTGCTGTAGAACTTCGCGGAAACGGTGAATTAATCAAAAGGTGTGCAATAGAAGATATTGGTGGTTGGAATAATTACACTATAACAGATGATTTGGATATGTCTACTAGACTTCATATAAAAGGTTGGGATATCCGTTTTTGTCCGGAAGCTTGTGTTTATGAAGAGGGAATTATTTATATTTTACCTCTATTCAGACAAAGACGACGTTGGTTAGAAGGTACGATTAGACGTTATTTAGAATATTCTGGGCAAGTAATTCGCTCAAAAAAAATGTCACTAAGAGCACGACTTGATATGGCAATTTATATAATGCAATTTATAATGCCATTGTGGTTTATAATGGAGATAAGTTTTAGAGTAATAAAACTTTTTACAGATACAATTTACCCGAATGAATTAACAGTTCATAATGTTTTGTTATCATCATTAATTGTGTCTGCAGTATTAGGTTTTGGTTTTTTTGCCGCAATACGTTACAGTTTAAGACGTTATGATTCTGTGTCAAGATTAAAGGCAATTAAACAAGCTGCGGAGACGACCGTGTATTTTTTAGCACTTTGGTTTCCGATTATGTTATTTATTTGTGGTAAAATTTTATTTTGCGAAAAAGATATGAATTGGGGTAAAACAGCGCATGGTTTAGTTTTAGAAGAGCAAACCAAAATAGATGAATTAGAAAAGCAAGAGGTGTAAAAGTGATTAACGAACAAGATTTTGAATATGTAAGAAGTACAGTTAGACAAGTTCCCAATTTTCCACATGAAGGAATTTTGTTTTTGGATATAACAACAGCAACAAAAGATGCAAAATCTATGCAATTAATGGTGGATTTTTTGTATGAAAAATTCAAAGATGAAAAAATTGATTATATTGCAGGTGTTGAATCACGTGGTTTTATTTTTGGTGCAGCTCTTGCTTATAAATTGAATGTAGGGTTTATTCCTATTAGAAAACCTAATAAATTGCCAGCTGAAACTATTAAAGAAAGTTATTCTTTGGAGTATGGCACAGATACTATTGAAATGCATGCTGATGCAATAAAAAATGGTGATAGAGTCGTTATTATTGACGATTTGTTAGCAACTGGCGGAACTGCTGTTGCAGCATGTAATTTGGTAAAAAAAGCTGGCGGTAAAGCTGTTGCAGCAGCTTTTATTATTGAGCTTGATCCTTTAAAAGGGCGTGAAAAAATAGAACAAACCGGTGTACCAGTCGTTTCTATGTTAAATTATGATTTGGATTAATTGTAAATTGATGCAGTAATATTTTAGTGAAAACGGATAAAAAGTTTTTATTCGGTGGGCTTTTGTATTTGTTGTACAATATTTTATTATGAACAAAAATATTTTCTTTTACATAAAAGATTTACTAAAAATTGCTTACCCTATAATTTTAGGAAATCTTGGATTTATTTTAATTGGTGTTGGTGATGTTGTCGTTGCTGGCAGACATTCAACCTCGACATTAGCTGCGATAAGTATTGCAACTGCAATTATTAATTGTGTTGCGGCTTTTGGTATTGGAGTTTTGGGAAGTATTTCTCCGGTGTTATCAAATTATAAAGGTGAAGGGCGAAGGGTTTCTACTTATTTTTATCCGTCATTAAGATTTGCGATAGCATTATCTCTTGTGATTGCATTGATAATATTATTTTTAGTTCCGGTTATTGACTGTTTAGGTATAGAAGTTTCATTAATTCCAATGATAAAAGATTATTTTTGGATAACAGCGTTTTCTATAACAGGTGCATATATCCATAGCATGGCAAAAGAATTTTTGCAAACTTATGAAATTGTTATGTTTCCTAACATGCTTACGATTGCAGGAGTTTTTCTAAATGTATTTTTGAATATAATTTTTGTTTTTGGATATGGATTTATTCCAGAAATGGGTGCAGTAGGACTTGCTTGGGCAAGCTTATTAACGCGTTATATTATGGGTGCAATTTTAATTTGGTATTGTTACAAAAAAGTTAAAATTGAAAAATGTACAAAACGAAAAATGAGCTTTATTTATTATAAAGATTTGTTTAAAGTTGGTATTCCATCATCACTTGCAATTATGATAGAATTTGTAGCGTTTAATAGTGTTGTAATTTTAACCGGAAGAATTTCTAGTATTTATGCAGCGGCTCAAAATATTTTATGTACAATAACTTCTGTTACATTTATGGTTCCTCTCGCAATTTCTAATGCTGCAGCTTTGAAGGTAGGGTATTATAATGGCGCAAAGGATTTTTATACATTAAGGCGTTATGCTTATTCAGTATTATTAATGTCTACAGGCTTTATGTCATGTGCTGCTTTAATAATATTTTTATTCCCACATACTATTTTAAATTTATTTACGAAGGACACTGAATTAATAGCGGTTGGTATTTCGATTACATATCTTATTTCCGCTTTTCAAATATTTGATGGTCTGCAAGTTTCAATGGCAGGTATCTTTAGAGGACTTAAAAAAACTTCTATTGTGATGATTTCTAATTTAATTTCTTATTGGGGAATTTCGATTCCATTGGGATGTATTTTGGCATTTCATTATAAATTGAATCTTTTTGGCTTTTGGGTCGCAATTGGATTTTCATCAATGATATTATGTACTATAATGGGGACAAATCTAATTATTAAATTTAAAAAAATGCGGAGAAATATCTAATGCCACACTTTTTTGTAAAATCTAATAACATTAACAATAATGAAATAATAATTGATGATAAAGAAAATTTTAACCATATTTCAAAATCTTTAAGAGCAAAAGTTGGTGAAAAATTACTTTTAATAGATGAAAATCAAATACAATATGAAACTGTTATTTTTGAAATTTCTAAAAATATTATTAAATGCGAAATTAAGAATAAGTATAAATCAAATCGGGATTTAGGTTTTAATTTGTTTTTAGCTCAAAGTCCATTGAGAAGTGATGCGCAGAATTTTATCATTGAAAAAGCTACAGAACTTGGTGTTCGAGGCATTTATCCTGTAGTAACAGAAAATTGTGTTTTGAAAAAAAGTGTAATTGAAGCTAAAATCGAAAAATGGCAAAAATGTATGTATGAAGCTTCAAAGCAATGTGAGCGCGCAATTGTACCAATTTGCTATGAGGCAAGTTCTTTAGAAGATGTTTTGGACAAAAATTTTGATAAAGTTTTGGTTATGGCGGAACGTTCATGTGAATTATGTTTAAAAAATTATTTAATAGAAAATCCTATTGAAAAAAATGAAAATGTCCTTGTCATAATTGGTCCAGAGGGTGGTTTTTCTCAAAAAGAATTCGATTTTTTCAAAGATAAAAATTTATGTTTAATAACATTAGGTGATTTGATATTAAAAGCTGAAACAGCCGTTGTTGTTGCGTTAGGAAATATTATTTATGAATTTAATGGACGATAAAATATTAGCTAAAATTAAAACCTTAAAAACACCTTGTTATTTAGTAGGTGGGTCTATTAGAGATTTTTTGATGTATAAAATTTACTCTCATGATAAGGATATTGCGGTTTTGGGAGCAGAAAATTTCGCCCAAAAACTTGCTGTTGAATTTGATGCAACATTTATTGTTTTAGATGAAATCAATAAAATTTTTCGAGTAGTTTTAAAAGATAAAATTAATTATATTGATGTTTCTGAAATTGTTGGCAAATCAATAGAAGAAGATTTGACAAGACGTGATTTTACAATAAATGCTATTGCTTATGATATATTAAATGAAAAAATTATTGACGTTACAGGTGGGCTAGAGGATATTAAGAAACGAAGGTTAAATCTGATTAAAGAAGAAAATTTAATTGAAGATCCTTTAAGAATTTTACGTGCATTTAGATTTTACGCGCTAAATGGCTTTGAAATGACCCATGATTTAAAGAAATGCTTAATGAAGCATCGTGATTTAGTTTTATCTCCAGCAAAAGAAAGAATTAATTATGAATTAATGAAACTTTTTGGTGGTAAATATGCAGTAAAATCATTATTGTTAATGGATGAATTACAAATATTAGAATTAATTTTTCCTTTTGTGAAAGAATTCAAAAAAGTTCCTCCAAATGCTCATCATCATTTAAATTTATTTATGCATACTATTGAAACTGTTAATTTTATTCAAAAATTTTATGAAAAAGCAAATGATGAAGAAAAAAAGCATCTTGATAGTGTTGATTTTGGGGGCTTTCCTCGTATAAATTATCTTAAATTAGCAGGTTTTATGCATGATATTGGTAAATTTTCTACTTGGACAATTGATGAAACAGGGCGTCATAGATTTATTGGTCATGATGAAATTGGTTCAAAACTTTCAGAAAAATTTTTAAAAGAATATAAATTTTCAAAAAAACAAATAGAATATGTTTCTTTGATGATAAAAAAGCACATGTATCCATCAAGTGTATTATGTGCGCCGGACTTGAATGATAAGGTTAAAATGCGTTATGTAAGAAAGATGAATGAAAATCTTATTGATAATATTATAATTGCAAAATCAGATCGATTGTCGGCTCGAGGAGTTGAAATCACAGATGAGATAGTTAAGAAAAACCTTGATGGCTTAAATGCTCTTGAGGAGTTTTATTTTTCTCATAAAGAATTATTAAAACCTCTTCCAGTGTTATTGAATGGAAATGAAATTATGGAAATTTTAAAAATACCTGCAGGAAAAGAATTAGGTTTAATTATAAAGAATTTAAAAGAGGCTCAAATTAATGGTGATATATTAACAAAAGAGCAAGCTGTTGTTTTTATAAAAAGGTGTTACACAAATTAAATTACTTAATCAGAGTTTCAATCGCTTTTTGATAATCATTACTTTTATAAATATAACTTCCTGCGACAAGAGAATTAGCCCCTAAGGATGTACAGATTTTTGAGGTTAAATTGTTTATTCCACCATCCACTTGAATTATTAGGTTAGAAGTAGCTTTTTCTTTTATTATTGGAATTTTCATCGCACAATCATGGATAAATTCTTGTCCGCCAAAGCCAGGATTTACAGTCATTATTAATACTAAATCTAGTTCAGATAGAAATTTAAAAACTGCTTCCGGCTTGGTTTCAGGTTTTATAGAAAGTCCTACTTTTTTGTTAAGAGTTTTTATAAGCCTTATTGTATCAAAAACTTCTTCATCATTTATGCAGGCTTCATAATGAAATGTTATTAAATCAGAGCCAGCGTTTGCAAAATCTTTTACGTATTTTGAAGGGTTTTCAATCATTAAATGTGTATCTAAAAACATGACACATTTTTTTCGAATAGATTTAACAACAGGTATGCCGATTGAAATATTCGGTACAAAATGTCCATCCATAACGTCTATATGAATCCAGTTTGCACCAGCTAATTTTACGGCATCAATCTCTGATTCTAAGTTCATAAAATCTGCTGATAATATAGATGGTGAAATTATAATGTTATCCATAAACCCTCGCTGGTTTAATGATAACATAAATAAATTTCTAAACAAAAAGTTAGCAACTAAAACTGCAAGAGCTACCGCAAGAAGAAGTTGAAGTTGATGATGCTATAGAACCACAGGCTTCTCCACCGCCAGAATAAGCGACTGAACCACAAGATTCAGAACCGTTGTAAGCTATTGCTCCGGCAGATTCATAATTTCCGCCAATTGCAATTATTGTAGATAAAGATGGTTCGCCAAGAAAGCTACATGTATCAAGTCCTGATGATAAAGTTGAGAAACAATTTGTAATCAATGATGTATTGTTGGTGATTAATCCACCTTTATGATTATTGTTATTTGTGCTTAATAAACTACCTAAAACATGTTTTTCTTCAGAATTACCTATTAACATATTTAATATCCTTTGTTACTTGTTACATATATATAAAGTAAAAAAAAATATCAAAATTTCATTTTTTAAAATTTTGTTTACAAAATTTAACAAAAGATTTTAAATTGAACTAAAATTCTTGATAAATACATTTTTATTTGACTTAAAGTTTTTATTACATTAAAATATCATAAGTTGTAGTAGGAGTGCGATAGATGACTGAAACAGATTTAAAAGGTGTTGAATTTGACCCGGGCTTTGGGCCATATATTTTGGCATTTCGAGGTTCAATGGAATATATTTACTTAGATATTAATAAATTCAAAAATCTATCTCAGCGCAAATTAAAATTCAAAATGTATTATAAAAAGATTTTGGATTTGTTTTACAACAATTTGGGGTTTTATGTAGGATGCCTAATGTGGGCAATGTATATAAAATCTTTGCCTGAACAAAAACTGCTTTCAAATACTTGTTATGGTGGTGTTTATAATCACGAAGAAAATGTTTCTGAAACTCAATATATGTCAAAGTTTGTAGAATTATTTCCCAAAGATATGAAGTACTATTTGGGGCAAAATTTTTGTTTTGAAGAAAATGTTGCTCGTTTGATAAATGTGTATGAGAAGTTTTTAGAATTAAATAAGGGGTTTGTTGCAACAAAAACAAATTCCTCTATTAAGTTGCCAAAATCTTTAAAGTCAGCGGACGTAGAACTTTTGAAAAAATATGTTGATGAAGTAACAAATAGTGGTAATTTACACGAATTAGTTCCGCATATTTCAGAAATTATTTAATAAAATAGGATAAAATTATGTCACAAGAAAAAATTATAAATGTCGCACGTGGTTTAGAACCGGCTGATTTAGTTATAAAAAACGCGCAGGTCGTAAATGTATTGTCAGAAGAAATTCATAGAGCTGACATTGCAATTGCGGATGGTATAATTGTCGGTGTTGGTGAAAATTATTCCGGCAAAAAGGAAATTAACATTAATGGTGCATACGTTTGTCCGGCTTTTATTGATGGCCATGTTCATTTAGAAAGTTCAATGCTTTTGCCAAAAGAATTTGCAAAGCTTGTTGTACCATCTGGAACGACAACAGCTATTATCGACCCACACGAAATTTCTAATGTTTTTGGTTTGCATGGTATAAGTTTTATGCACGAAGCTGTAAAAGACTTACCAATGGATGTTTATACAATGTTACCTTCTTGCGTTCCGGCAACTCCATTTGAAACATCTGGTTTTGATTTAAATAGCTATGACTTGTCTTTATTGATAGATAAACCTTGGGTTTTAGGTGTTGCTGAAATAATGAATTTCCCTGGGGTTTTGAATTTAGATAAAAATGTTATGGCAAAATTAGAACTTGCAAAATCTCGTCAAAAACGTATAGATGGACACGCTCCAATGTTAACGAACAAGGATTTATGCGCATATATTGCAAGTGGCGTAGAATCCGACCATGAATGCACGAATCCAAATGAAGCAATAGAAAAATTACGTTTGGGAATGTATCTTATGATACGAGAGGGAACTGCGGCTAAGGATTTAGATGCATTGTTACCAGTGCTAAAAGAATGTAACACAAGAAAATGTATTTTTGTAACTGATGATAGGCATCCAGAGGATTTATCAGAACATATTAACGGAATGGTACGACGTGCTGTTGAAGCAGGTGTAAATCCTATAAAAGCTATTCAGTGTGCAAGTTTAAACACTGCGGAATATTTTGGTTTGCGAGATTTAGGCGCAATCGCTCCTGCATACAAAGCTGATTTGTTAATTTTACCTGATTTGAAATGTTTTAAACCTGAACTAGTAATAAAAGATGGTGAAATTATAGCAGAAAATGGTAAATTGGTATGCGAGCCTCAAGTCGGTGAAATGCCTTCAATGCGTGGCTCTGTAAACGTAAAATGGATTGTTGAAGAGGATTTTAAAATCAAAGCTAAAACCGACGAGGTTCGTGCAATACAAATTATTCCTCATCAATTAGTAACAAAATCCGTGAATTCTAAAATTAAAATTGAAGGTGGTAATGCCATAAGCAATGTTGATACTGATACATTAAAAATTTGCGTGATAGAACGTCATAGAGCAACTGATAATATTGGCAAAGGTTTTGTAAAAGGTTTTAAACTAAAATCTGGAGCAATTGCATCAACAGTTGCGCATGATTCGCATAACATGATTGTTGTAGGAACGAATGATTATGATATGTATGTGGCAACTGTAGCTTTAATAAAAGCTCAGGGTGGTAAAGTTGTTGTAAACAATGGGGAAGTAAAGGCAATTTTACCTTTGCCAATTGCAGGTTTAATTTCTGATAGAGATTATAAGTATGTAATAAAGCAAAGTGAAGAACTTAATAAATGTGTAAAAGAATTGGGCTGTGATTTAGAAGATGCATTTATGACGCTTGGCTTCTTGTCATTACCTGTTATTCCAGAATTAAAAATTACTGATAAAGGCGTTTTTGATACTAATAAGTTTGATTTTGTAAATATTTTTGAAACAAATGTCGTGCCCGTTTAGTTTATAACAGAATTTATGTTTTTAAATGTTCATTTTGGTTTTAATAATTTTTACAATTTCTTTCCAATCTCGATTTTGCGCGATAGATAAAATGGTGTCGCCATAAAAATTTTTTTGTTCAAATTTGATATCTTCTCTTTGTAAAAATTCTTTTAAAAAATTTTTACCAAAATCTGCGGCGCGGAACAAGGCATTTGGATAAATTTCTGGATAAATACTTGTTACATTTATATTCAAATCTTTTCTTTTAATAGCTTTTTTTATAAGATTAATATCTTGTGTTTTTAATAATTCATCCCAAAATCCGCTTCTTAAAACAGTTAAACATTTTGTATCAAAAGAATCTTTTGAATTAACAATTTTTATAACAAGTTCTTTTGTATCATGATTTCTTGTATTCCAAAATTCTCGTTCAAGTTTATTAAGATTCTTTAGTGATTTAAAACTTGTATTGTCCATTGTTTTTATTTGTGTTGTTGGTAAATTTTTAACGTCTTGTAATTTCATTATGCTATTCCTTTTTTTATATTATAAAACAAATAAAAAAAAGATTTGCTACTTGAGCTTGTTAAAAACTTTTTTGTTCTAAAGATATGAATTAAATTAGCAAATTATTTTTTTAGAAGGTTTTAAATTTTTAGTAAAGGAGAAAAGAATGTTTGTAAGTAATTTAAATTTTGATTTTCAACAAAAATTTTATTTTAATCCAAATTTTCAAGCGACAAAAGTTCCTCAATACGTACAACGTAATTTTGATATTGCAAATCAATTAAAAGATTTAAAATGTGTCAAAAAAAATCAATATAGTGATCTTTTAAAGAATGCAAATAAAAAAAATGATTTCGCTTTGATTTTAGGAAGTATATTGAATAATATTTTTGACGATTTTATGCAAAAAATTTTAGAGAAATTTGATATAGACGAGCTTATTAAAAATCAAAATATACCAAAAGCAATTGAAAAGAGCCTCAAGGCTCTTAATACAAAATATGAAAGTATGATGGCATCTGCTTGTAAGATTGTCGCTCAAAAGGATACTAATTCTGAAGTTTTGAAAATAAAAAATGAACTAGCTGAAATGGGAGTTGAAACGACTTTTGATAATGATTTATCCGTTGCTCGTAAATGTTTAAAAGCTATGAAATTTTTAAAATCAAAAAATTTTCCATTACCTGATGAAATTATAAGTGAAAATATTTTGGAAAGCTGTTTTGCTACAAATATAAAAAATAAGAAAATTATTGTTTTGCATTCTGATTGTATTAATAAAAAAGGTTCTTCTATTTATCCTTCAGCTTCAACAAACTCGCCAATTCATGAAATAGTACACGAATGTGTGCATTTAACACAACCTTCTTCATTATCATATATGTTAAAACAACTACCGGGAAAATATCGTGAAATTGCTGATAACCTCTCTGGATATGCATGCGAAAATTATTTTCATGAGGTTCATGCAGAATTAATAACCAAAAAATTGTTATCTAAATTAACAAAAGATGAGGAAATGTTATTAAAATATATGGAATCATAATTTTACTCTAGAATTTCGTAAAAGAAAATATTTTTACGCTTTGTTGGTACTTTAATTTTCGAAACCAAAGTCTTATATTTTTTATCTTTATATAGATAAATTTCAACAGAATAATTGCCCAATTCGCTTTGCGTAAAGATTTTTTTTCTAAATTTAACATTTATGTCATCAGATGCGACACTATTAGTAAGTAATGGAGAATCTTTTGATGAAATTACTTTAAATACTGTTTCAACAGGCTTTTCATTATTTAGTAGTACAAAATCTGCATACAAATTTGTAATATTATTTGTAGAATTGTTATAAAATTTGAAATCAGCTTTTAGCGGATAAGTAAACAAAACTTTTTTTGAAGAATAACTTTTTAATTCAACGTCTATATCATTTTTGTATACGACTTTTTGGTTTAAAAATAAGTCAATAGAATGAATTTTATATCTATAATACTTTGCTCGGGTTGTTCTACCATCAAGCTCTGCAATATTTGCAGCTTTAAGTAATGTGTTTCCGATTAGTGCATTATCAATTTTTTGTGGAATTTTATCAAGCAATTCGTCAAAATATTCAACTGCTTTTTCAGGATCAGAATCAGATAAAACAATTGCTAGCTTGTATTTAATTACATTATTATTAGGTGAATATTTCTCAGCTTTTTTCAAAAATCTTACAGCATCAGTATTCATCCCATTTTTTACCAACGTATCACTAGTTTTGACATAAGAATTTACTAATCTTTTTTCGATTGATTTTGTTATGATTTCATCTTTCTTTGAAAACATATTGTAATAATAATTAGCTTTTTCATAACTGTGTGCCGCTTGGAGAAATTTAGAAATTGAATAATACTTGTCACCCATTTTTAAATAAGCTTTTGTTTTGAATTTTATCAAATGCTTAGTATTCGTATCATCGATATTATCTAATAAACTATTTGCTTTTTGAAAATTTTCTTGCGCCACTAAAACTCTAAATAATTTATAATATGCTTTGTAGTTATTAGGCTTAGTTTTGTGTAATGCTGTTTCATAAGCATATTGAGCCTTTTTATAATCACCAACGGATTCATATAATTCACCGACATTAATACAAATCGAATATTTTTTTGTGGCTAAATCTTTTGTTAAATTAGAATCGTTTAAAAGTTTTTCTGCAAGTTCTTTATCTAAAATTTTTTCTTCATCAAAATTTGTATACAAATCTTTTATCATTACGTTTCTAGCGTGAAATGCTAATGCCGTGGTAATGATAGTACCTGCTGCAATAGAAAGAAAAATAGTTCTTAAATATTCAAGAGCAATTTGTTTTTTTGTTTTTTTTAAATTATATTTTGAAGATTTATTCATTTATACCTTGTATTGTAATAGAATCTGGCGCTGAAATTTTAGTCAAATTCTTGTAAGTTTCATCAATAATCTTTTTGCTTGTAGTTTCAAACTTTAGTGAAAGTTTTACTTTTTCAGGATTTTCTATAAGTTTTTTTACAGAAAGTTCTTCAGTGTTTTCAATATTTTCATTAATATAATCTTGGATGTTTTCAACATTGTCCGCATTACAATAAATAATCATTTTAATTTTCTTTGTGCGTTTTACACTTGTTGGAATAAATTTTCTTTCAAAAATTCTAATTAAAGTTAAAACAGCAACACTGAATAATGTTGCATAAAAAGCTATATCATACATTCCAACTCCGCAAGTCATGCCGATACTTGCGCTAATCCATAAAGTCGCAGCAGTTGTTAAACCTATGATTATCGGGCCATTTCTTAAAACCGTACCGGCACCAATAAAACCAATCCCTGTGACTATTTGTGCGGCAACTCTCGCAGTATCTCTTATTCCAGTTGCTTGATTTATATCAACGTTATCGCCTTCTGCAAAAGTGGGAAATCCATATATAGAAACAATTGTAAAAATACACGCTCCTAAACACACCAATATATGAGTTCTTAAACCTGCATATTTATTTGTTAATTCTCGCTCTAATCCGATTAAAAACCCCAAGGCTAAAGCTGCTACAATTCTAAATAAAAAATCTGAATAAAAATCCATTATTCTCTCCCATATTATTCTATCATACATTATTAATATAAATTTGACAATGAAATTTATAGATTAATTTTGTATAACTCGAGGGCGGATTGTCATAAAAATGGCAATCCGCCCTTGATTTGTTTTATATTTTAAAAAAATTATACTTCTTCAGAATAATCTTCATTAGATTCAGAATCTTCTTGTGCTAAATCTTCCTCATCATAGGCTTGTTGATTCATTTCTTCTTCAATTTCTTCTTGAATTTCTTCAGAATCAACAACGCGTTCTTCTTGTTCTTCTTGTTCATAATCATAATTTGATATCTTTGAAGCTTCTTCATTCTCCATCTGAGAAACGCTCTTGATGTCAATTTTCCAACCTGTTAATCTATGCGCTAAACGAACATTTTGACCTTCACGACCAATTGCTAAAGAAAGTTGGTCATCTTGTACAACAACTAATGCATCTTTTGTTTCTTCATCATCTGTCATAATATCAACTGACACAACTCTAGCTGGAGAAATAGCATTAACAATGTATTCTACAGGGTCTGGTGACCATCTTACGATATCAATTTTTTCATTTTTTAATTCGCCAACAATAGTTTGAATTCTTGAACCTCTAGGTCCGATACAAGCGCCAACAGAATCGACTTCAGGATCATTTGACCAAACCGCTAATTTTGTTCTAAATCCAGCTTCACGGGCAATAGATTTAATTTCAACAATTCCATCTTCAATTTCAGGAACTTCTAATTCAAAAAGTTCTCTAACTATTTCAGCGTGAGCATGTGAAACGATTACTTGAGGTAATCTGTTTGTTTCTTTTACATTGAGAACGAAAACTCTAATTCTATTGCCAGGTTTGTAGTATTCTCTAGGAATTTGTTCGCGTTGAGGCATGATTGCGTCAGTTTTACCAATGTTTACAATGACGTTGCGATTTTCTACTCTTTGAATAATACCCGTAACAAGAGTACCTTTCTTTTCAAGGAATTCGTTCAGTATGTTATTTCTTTCAGCATCTCTGATTCTTTGAGTAATTACTTGTTTTGCAGCTTGTGCAGCAATTCTACCAAACTGATCAGGAGTAACTTCAATTTTAACTTCATCATCAACTTCAACTTCATCATCAATTTCTTTAGCATCTTCTAGAGAAATTTGTAGTTCAGGATCTTCAACCTCTTTAACAACAACTTTTGTACTAAAGACACCAATTTCACCGGTTTGTTCATCTAAAATAGCTTCAATATTTGCAGCTTCTTTTACGTGCATGTGTTTCTTGTATGCTGCAACCATAGCATCACATAATGAGGCAATAAGAACATCTTTAGAAATTCCGCGTTCTCTTTCAAGTTCTTCACAAGCTTCAAAAAGAGCTGTTCCAATTTTAATCATAATAAATATCTCCTTTTAATCTATGTATAATTTCGCTGATTGAATATTTTCTTTTGGTATTAATAATTCTTGCCCATCATCAAATCTGAAGAATTTTAGCCCATAATTATCATCCCAATCAAGAATTTCACCTTTAAAGATTTTTTCTGTTTCACCTTCTAAGTTATTTTTGAGTTTAAGACTAATTCTGCGCCCTTTGAATATTAAAAATTCTTTATTAGACTTGAATTTTCTTTCTAAACCGGGAGATGAAACTTCTAAATAATATTTAACTGGAATAATTTCTGATAGAAAATCATTCATGCTACGTGTAATTTTTTCGCAATCATCAAGAGTCACATCTTTTTCGTAAGAATAAATAAAAACTCTTAAAAACCAACGGTGATTTTCTTTTACAAATTCAATTTCAACAGGCACCATGTTGAATCTCATCGCAGTATTTTCTATTAACGGTGTTATTTTTTCAATGATTTCGTGTCTGTTAATTTCTTGTTTCATAGCACTCCTTCATTAATAAAAAAAGAACGGAATTTGAGCCGTTCTTTTTTAAGAAACTATTCACAAGTGTAGTATAACAAATAAAAACGGTTTTGTAAATCTTATTATTAAGCTTTATGAAGAAAATAATTAATAATTTTATTGTATATATGCTTAAAAAAGTCTAATTATTTGCATATAACTACAAATTTGTGCTATTTTTTTGTACTTTAGCCACAAAATTTGAGTAATAAAAAAAATGGATGCTTGAGGCATCCATTGGAATTAAGAATAGCTGGAAGTATGAAAAAGATTTAATACAATTATTAAACACCTTTCAAATTAAAAAATATATAATCCAACTCGGCTATTTTTGGGGTAAATTTACTACTAATTTGAGGAGTTTTTTGTAGCTTAATGCAAATTATTGCTAAAAACTTGTGGTTGCGTACAAGTTTTTTAAAGTCATCCTGAATTTATTTCAGGATCTGACCTGTGAGCTGGGGAGAACTCCGGTCGATTATTTGCTTAACGTAAAGGTTTTACGTCGGTGAGATGCTGAAACGAGTGACTCATGACAAATAACAAATAATTTTAACAAATAAAACACATCAGCAAATCCGCGGAAGCAATTGTAAATTGGGTGTTTTAGCTCTTGGTGCAGTCGAAGGCATAGATGTTTTATCAGATGTTGCAAATGGCGGAAATATTTTTGAAGCAACCGCAAAATCTGCAACAAATCTTTTAGGTTCAATTACATTATTAGGTTATAGTGGAGCAATCGGTTCTAAAATGTTTGGAGTTACCGGTTCTATGTTAGGTACAGGTATTGGAAATTTAGAAAATAATAAACTTAATAACATGCTATTTGATTAGAGATTTTTATAATATTCACATTCAAAATTATAAACATCAAGACTACCCTTGCTTACAAATTTTTTTATTGCTTGAATTGTATCAATCGCATCTTGTTTTGATATTTCTTTAAATAAAACAACATCAAATGAAAATAAATCATACCATTCAGTCGTAATATTTCCCCAATCTTTATACATCTTTTCTGCCATATCATAATATTTTTGATTGACTTTTTTGAACGCTAGTTGGTTATTAGAAATGCTAGTTTGCTCGCTGGTGTTGCGTTTTGCGCTGTACAAGTTTTGATTTTTTATTGCAGGATTAAACCCAATTTTCATTAATACACCCCTCGTTTAGTTTTTTATTACAAAAATTATAGCATAAAAAGTTTAAAATAAATAACCTGCTTAGCGCAAAGGTTCAACGCTGGCGAGATGCTGAAACGAGTTCAGCATGACAAATAACGAGGATAATTCTGACAAATTGTTTTACTCAAAAATGGATTCAAAATGTAAATTATTGTAACAATTCTAGTTTAAATCCTAAAGTTTTTCAAAAAAATGCCGATATATATATTACCAGATTTAAAGCATTATCATTTAAGGAGTTTAGAAATGACAGATTATAATTTATTAATTCGTATGCGTTCAATAGATTTGAATCATAATGGAATTATTGACGGACCTCAAGAAATTAAAAAAGCTCAATCATTAGGGATTGATGCCAAAGAAGGAGAAAAAATTGAAAAGCTTGTTGAAAAATCTTCTAAAATGAATTTACAAGATATGTTAAAACAAATCGATCAAACACAAACTGTTGACAATAAGCAAGAACAATTTGATCCTTTAAAGCGTCGAAAACTTAATTTATTAGGATAATTATTTTTTGATAACTAAAAAAGATTTTAGTGCACGTCCTGTGTCACCACTTTTTTGAGTTGATACAACGTGAATATCTTTATAATCAAGCGAGGTTGAACTTCCACCATCAAAAGCCATTGCTTGTTCCAGTCCGTAGCTTGCGCACAAATCTCTAGATTCAGGGATTGTAAGAGGATTTTGATTTGTAACTATAAAAATATGTAGTTCTTGTTCTCCTTTGTTTGATTTTATTCCGACTAAAGTTCTTGGAACTTTATGCAATACGGAACACGATTCTCTTGTAATATTGCCTGCGGAATCTTTTACAATAAAAAATTCTTCTTCCATTTTTAATTCAGGCAAAAGTTGAGGTCCGCCTTGTGCAGATGTTCTGATTGAGCACATAAAATCTAAATCTGCATTATGTGGTGCTATGTCATATTTTAATTTGCCATCACAATCTAGAATTCTAAGTTCAGTACGGTTTAAAATTTTAGGTAAATTTGCTCTTAAAACAGGATTTGCCAATAAATTTTCATTAAATCTGGGATCTTCTATCGTTGAATAATCATCGACAATATATGAAATAGTTTTTTGATTTTTAGGATCAAAAAAACCGGTATTGATTGTAAGTAAAGATTTTGAGTTCTCATGCGCAGTTTTGTTCGTTATTAGATTAGCTGATGAAACAAAGTGGATTTGTTTTTTTATTTTGTTCCCACTTAAAACAATATGATAAATTCCATTGTTGAATTCAATATCAATAGGTTTTGCGATAGCCGCAGCTACCGGAAGTAAAAAAATCGTAAAAATTATTAAAAATAAAAACTTTTTTTTCATATTATAAATCTCTACTTTTATAAAATGCTACTATTGCACAAGAAAATGCGATAAGTGGTAAAGAAGCCGTTATTAAGGGTGGCAAAACTCCCTTTTCTGCAAGTAAATCGAAAAATGGCAATGTAATATAATATCCAAAAATACAAGCAATTGCTATTGTAAACCCGATAAGTCGTTGCTCTCTAGGTTTTGAAAATCCAAGCAAGCAGCCCATAATTGCCAATAAAATACAAACAAAAGGATGGAAAAATCTTTGAAAATATTTGTTAAGCATCAAACGATAATCTTCATCCATTCGCTCTTGTTTTAAAAGCTTAATATATCTTCTAAGTTCCGCATTTGTAAAATCTCTATCTCGTTTTGTTGAATTAACCATTAATTCATAAGCATTTTCAGAGGCATCACCTTCTAAAATGTTCATTTTATCATATTTTTTTACAAAATTAAAAATGCCATTATTATCAATATCATAAAATGTAATATTATTTAAATTCCAGCAGGATTCGCCATTTTTTGTCGTTCCTTTATAACCTTTTTCCGCGACAAGTACACTATCCAAACCATGTAAATCTGAGTAAATTTTATCAGAAAAATTCATCACAATAACATCAGACATTTCGCCATCAAAGAATCTTGAAACAATCACTGCTCGTTTTGGGTGATCGTTTGAATCTCGCTGTGCATAAATATACTGAGTCAAAACTGAATGTTCTTTTATATTGTAAAGTTTTTGGCAAGAATAAGGTATCCATTTGTCATAAGTTATAAAGCATAAATATGTTATTATAAAACTTAATATCAGCAATGGGCATAGAATCCTAGAAAAAGACATCCCAACAGCACGAAAAATTGTGAGCTCGGAATCTTTGCTTAGCTTGTCAAATGTAAATAAAGAACCTAATAATAGACCAACAGGAAAAGCTTTGCCCAAAATTTTAGGTATTTCATATACTAAAACCATTATACCGGTTTTTAGTGTCATATCACCCGATAAAACTTTTTTTATCGTGTTTAATAACATTTCCGGTGCAATCCATACTATTGTAAATAAAAGTATGGCAACAATTGTCGTCATTAAAACTTGGTTAAAAATGTATTTATCATAAACAGTAATTTTTTTCATATTATAAGCGGAAATCCTTACCTAAATAGAATTCTTTTGCTACAGGGTCGTTTGCGACATCTGTACTTTTACCTTGTATTTTTATTTTTCCATCAAAGATTACGTAAGCTCTATCTGTAATTGATAGTGTTGCTTTTGGATTATGGTCTGTGATTAAAACCCCTAAGCCTTTTTCTTTAGAAATTTTACGAATATTATCTTTGATATCACCTATTGCTATCGGGTCAATGCCGGCAAAAGGCTCATCTAAAAGCATAAAATCGGGACTGGCAGCAAGTGCTCTTGCAATTTCAACACGTCGTCTTTCGCCACCTGATAAGGCTATTGCCGGATAGTTACGCAATTTAGCAATACCAAATTCTTCTAGAAGTTCTTCCATTTTTTTTGATTTTTCATTAACAGTAAGCTTGTCATTCATCTCTAATACGAGTTTAAGATTATCTTCTACAGTTAATTTTCTAAAAATAGAATTTTCTTGCGGTAAATAGCCAATTCCGGCTTTAGCGCGCAAATTCATTGGCCAAGATGTAATCTCTTTTTCATCTATAAAAACTTGTCCTTTATTGGGTTTTACTAAGCCTACAATCATATAAAAAGTTGTAGTTTTACCGGCGCCGTTTGGACCGAGTAAACAAACAACCTCGCCTTTTTCCATATAAAAGGAAATGTCATTTACAACACTTCGGTCTCCATATATTTTTATTAAATTTTTTGCCTCAATTCTCATCATTATCCCCTTTTAGTGAGTCAATTATATAATAAACATTTGTTACATTCAAATAATTATTCAATTTGATATGCCCACGCTGAATGGTTATGAATGCTTTCTAAAGATTCGCATTCTACTTCGAAGGAATCTATAATATCATTTTTGCGTAGCATAACAACGACATCTCTTAAAACATCTTCTACAAATTTAGGATTGTCATAAGCATGCTCAGTTACGTATTTTTCATCTTGACGTTTAAGTAATGAATAAAGTCCTGAAGATGCGCAATCTTCAATTTTAGAAATGATATCTTCTAGCCAAATATGCTCACTTTCTTCATAAGTTATTTTTACAGAAACTAATGTCCTTTGATTGTGAGCGCCATAATCTGAAATTTCTTTTGAACAAGGACATAGCGTTGTAACAGGAACTTTGACACTTAGGTAAAAGCGATATTCTTCATCTTCTTCTTCAAAATTTTCTAATACACCTTCAAACGAGCAATCATAGCACATTGGGGCAGAAATTTTTGTTACAGGAGATTTTTTATCTAAAAAGTATTTAAAATCAAATTTTACAAAACCAGAGCGTGCATTCAATTTTTTTACTATTTCTTCAACGCAACCTTTGATATCAATACCTAAAAGTTTTTTTGTTTTCCATTCGTTTAAAACTTCTACAAAGCGCGACATGTGTGTGCCTTTATGGTGTTCAGGTAAACTAACTCCGGCTGTTGCCAATGCATAAACAACAATATTTTCTTTATCTTTTCTTTGAATATTTAAAGGTACTTCAAGATTTTTTATTCCAACTTTTTGAATCTCAACTCCTCTTGTGTCAGTTTGATTTTGAACATCTTTCATTTATAAATCAATCCCTTCAAAGCTTTTTTGTTCAAGTGCTAATAATAATTTCAATGCAGCTTTACGTTGAATATTTGCCGGTGCATTTCTTAATAACTCAACTCCTTTTAGCATCATTGGGTCATTATCATACCAACGGTTGCCTTTGCCTTGATATGTTTGAATAATTTCATAAACATGTTCTATAACATCAGCCGCAACTTGTTCTTGTAATTGCAACATAAAATCAGCAGCTTCATTTTTTGTAGAATCAGGTTGTAATCTTAAAAGTTCTAAAGCTTCTTTTAGAATTGGGTCATTATCATACCAACGTTTATTCATAATTTTTACCTCTTAATCTTTTAAAACCTCATTGTGTATTGTATAATAAAGTTTATTAAATGTAAATTTTATGAGGTCAAGATGAAAATTTTATTAATAAACGGGGCGAATTTAAATTTGTTGGGAACACGCGAAATTGAAAAATATGGTTGTAAAACTTTAAAAGAAATAGAAAATTCTTTAATTAATTTTGCGGAATCTCTAAATGTAGAACTAGAAACTTTTCAAAGTAATATAGAAGGCGAAATTGTTGATAAAATTCAACAAGCAAAAGGTGTATTTGATGGAATATTGCTAAATGCTGGAGGTTATACTCATACAAGTGTTGTTATAAGGGATGCAATTTCTGCGGTTGAGATTCCTACGGTTGAAATTCACATGACAAATATTCAAGCACGTGAAGATTTCAGACAAAAATCATTGTTAAGTGCTGTTTGTATAGGAATGATTTCCGGTTTTGGAGAAAATAGTTACAATTTGGCATTAAAAGCTATTGTTGATTATTTGAATCAATAAAGATTGAAAAGTTAAGAACTTTTATTATAAAAAAAAAGGAATTCTTTTTTTAGTACAGAATTCCAATGGTTGTTCTCTTCTCTTAATCACTCGTTTAATGTTTTTGGGAGTATATACCTTATTAAGTTGCCGATTTCTTGCGCGGAGTCACTTAAAGCTCCGCGCTTGAGTTTCTTAGCCTAATAACGCTTCTAAAACTTGTGCGTTTCTGTCAGCTAAAGTGTTTTTTCGAACTTGGCTTTTTGTAATATAACTTCTTAAAGCTTCACGAATTAATTCAGAACGTGAACGACTTTCATAATTTGCTACTTCATCAATTTTGCCTAAAAAACTTTCGGGCATAGAAATTAAAACTCGTGCCATGCAATTTCTCCTTATTGGTTATAGTATTTACGATGTTGTGCTCTTATATATATAAAGTATTTTTATTTTAAATAATTGCTAAATTTTTGCAAAACATTAAGTTTTGTAAAGTTAAATTTTATATAAAGGAATAAAAAGTAAAGATTTATTATTTATACTTGCACGCAAATGTTCTCTTTTGTAAAATTATTTTATGGATAAGATTAATATTAATATGGTAAATACGCAGGATGTTCTGATTGAAGATGCTACTCCTGCAATGCAAAGATATTTGGAATTAAAAAAAGAAAATCCCGGTACGTTGTTGTTATATAGAATGGGAGATTTTTACGAAACTTTTTTTGAAGATGCGGTTTTGATGTCAAAAGAACTTGAAATCACTCTTACAGGAAGAGATTGCGGTGCAAAATTAGGGAGAATTCCTCTTGCGGGGATTCCGGTTAAAGCTCTTGAAGGGTATTTAGAAAAATTAGTAAATAAAGACATTAAAGTTGCAATATGTGAACAATTGGAAGATCCTAAATTTGCGAAAGGGATTGTAGAACGTGGAGTTGTTAGAATTATTACTCCTGGAACATTGATTGAAAGTAAGTTTTTGAATCAAAAAAGCAATAATTATATATGTGCAATTTTTGAAGAAAATAAAAAATGGGGTTTTGCATACGCGGATATTTCAACCGGGGAGTTTAAAGCAGCTACATTATCTTATGAAACTGTGTTAACGGAATTAGCAAGAATTCAACCTTCAGAAGTAATTGCGCCTGCTAAAACGCTTAAATTAGAAGCTTTTCAAATTGTACCTGAAGAAAGTGTAAATTTACCGGATGAAATTATAAACCTTTATAATTGCGCAAAAATTCCTGCAAAAGTTTTTGACAACAATTTCGCACAAAATAATTTAAAAAGCGTTTTTAAGTTAAGTAGTCTTGAGGTGTTGGGTTATAAAGAACACTCAATTTCATATCGTGCTGCAGCGGCATTATTGGCTTATGTATGGGAAAATATGAAGGATGGTTTTCCTAAATTTGAAAGAATTGAGCTTTATGAATTGTCGGATTATGTAGCAATAGATACTCATACAAGAAAAAATCTAGAACTGACTGAAACTTTGCGAGAGAAAAACCGCTATGGTTCTTTGCTTTGGGCTATTGATAAAACCATTACTAATATGGGAGCAAGGCTTTTAAAAACTTGGATTTGTCAACCTTTAAAAAATATTAATAAAATTAAAGAGCGTCAAGAGCAGGTAAAGCTAATAATTGAAAACCAAAATCATAGAGGTAGCTTGGAAACATTGTTACATAACATTTATGATATACAAAGGCTTTCTACTCGTTTGAGTAATACAACGGCAAATCCTAGAGACTTTTTGAGTCTTAAAACTTCTTTGTACAATTTGCCAGATTTGATAAAAATTTCAGATTTAATGGGGTTGAATGTTTTTGATGAAGTTAAATCAAAAATTAAAGATTTGATGAATTATGCAGAGTTGATTGATAGAACTATAAGTGAAGAAGCTCCAAATCTTATAAAAGATGGTGGTGTTATCAAATCTGGTGTAAATAAAGATTTGGATTACCTAAGAAATTTAATGGTTAATGGTACAGAGTGGCTTAGAAATTTTGAAGAAACGGAAAAAGAAAAAACTGGTATAACAGCTTTAAAAGTTGGTTATAATAAGGTTTTTGGCTATTATATTGAGGTTACAAATTCTAATTTAGGAAAAATTCCTTCTAATTATATAAGAAAACAAACTTTAACCGGTGGTGAAAGATTTATAACAGATGAGTTAAAAAAGCATGAAGATGAAGTTTTAAATGCTCAGTTTAAAGCTAATGATATTGAGTATAAATTGTTTTGTGATTTTAGAGAATATTCAAAAGAATTCGTGTCTATAATTCGTGAGGTTGCTCAAAGTGTTTCTATTATTGATGTTTTAAATTCTTTTGCAGGGGTAGCAATAGAGCAAAATTATGTTTGTCCTATTATTGATGAAAGTCGAGATTTTGTTGTAAAAAATGGGCGTCATCCGGTTTTAGAGAAAATTTTACCATTGGGAACTTATGTCGCGAATGACTTAGATTTAGAATATGATGGAGATGTTGTTGAACAAACTCAATTTATGATTTTAACAGGGCCTAATATGGCTGGTAAATCGACTTATATGCGTCAAAATGCGTTAATAGCAATTCTTGCTCAAATAGGTTCTTTTGTGCCGGCAGATAGCGCAAGGATTGGTATTATTGATAAAATATTTACGCGCGTAGGTGCAAGTGATGATTTGACTTTAGGACAATCAACTTTTATGGTAGAAATGTCGGAAACTGCTTACATTTTGAATTCTGCAACAAATAAGAGTTTGATATTAATTGACGAAATAGGTCGAGGAACAAGTACTTATGATGGTGTTGCCATTGCGTGGTCTGTTGCGGAATATATTGCAACAAATTTGCACTCAAGATGTATTTTTGCAACGCATTATCATGAATTAAATGTAATGACAAAAACTTATCCGCAAATAAAGAATTACAGAATAACTGTAACAGAGGAAAATGGTGAAATTGAATTTTTACGAAAAATCGTGCAAGGTGGTGCAAGTAAAAGTTATGGTATACAAGTCGCAAAAATGGCAGGATTGCCAAATTCGGTTATTGAGCGTTCAAGTGAATTGATGAAAAAACTACAAAAGGATTTTTCTAAAAATCTTGCAACAAGACGTGCTTCAAGCGAAATTGATGTTGAAGGTTTAACTCCTCAATTAAATTTGTTTCAATAAAATGACAGAAGTAGTTGAAAAATAAAACTTTGACTCTTTTTGCTATTATATTTTTATTTGAGCGTGTTTGTTTTATAATTCTAATAAATTGAATTATGACGAGGTGATTGAATGTTAAAAGATTTTTTTCTAAAAGAAGTTGAAAATGCAATATTAAAATGTATTAGTGAAAACAAACTTGGGCAAATGACTGAATATAATTCAGGAACATTGACTATTGAAAAGCCTAAAAATGCAGAATTTGGTGATTTTGCGGTTAATGTATCATCTTTAGCTCGTTCAGCAAAAATTGCTCCTCCAATTATCGCGAATGAGATATTAAAAAATCTTTCGAATAAAAATTATTCTGTTTCTGTAGTAGGTGGTTTTATTAATTTTAAAATTGATAATATGCTTTTAGCAGAAACAATTGCTGAAATTTTATCAAAAAAAGAAGATTATGGTCGTCCTCAAAATGTTGCTGTTGAAAAAATCTTGTTAGAATATGTATCAGCAAATCCGACAGGGCCTTTCCATATTGGACATGGTCGTTGGGCTGCAATGGGTAGTGCTTTAGCAAATTTGTTAAAATTTTATGGGCATGAAGTTTATCAGGAATTTTATATAAATGATGCCGGTAGCCAAATCCAAAAATTGGGTAATTCTTTAAAAATAAGAGTAAAACAAGAATTGGGCGAAAAGGTCGATTTCCCAAGTGATGAAGTTGAAAGAAAAAATTATTATCCTGGAGATTATTTAATACCTGTTGCTAAAAAGTTTTTAGAGCTTAAAATTGCCGATGTTAAAAATGGCGCGGATGTTGATAGTCTTGATGTTAAGATTTTTTCTGATTTTGCGAAAAAAGAAATGGAAGCTTGTCAAAAAGCTTTGTTAGAAAATTTTAGAGTTTATTTTGATAATTTTTATTCGGAATTAGATTTACATAATTCAGGAAAAGTTGAAAATAGTTATAAAGAATTGATGTCAAAAGGTATGCTCTACGAAAAAGAAGGTGCTATGTGGTTTAAATCTTCTGAATTCGGTGATGATCAAGATAGGGTTATTAAAAAAGCTGATGGGTCAAATACTTATTTAACAGCGGATATTGCATACCATGTAGACAAATTGAAACGCGGTTACGATAGATTAATAAATATTTGGGGTGCTGATCATCATGGTTATGTTGCAAGAGTAAAAGCCTCTTTGGAAGCGTTGGGATATGATTCTAATAAATTAGAAATTCTTTTAGGTCAACTCGTTAATCTTGTTATTAATGGAGAAGAAGTTCGTATGGGTAAACGTAAAAACATGGTAACTTTGGATGATTTGATTGAAGAAGTTGGTGTTGATGCGACAAGATATTGGATGGAAATGAGAAATATTGATATGACTTTAGATTTTGATATTGAGCTCGCAAAACGTTCAACAGATGAAAACCCTGTATTTTATGTTCAATATGCTTATGCGCGGGTTTGTTCAATTTTAAGAAATGCCGTTAGTGAAAAATTAAATCCACAAACAGGAGAAACAACAGCTGCTCCAATGACATCGAATGAATTAGATAATTTGATAGAAAATTTTGATAAAAATCTTGCTTTAAAAGCTGTGGATACTGCAAAATCTTTAATCTTGAAATTAGAAGAATTTAAGTCTGTAATCGTTTTATCAGCGCAAAATAGAACGGTATATACTATTTGTCGGTATGTTCAAGAACTTGCTGCAGAATTTCATTCTTTCTATAATTCAAATCGTGTAATTTGTGAAGATAAAGAATTGATGTCAGCGCGCTTGGCTTTGGTTGTAGCAATTAAAATTACATTGAAAAATGCTCTTGATATTTTGGCAGTGAATGCACCTGAAAAGATGTAATAAAAAAAGGATTTTGTTTAATTATGATAGACAAAATTGTTAATTCTTTAAAGAATGCAAATCAAAAACGAAGTGATTTTGTAAAATTGATGGAGAATTTTAAAGATCCTTACCTTGTTTTAATTGGTTGCATTTTAAGTTTGCGTACAAATGATAGAACAACATATCCGGCGACTTTAAGAATGTTGGAGCTTGCAAAAACTCCTAACAGGATGAAAAATGTTTCAGTTGAAGATTTAAAAAATGCGATTTATCCGGTCGGGTTTTATGAAAATAAAGCAAAGCAAATTATAGAATTTTCAAAGATTATTGATGAAGAGTTTAATGGAATTGTTCCAAATACGATTGAAGATTTAATAAAATTTAAAGGAGTTGGAAGAAAGACAGCAAATCTTGTATTGGCAAAAGGTTATGGTATTCCTGCAATTTGTGTTGATGTTCATGTGCATAGAATTTTCAACAGACTAGGTTATGTAAATACAAAAACTCCAGAGGAAACAGAATTTGTTCTTCGAGAAAAATTACCTCAAAAATATTGGTTGGATATAAATACATTAATGGTTACTCATGGACAAAATGTTTGTAAGCCGCTCAAGCCTGATTGTGAGAATTGTCCTATAAGCGATTTTTGCGCTAAAAATATTTAAATTTTCAATTCAAAAGTTGATTTAGCGACAGTGCAGTTAGCTTTATAAGCGTTAAGTGCACAATTAATATTTACTGCATCTTGAACACCCATTCCGTTCTCAAGTGCTGTTAACATTGCATTATCTAGCGCTTGTGCTGATTCTGCCACATTGTTAGCTACAGCGGCAAATAGGTCTTGATTTGCAATATTAGAGTAATAACTGCTTAAATCAACCGGTTCCGAAAAATCGTCATTACTTTCTATAGGCGTAACTGAATGAGATAAGCTGCCTTTTGCCGGCATTGTAATAACACTTTCAATTAAGCCAGGATAAAGTGATGTATCTATTGGGGAAATTGTCATATAAAAATCCTTCTTCTTATACTATTATGATATCACTTTTTATAAAAAATACAATCTATATTTTTAAACTAAACTTGATTGAGCTTGTTTTTTGAATTGCATTTCATAAAGAACTTTGTAATGTCCATTTTCAATATTTAATAATTCTTCATGAGTGCCAAGTTCGACTAATTCTCCATCATTAATAACTGCAATTCTATCAGCATTTTTAATTGTTGAAAGTCTATGTGCAATTATAAATACGGTTTTATTTTGAACTAAATTGTCCATAGCTTTTTGAACAATGGTTTCGGATTCATTGTCAAGTGCAGATGTTGCTTCATCCAAAATTACGATAGGTGCATTTCTTAGCATTGCACGTGCTATTGCGACACGTTGTCTTTGACCACCTGATAAAGTTAATCCACGTTCTCCAAGCAAGGTATCCGATTTTTGTGGCAATTCATTTATAACTTCTTCTAAATGAGCAGATGCAATTGCGGTTTCTAATTCTGTTAATGTTGCTTCAGGTTTGCCCATCATAATATTTTCTTTTATAGAGCCTGTGAATAAGAAGTTATCTTGAAAAACCATAGAAATATTATGTCTTAATGATTTCAAAGAATATTTTCTAATATCATTGTCGTCAATTTTTATGCTGCCTGAAGTTACGTCATAAAATCTTGGTAATAAATTTACGAGAGTTGATTTTCCGCCACCGGAATTTCCTACAATCGCAATTGTTTCATTTTTTCTGATATTAAGGTTGATATTTTTTAGTACCGGTTGACCTTGAACATATTCAAAAGATACATTTTCAAAGGTGATGCCATTTTCTAAACCTTTTAATTCTATTGGGTTTTCGCAATCTTTTATATTGGTATCAATATCAAATAATTCAAAAACTCGACCTAATGCTACAAACAAGTTTTGTATATTTGTCAAAGTGTTTCCGAGTGTTTTGACTGGTTTGTAAAGTAAAAGTAATGATGTTACAAAAGATGCAAAAGAGCCTGCGGTCATGTGATTTGTATTTATTAGATATGTTCCATAACCTAAAACGAAAGCTATGCCAAGTGATGCAATTAAATACATTAAAGGTGACATCCACGCAGAACGTTTTACCAATGACATCGCAACGTTAAACCCTTCCCAGGTTTGATTTATGAAATATTTTTCTTGTCTATCTTGTAATTCATAAGCTGCTATGACTTTATTCCCGCTGTAAGTTTCATTTATGCTTGTTGTTAAATTACCACCTATAACCATTGTTTTATTAGAAGCATTTTTAATACGTTTTCTAATAAGTGCTACAGGAATAAATGCTATGCATAAAACTAAAACTCCAACAAAAGCTAATCTCCAAGAACTGTAAAGCATAACAGCAATTAAGCCTAAAGCTCCGAAAACGCTTGTTGTAATTGTTTTTATTTGGTCAACAATTCCCGTTGCTGCAACTTGAGGGTCAGACATATATCTTTGAATTATGACACCAGAAGAATTTTCATCGAAAAATTGTGGGTGCATATTTATTAATTTATGAAAAAGGCTGATTTTAACATCATTTGTAATTTTTTGGCTTGACCAAGTTGAAATGTAATCATTCAAGTATCTCAAGACACCTTGGGTCGCTGCAAACAATACAACACCTAGTGGTAAAATTATTGCCATTTGGATACTTGAAACGCTAAAAGCATGTCCCATTATGCTGAAATCAAAAGATTTGCCTCCAATAACATAGTCCATGTAAGGCTTAAGCGCAAAAGCCGTAACGCCATCTAATAAGCCTAAAGGAATTGCAATTAAAAATCCTAAAAAAATTCTAAATAAATATGGTTTTAAATACGGAAAAATTCTTGATAGTAACCAACTGTATTTAAAAGAATTTTGTGCGCTAGTTGCGTTTAATTTCATACTCTTCCCTCTCTAAAAAACTACTTTATAAGATTGTAGCATAAACATGATGATAATAAAAAATCATATTAAGTTTTACTAAAAAACGCTTTACATCTGTTTTATAATTTTGCTAAAATATTTTCAGTAAGAGAGGAAGAAATTTTTAAATGTTAAATTTTTATACAAAAGATTGGGAACTAAAGAGTATTGATACAGTGTTGTTAGATAAGGATGGAACTTTTCAGAACGATCATTTGTATTGGGGAAAATTGGCAGAAAAAAGAGTTGAGGCTATTATAAAGAAGTTTAATTTAAGTAATAATTGCTTTGAAGATTTATGTTTTGCAATAGGACATAATCCGAAAATTTGCAGGCTTATTAAAAACGGTCCAGTCGGCACTTTGTCACGAACTGATGTTATTGAATTTATGGTAAAGTATTTAAAAAAATATGATATTATCACTGATTTTAAAACAATGTCTGATTTGTTTGATGATGTTCACCATGAATTTATGTCACAAATGGAAAAGTATGTTGATTTTATTGAATATTCAGAAGAATTTATCAAAAATTTAAAATCTAAAGGTGCAAAATTAGCAGTTGTAACTTCTGATTCGTATGCGCATACTTTGGAAATTTTAAAGATTTTAAAAATTGATGATTGTTTTGAATGTGTTATTGGCAAGGATAGTTGTGAGTATGAGAAAAAAACTGGCAAACCTGCGTTGCTTGCAATCGAAAAATTACAAGCAAACCCTGAAAGTACGATTGTAATAGGTGATGCTCCAATGGATGCTATGATGGCTGAGAACGCAAAATTAAAAGGTTCAATCTTGGTTAGTACCGGTCAGGTTGATTTAGAAGATTTGCAAAAATTTAGTAAGTACACTGTAAAAAATTTAAGCGAGGTTAAAATAAAATAGTATGTTGACAGATATTTTAAAGGATAATAAATGTTTTAAATTGATTTGCGGTGCAGGAAATGAAGATGTTGATGAGATAGAAAAACTGACAGCTCTTTATTCTCAAGCCGGATGTAGTTTTTTTGATATATGTGCAAATGAAAAAGTTATTGATGCTGCAAAAAAAGGGCTTAAGCGTGTTGGAAAAGAAAATTCTGCGTATTTATGTATAAGTGTCGGGGTTGAAAGTGATCAACATTTTTGTAAAGCTCAAATTGATGAGCAAAATTGTATAAAATGTGGTCAATGTAAGGATTTATGTTTACAGCAAGCTATTGAAATTTCAGAAAATAAATCAGAAGTAAACACGAAAAAATGTATTGGCTGCAAAAAATGTGTTGAAATTTGTCCGCAAGAATGTATTTCGTTAGTACAAAAACCTACTGATTTAGAAGAACTTTTACCGCCATTGATTACAAAAGGGCTGGATTGTATTGAACTTCACGTTGCAGGAAATGACGATGAAGATTATTTTAATCGTTGGAAACAGATTAATGAAATGTTTACGGGAATATTGAGTATTAGCATAAATCGTTCAGTTTTGGGTGATGAAAAATTAATTGATACAGTCAAACAATTGCTAAGTATAAGAAAGCCTTATGAAACGATTATACAAGCTGATGGTATTCCAATGTCAGGCGGTAAAAATAGTTATAAGTCGACTTTACAAGCAGTTGCAACTGCAGATTTATTTTTAGGTGCGAATTTAGATGCTTATGTCATTGCATCAGGCGGTACAAATGAGAAAACAACAGAATTAGCAAAACTTTGTGAAGTTCCAATGAATGGTGTTGCAATAGGCTCTTATGCCCGAAAAATTGTTAAAGAATATACTTCGCGAAATGATTTTTTTGAGAATAAAGAAATTTTTGATAAGGCATTAGAAATCGCTAAAAATTTAGTAGAAACTTCGTTGAAACACTTGTGTTAAAGGTAAAATTTTTATGGATAAAGTTAAATATATAAAAGATTCAATTGAAATTAAACAAAAAATATTATCAGATAAAGATTTTCTTCTTCAAATTGATAATGTTGCCGAAAAAATTATAAAATGTTATGAAACTGATAATAAGGTTTTAATAGCTGGAAATGGTGGTTCAGCAAATGATGCGCAACATATAGCCGGCGAATTTATTGCAAAAATGTTTGTTGTGCGTAAAGCTTTAAGTGCAATTGCGTTGAGTGCGAATTCTGCAGTTGTAACAGCTATTGCAAATGATACAGAGTATAAAAATATTTTTTCAAGACAAATTGAAGCATTAGGTCGAAAAGAAGATATTTTTATTGCCCTTTCAACATCTGGAAATTCTGAAAATATTGTAAAAGCTCTTGAAGTTGCAAAACAAAAAGGGTGTATTACAATAGGCTTTACAGGAGAAAATACTTGTAAAATAGAAGGTTTGTGTGATTATATTTTTAAAATACCGACTCAAAGCGTTCCTCAAATTCAAGAAACTTATATGATGATTTGCCATATAATTTGTGCTATTGTAGAAAAACATTTTTCTTAAAAAATTGTATACAATTTTGAAATTAAGGTTGCAAAAAAGGTTTTTATAGTTTAAAATATACATACATCTCGGGTAGACTTTTAAAGGAGGATGTGTGTATGAAATTATTACCAATCAGTAAAATTACAACAAACATTTCAACAATAAATAGTTACAAAGGGGAAAACAATGAAGCTAAACCATTGCATAAAAAAGAAGCTTTTGGTTATGCTGTTGCTGGTGGAGTATTGGCAACTGGTGCTGCTGCGTTTTTCATTATAAGACATAAAAGAACTCATAAAATTTTTGATAAGCCTTTTAAAAATGAACTTCAACAAACGCTTGCTTCAGAAGGAATTAATGTAAGTTTAAAAGATTTAAAAAGTATTGTTGGCAAAGATGAATTTTCAGATTTGATTAAAAAATACAAGCGTACAGATTTTCAAGCTGGTTTACAAACAGTTGAATCAAAACCTTTAGAAGAATTTTACAAAAATGCAATAGATGGTAATTTTAGAGTCTCTTTACATACTCATTCAAATTTTTCAGATGGCAAAGCAACGCCTGAAGAATTTTTAGAATGCGCAAGAAAATATGCAGATAAAGTTGCAGCACAAAAGCATAAAGACGGTTTACCACCATTTATGATTGCGCTTACTGATCATGATAGTATTGATGGTTGTAAAGAAATTGTTAAAATTATTGCAAAAGATCCTGAAAAATATAAAAACTTAAAATTTGTAAGTGGATGTGAATTTAGTGTTAAGAATGGTGATGTCAAACATGATATTACAGGATTGGCATTAAATCCTTTTGATAAAGGAATTGCAGATTTATTGAAGGATTTAAAAGATAAACGAAAAACTATTATTAACGAATTTATAGCAGAAAAGAATAAAGAATTTAATAAAAATGTAACTTATGATGAAATAGTAAATTATGAAAAAGATTATTATAAATCTCATGGTAAAGAGGGAAGAAGTAGTATTGATGATATAAGTGGAACCGTCGCTATAAAACATGCTATAAAATATTATTATAAAATGATAGGCAAGGAGCCTAATGTTAAAGAAATGAAAGAATTCTCAGCGAAGTATTTGCTTCCGGTTGAAACTGTTGTTGATAAAATTGTACAAAATAATGGTCATGCTTCTTTAACTCATCCGATAAAAAGTTTTGGAAAATATATTGGTGATGATTTCCTTATGAACCTTAAAAAAATTGGAGTTAAAGGTATTGAAGCAAATCATCAATATACGCCATCAAGACTTAAAAAAATCGGAGAAAAAAACGGTTCTGCAGAGGATGCTGAAACTACATATAAAGCAATTCGTCGACAGTATGAAGATTTTGCGTATAAAAATGATATGTTTTTAACAGGTGGGACAGATAGCCATGATAAGCAAATATTTTCTCATGAACCTAAAATAACTCCTGAAGTATTAGAGAAAATTTTGAATTAAATCTTAAGTATTGTATATGTGGAAAAGTTCGAAAAATGATAATTTTTCGAACTTTTCTTATAAAAAAATTTATTTAATATTAAGATAATATAATGATTTTCAAGTTTTTTGATTTTTTATACTATACTTTAATATGTAAAATAAGAAAAACAGGAGTGATGAAATGAGTAATGATTCAATGGTATTAGAAAAAGCCAATATACATCCGTCAGCAGTAATTGATTCAACTGCGCAAATAGCGGAAGGTGTAACGATTGGACCAAATGTTGTTATCGGAAAAAATGTAAAAATTGGAAAAGGTACTCGAGTAATTGCAAATGCATATATTGAATATGCAGAAATAGGTGAAAATTGTACAATTTCTCCATTTTCAACAATAGGCTCTGAACCTCAAGATTTAGGATATAAAGGTGAAGAAACTAAAGTTGTCATCGGTGATGGAACGATTATAAAGGAAAATGTAACAATTCACAGAGGCGCTGCTTGTGGAGATTATACAACAAGAATTGGTAATAAATGTTTAATCATGGTAGGAGCTCATGTTGCACACAATTGTGTTTTAGAAGATCAAGTTATTTTGGCGAATTTAGTAACTTTAGGTGGGCATGTTCATGTTGGATTTGGAGCGTTCGTAGGTGGAATGAGCGTATTTCATCAAAATATCAGAATCGGTGAAATGGCTATTATCAGCGGTTTCTCTGCTTCAAGACAAGACATTTTACCATATTCAAAAGGTGAAGGTAGACCTCCTGTTCCAAGAGGATTAAATGTTATAGCTATGAAAAGAAGAGGAATTTCTCAAGAAATTAGAACTGCAGTAAATGATGCGTTTAAATTATTAATTTCTGAAGAATATAACACCTCTCAAGCAATTGAAAAAATTCAAGCAGAAATTCCAATGAATGAATATATCGAAAAAATGATTGAATTTATAAAATCTTCAAAACGCGGAGTGTTATTAAAATCTCATAAATCCGGATATCAATCATTGGGTAATGACGAAATGTAATTTATAATAGAGGACATAATATATAACTATCGTCAGTAGTGAATTTCTTCATTACTGACGATTTATTTAAAATAAAAAATTTTAACTTAATATTTCTTCATATAATAGCAAAAAAGTTTTTTTTTAAGTATTATGATAATTGGTGTAGTATAAAAATATTATAGGGGAAAATGTATGAACGTAAATTCTATTAATGGGGGAACAAATTGTAATTTTAAAGCTGGTATTCATACTGAAGCTTTAGAAAAAATGGTTGCATGCGCAAAAGCAGAAAACAAGCTAGGTGAATTAATTAATATCGAAAAAGTTATTAAAGATTTTAGTAGCAGAGATTTATTCATTGATTATCATAAAGGCTTAGATCGTTTTATTTATACAGATAAAACAATGCCAGGCTTTGCAATTTCATTAAAGGGTAAAAATTTAATGGAACAAATTCTTGGTATAAATAAAGAATCTATGAAAGCTGCAAATGAAAATTTGTTAAGTAAAAAACAAGGAACTTTTGAGCTATTTGCTTAATTTAATATTTTAAGAAAGTTTTCTAATAAGCTCGTGGGCTTCTTCATTTTCGGGGAAAATGTCTACGAGCTTATTTAAATATTCTAAAGCCTTATCGTTGTTGTTTAATTTTTCATAACATTGCGCAATTTGCATTAAAATAGGAACACTTTCTGGACATTTTGAATAAATATTTAAAAATATATTCAAGGCTTGTTGGTAATCTTTTAAAGCAAAATACGTTAAACCTAAAGTGTTTTGTGTTTCAATATTAGGATTTTGTTCAACAGCTTTTATTAGATACATTTTTGCATCTTCATATTCGCCTTTAGCGTACAAAATTCGTCCTGCGCAAAATTGAATGTATTCATGGTGTGGTTCAATTTTTAAGGATTTCATTATAGAATCTTTAGCTTCTTCTAATTTATTTAAAACAAGTTCATTTAATGCATTAAACATTAGTGCAATTGGATCATTAGGATTCATTGATAAAATTTTTGTAAAATATTCTTCGGCTTCTTTGTTTTTAGATACTGAATATAAAAAACAAGCATATTCAAAAAGTATATCGAAATTATCAGGTGCAAGTTTCATTGCAGTTTTAAATTCATCCTCTGCGTAATCAAATAGGCGTTTATTTAAATAAATTATTCCTAAATCCTTGTGTGCTTGCGGAATCTCAGGATTCATTTTGATAACTTTTTTTAGAATTCTTTCTGCGGTTTCTGTGTCGTGCAAATTTGATGATAAGATTGCATATTGGTGCATAATATCAGTCGTAACGTTATTTTTTAACAGTATGTTATCGTATATGTTTTTTGCTTTTGCTAATTGATTAGTTCTTATATATAGACTAGCAAGCTTTTGAGCTGCTATTAACGATTTTGGATTAATTTTAATCAATTCTTCTAAAAGTTTTATTGCTGTTTCTAATTGATTAAGCGCTTCATAGCATGTAACTATATTATACTTATAATTTTCTTTTGCAGGACACATTAGTGCCAATTGTTTATAGTGTTCAAGAGCTGTTTCATATTTTTTTAATTTAATTTCTGACATTGCAAGGGCTGCTATAAAAGTTTCATCTTCTTCGATATCAAGTGCTTGCTGAAAAAATTCGCATGCTTTTTCGTGGTTTTGCATAATTTGATAAACAGAACCCAAGTTAAAATATGCCATTGGACTTTTGGGAACAATTTCTATTGAGCGCTCATATACTTTTATAGCATCTTCAAATTTCTTTAGAGCAACAGAGCAAGTTGCAATTCCGTTTAAAATAGCTAGATTGTTAGGGAATTTTTTGTCAGCTTCCACTAGTACCGGTAATGCTTGTTCAAAATCCTTAGCTTTCATAAAAGCTGTACCGATTATAAAATCAAACATGTAATCTTCATTTTCATATTCCATGCCAAGTCGAGCATAATCAATTGCAAGTTGTAAATCATTTAATTTAAGTAAAATTATGCAAAGACTTTTGTATGCTTTTACAAATTCTTTTCGTAATTCAATAACTTTGATATATGAGTTTTTTGCAGAAATAAAATCCCCAAGGTTTTCGTAACAAGATGCTAAATAAAACCAAGATGTAGCATCTTGAGAATCATACTTAACGACAGTCTCAAAATATTCCCGAGCTTTTACCCATTCTTCAAGATTAACTTCAACCAATCCTGCTAATTTTAATAATTCGACATCGTTTGGCGAATCTTTTAGTGCTGTTTCAATCAAAGGCTTTGCTTTTTCAAATTCTTTATTTCCAACTAGTTCATTAATTTCTTGTATCATTATATTTAAGCTCCAAAATAATTTTTCAATCCTACTGTTAGATTTTTGTTTTTACACAATTTTTTTAATTTAGAAATTGCGCGATTTTCAATTTGTCTAATTCTTTCTCTCGAAACTCCATAAATTGTTCCAATTTCATCAAGTGTTTTTTTATTGCCATTGTTGTTTAAACCAAAACGTAAAATCAAGACATCGCGTTCTTTTTGACTTAGTTGCTCAAGCATGCCCTTGATGTCATCAAGCAAACTTTCTTGAGAAACTAATGTTTCCGGTGCTAGAGTTGATTCGTCAACAATGTAGTCAATTATTTTATTTGAATCATCTTTTTGTCCGGTTGGAGTGTCAATGCTTATCGTTGACTGAGTTGATTTAATTATCGATGTTAATTTTGCAACTGAAATTTCCATTTTATCTGCAATTTCTTGTTTATTTGGGATTCTTCCAAGTTCTGTTGTTAAATCCAACGTTGTTTTTTTTATTTTATTTATTGATTCTATTAAGTGGATTGGTAAACGGATTATGCGTGCTTTGTCTGCAATAGCACGTGTAATAGATTGTTGAATCCACCAAGTTGCATAAGTCGAGAACTTATATCCTTTGGTATAATCAAATTTTTCAGTAGCTTTGATTAAACCTAAATTACCTTCTTGTATTAAATCTAAAAATGATAAACCGCGTCCAATGTATTTTTTAGCAATGCTTACAACTAAGCGTAAATTTGCATTTATTAAAACTTTGCGAGCAACTTCGCTTTGTGTTTCATAAATTTCTTTTGCTACTTTTAGCTCTTCTTCGCTAGAGAGTAGAGGAATTTTTCCGATTTGTTGTAAGTATATTTTTACAGAGTCATCAGAATTTACAGAAGATAGGCTTTCTTGAGTTTTAGGCTCCTCAATAGAAATATTATCATCATCTTCAGCTTGAATTTCTTCAAGGTTATTGAAATCAACTCCTTCATCAGAAATATCATCTATCATAATATTTAAATTTTCTTTTTGCTTACTCATTTTAGCCCCTCTTTTTAGAATTTTGTTGCAATTTTTGTTTGACGATTTCAAATAATATTATAGCTGTTGCGTTAGAAACGTTTAAGGAATTAAAATTTGTCAACATTGGTATTGCAACTTTATAGTCAGAAAGTTTTAACAATGATTTTGAAATTCCGGCATGTTCTGCCCCCATAATTAATGCTATATTGATATCTGTATAATCAACATCATAGTAATTATTATTAGAATGATGATCTGAAGCAATTACCCAGTAGTCGTGTTCTTTCAATTTTTGAACAGCGTTCACAATACTGTTAACTTTTATTATTTTTATGTGATTAACAGCGCCAGCACTTGTTTTTTCAACGGTAGAATTTATTAAAACTCCGCGCCTTGAGGGCAGTATTATTGCGTCAATACCCGCACAAACACAAGAACGTATTATTGCGCCAAGATTATGAGAATCTTCTATTCCGTCAAGTATTACAACGGTTTGTTTTTTATCGTTATAAGTTTCTAAAAAATCATCTAAAGGTAAGTAATTAATTGGTGCTACTTGTGCTAAAACTCCTTGGTGATTACACTCTGGCGCAATTTGATTCAATTTTTCTTTATTAACAAATTGAAATACAACCCCATTGTTTTGTGCAAGTTTTTTTATCTTTTCAATTTTTTCATCATTTCTTGCAGAATTAGAAATAAGAATCTTATTAAATTCTCTATCTCCTGATTCTAAAGCTTCTATTATAGAATTTTTACCATATATAAAATTTTCTTCTGTCATTTCGTACCTATTAATAATTTCTATTATATCATTATTTTTTGAGAAAAAGATTGATGAAAAATCTGTCTGAATTATAATTTTAAACCTTGTATACAAATTTCTTATTTTATTATATAATGAAAAAAAATAGGAAGATAGAAAATGCTAAATTTTGATAAAAAGGTGCAGGTTGGTATAGCTATATCTGCGGAAAATGGTTTAGAAGTTGCACAAATCGATTATGCTGCTAGAAAGGTTATAAAATATGGTCAACGTCCGTTAACGTATGATTTTGTGAGAAATGTTATTGCGGATATGGATATATTTAAAAATAATTTGCAAGAGCTTTTTGCTGAGTTACAAATACCTGTAGGGGCTGAAGTCTATTTGACATTGCCGACTTCTGTTATGCATGTTAATGATTATCCTGCAAGTTTAAATATTAACCAAGTTCAATCTTTGATAGAAACTGAAATAGAAGATGAAAACATTTTTACTGATGGTAATTTTAATATAAGCGCATGCACAATGCCAGTTTCTACGATTCAATTTAATAAAATTGCTTATATTGTAGCTCAAAAATCAATGTTAATTGAAATTGCAATTCAAATAAAAGAATTGGGTTATTCTTTGAAAAATATCGATGTGTCAACAAATTCAATTTTAAACTCTTTAATATTTAATGGAAGGGTTGATATTTCTCAAGATTCAATGTGGACCCTTGTTATTGTAGATTCTAATCGTTTAAACATTGTTGCTATGCAAGGTAAAGTCTATATGGATTGCTATAGTGTGCCATTAGGCATTGGTGAAGTTTTAGGTGAAAAAGAGAATTATGATACGGTATTGTCTGCGATAGCGCCAATATTAAATAGAATTCCTTCTCAATATTTATACATTGTTTCAAAAACGAATTTAATAAGTGCACAAGAACTTTCAAAACATGTTGATTATAATAGTACGATTTTATATCAAGAGGCAAACAATTTAGCTACAGAACCTTTTATTGATGTAGATGAAAATATTCCTCTTAAAAATGTTTCTTTAGACGTTATTGGTGCAGCTATTAAGAAAACTTTTGAAAAAGTATCCGTAGCGAATTTTAATTTATTTAATAAAGAGTTAGGCGATGTATTTTTAAGTGAACAACCGCCGATTATTAAATTTGGAAATAAAGAATACGAATTATCTATAGAAAATATGATAAAAGCTAGTATTGTATATGCTGTTATCTTTGCTGTAATATTTGTTTTGGTATTTATTTCAATGCAATCAGTTATTTCTAGTAAAAAGAAAGCTTTGGATGCATTAACTCAAGATATAAATACCCAACAACAATTTATTGATGCTAATAAAGATTTTGTATCTGCAAAATTGTTTGATGAGGGTGATGAAATTGCAATTGGTTTGGTAAATAATAAATCAATTTATACTTATTATACAATTGTAGGGACTGAAATTCCACAAAAATTGTGGTTAACTTATTTAAATTTGGGTGGTGAAGGTAATACTACAATTTCTGGTCAAGCAGAAAATTTGGAGAGCGTATATAGCTTTTATAGAAACATTAAGGATTATGATGCAGATTCTAAGTTGAAATTACAACGACTTAATTTGGCAACAAAGTCTAGTTCTAAATCAATATCTCCTTCTGAAAATTTTGAAGCAGATTCTATTTTAACATCATTAAATGCTGATTATTACGAATTTAAAATTTCAGATGCTCCAGAAGAAGAAAAAGTAAAAGTCGATGCTAATAATAAAAACGGTGATAGTAAAAGTAATTCAAAAGGTGCAATACCTAATTTAGAGCCAATTGAGTAATGAGGATATATTACAATGGATGAAAAATATAAAAAATATTACGGAATAATGTTATTTGCAGGTGTTGTACTTGTAACTTTATTAATAAGTGTTTATTTAGTTTTTATGCCTAAATCAACAGAAATTCAAGATTTAAATAGCAATTTGGAATCAAGCAATTTGAAACTTGAAAAATTAAAAAAAGATATAGAAGTTATTAATGCAAAAAAGGCTAGATTAAAAAATAATTTAAATAAAGCTCAAAAAAGGGTTTACGCGCCTGAAGAATCAGATTTAGGCAATGATACATTGTTTTTTACTGTGTATAAAGATTTGCTTGAGATGTTAAATTTGAATTCTATAAGAGTAAAGAATATAGAGTATACATATAATCCTGAAAATGATTCTTTTGTAAAAAATGGCTCTGGAAATTATTTTGTATGCCAAGTTGACATGGATTTGATTTCAAATTATGAAAATTTAGGTAAATTTTTAGAAAGCATTTATAGTTATCCATATTATATAAAAATGGATAATGTTGAAGTTACTCCGTATGAAAAAGATAAAACTATTTTGATGTCAAAAATTAGTCTAAATTTATATTCAAAAACAGCACCAGAGCAAGAATTATAATAATTAGGCTAAAATTTGTTATGTTGAGTTTTTGATGTATTATTAAATTAGTGGAGGATTTTATTATGTATCAAGTTTATATAGATACACCAACATCATTTGATCCGGAAATGGTTGGTGAATTTAAGGATTTTGATAAAGCTTTAGAATTAGCTGAGACTCAAAAAAAAGAAAATCCTGAGATTTCTTATACAATTGAAGAAACTAATGGTACTGTAAATAGTTATGGCGAACAAATTACAACCGTTGTAAAACGTGGTTAAATTTTTCAAAAAATATTTAAAAATTTAATTAGTGAAAAAACCTACATTTGTAACCTCTTTTGTTCAATAGAGTTATATTAATAATGCTTTAATATTAGTATGACAAAGTTTGTCTTGATACAAGGAGGTTCGTAATGCATATAAAAATATTACTTGTAGAAGATCAAAAACTAATGCGTATTGGTATTCAATCACTTTTTTGTGATTATCCCGATTTGGAAATAATAGGTGAAGCAACAAACGGCAAAGATGCAATTGAAAAGGCAAAATTGATAAAACCTGATGTAATATTAATGGATATTGGTTTACCTGATATGTCTGGAATTGCTGTCACAAAAATAATTTTAGAACATAATAACAATATAAAAATTATTATTTTGACCTCGCATACTACAGAGGAAGAATTAACTCAAGCATTGCAAGCTGGTGCTAGTGCTTATGTTATAAAAGATATTGCTACAGAGTTTTTGATGAATGTTATAAAAATGGTTAAATCAGGCGCTATGTGGCTTGACCCTAAAGTTGTTCCTTTCATACGAGATAAAAATTTAGGTGTTATTCCGTCAAGGCAACTTTCGCGAAGTGTTTTCAAAGAACGTCATTCTAATTTAACACAACGAGAATATGAAGTCTTAAAACTGATTGTTGATGGTCAATCGAATAGCGAGATTGCAAGAACATTGACGATAAGTGAACATACCGCAAAAGCGCATGTTTGCAATATTATACAAAAATTGGTTGTTGATGATAGAACACAAGCCGCTGTAAAAGCTCTTAAAGAGGGGCTTGTATAGTTTATTTGCTAACTTTTATTTCTAATTTTGACTTTAGGCAAATAATTATTAATCCATATAATGTATTTTTGATTATTTGTCTAAAGTTTCATAATTAATATACGTTATAAATATATATAAAGGATTAAAATATGTTTTCAGCAATGATACAAAATTTACTTTCATCAGGGGGGCAGGCCAGTGCAATGCAACGCGCGGCTCAAATGAATAGCTATGTGCAAAAGTATAATGCGCAATGGAGTCCTGTTGAAAAAAATATTAATGCTACAAATCCTGCTAAGATTGAAAGTTTTGATAACGTTTTAAAAGCTTCTGGTAAAGTTAAATTTGGAGATTTGCTGACGGGAAATTCTGCAAGAGTAAGTGCTCAAAGAATAAATAATATTACACCAAATAATACCCAAAAAGTTAGTGATAGAACTTCCGGTATAAAAAAACTGGTTTCCAAAATTTCTCAAAAACATGGTGTTGATGAAAAACTAGTTAATGCTGTGATAAAGCAAGAATCAGGCTTTAATCCTAATGCTAAATCAAAAGTTGGGGCATTAGGTTTGATGCAGTTAATGCCTGCGACCGCAAGAGGGTTAGGAGTTACAAATCCACTAGACCCCGAGCAAAATATTGAGGGCGGGGTCAAATATTTAAGTTCAATGTTAAATAAATATAATGGAAATGTCATACTTGCCCTTGCTGCATATAATGCTGGTCCTGGAGCTGTAGATAAGTATGATGGAGTTCCACCTTATAAAGAAACTCAAAATTATGTAAAATCAATTTTAGCAAATTATTTATGATTGAGTATTTGCTAAAGCTTGTTGTTTTTTCTTTGTAAGCTCAATGCCTTCTGCCTCACGTTTTTCGTGGTAATGGCGAGAATGCGCGTATGTGATTTTAGGGATTATTATTCCTAATAAAACTGGTGAAATTATTACCATAGCAATGGCTGCAGGTATTGAATTCAATCCTCTAGCATACGATAAAATTTTGTTTTTATTTATAGCTTCTTTGCTTGTATAATCCATAACTTTTTTAACTTGCTCATCAAGAGATAGCGTTGATAAACCTTTGTTATCTTCTTTTAAGCTTTTAATAAAGGAAATAATTTTATCATTTTTTTCTTTTTTAGATTGTTTTTTTAATGATTCTAATTTAAAAGTTTTGTCGTTAAACCATAATTTTGCATCCGGAGATCTTAGTAGAATTTTTTGTAAATCGCCACCATTTTTTTCAATATAAGAACAGAAGTTTAATAATTTGTCATAAGAATTAATATTGCCATAAATACTTTTTAGCTGTTCTAAAGATAAAACTGAAGTTTTGCTCATTGGGTTTACTAATTCTTTAAACATATTACCATTTTGATTTTTGTCTAATAATACAAACCCTTTTGTTTTTTCGTAACAATACAAAAATCCTCTTGTTAAAAGTGGCACAGCATAAATTATTGATAAACTTGAGATTAAATCTCTGATAATTACTTCATAAAGTTCTGAATGGTCACGTCTATCATGCTCATCAATGTGTGCTCTTCTGTATGCTGTTAAAGCTCTAGGTAAAATTAATCCAAAGACTGATAAAGCTGTCATCAAAGGATTTGTGAAATTGTTACCGTCATATTCATAATTGCCAGATATTCTGTCACCAATGTTTTTAGATAAAAATTTTCCGATTCTTGAAAGTATAGATTTGTTATCTTTGCCTTTAAATGAAACTTCTTTAGATTCAGAATTTTCTTGTATATTATTTGCATCTAACGTATTTGCATCTGCGAAATTGTTATTTTGTTGAGCGTCTTTTTTAGCTTTTAATTCCATTGCCGTACGAGCTCCTGGGGCAATAGCATTAGTAGCGTATATTTTAGGTACATTAAATAATGCAACAAGTGTTGCAGCTATCGTTGCAATATTCGTTATAACACGCTTTGCGACAAGACTATTCGTAATATTTTGTGCTTTTTCAGTATCAAATTCTGCTAAATTTTTGTTTTTGCTGATAACATCTTCGCTGTATTTAGTTAATGCATCAAAAGCTTTGTTAGAAGCATATTCTTTATTTTCAAAACCTTTCACAGATAATGTTACCTTGCCTAAAGAACTTAGGTTGTCAAAATTTTCATATCGATTGTTATTAAAAAATTCAGAAATTTTGCCCAAACATTCTGCTTTGTATTTTTTTACTTTATGCCATTTGATATTTGCAGGCGGATTATCAATGTTTTTAAGTTGTTCATAAACATAATTTATAGATTCTTCATTAACATGTTTTTCGCCTAATGTTTCTTTTATGATATCTTCAACATTCTTTTTCAAATATGTTTCTTTGAATTGTTCTTTGTTTTTTAATAAGTCTTTGTTAAAATCGGGCTTTGATAACATTTCTTCTAAATTTTTGCCAAAACGTTTTATTAATTGAGAATTAACATTTGTTGTTTTGCCGGCTTTAGAAGCAACTATAAAAGCTAGTGGTGCAACAGCCATCATTAAAGGCCCTGTTATAGATTCTCGAAGTAAGACCTCTTTGCCTTCTTGTAAATTATAATGCCCAGTAACTTCTTTATCACGTGTATATCCGGTGTAAACACGTGGAAATGTCATGCCAATAGTATCTTGCAATAAAAATGAAGCCCAAAATCCTTGATTTTCAAAAAATTGCATAAAATTTCCTATGAAATTAATGCCTGCTGCAGATTTGAAATTAACATTAATGGGGTCATCTTTTTGATGATTTTTTTGTTGTATATTTTTATTTATTGAGCTATTCTGTACTTTCAACGTTATATAACCTTCACTATATTTTTAGTGTATTTTTCACTTTATTTATATAAAGTATAGCTAGTTATTAAAATTGCTATTTTGTAACATTTTAAAAAAAAATTGTTACAATTAAAATACGATTAAGTGTATTTAGTATACTTATTTTTTTAATTTAATGCAATAGTTTTAAACAAATTTTTACAAAAGATAACATATAACATTTTATATGTAAAAAAATAAGCAAAAAAAAAGAGTCATATAGACTCTAAAAACCATTGTGTGAAGTGTAGTATTATATTTGCTTTGCTGTATGATTTACTTATTTGTTTAGTTCTTATATATATATAAAGTATTTTTATTTTGAAGAATTGCGCAATATGTTTAATATTGTTACAAAACTTAACATTTTGAATCTAGCCTAGCCCAGCTCAGCTTATTCAATCTACTCCATTTTATTTAACATTATTCATTTGGTATTTGTTAAATTACATTTTATGTAAAATTAGTTTATAAAATTAATATAAGCTTGACAGTAATATGATTTTATCATACACTTAGACTTGCCGAAGTATAGTGCTGTGGTATGCCTTACTCGGATACAAAACAAGCATAATTATCTAGATTTGGTAATCTTCAAGATTTATGCTAAGGAAAGGAGAATTTAAATGCCAAAATTAAAAACTCACCGTGCAGCAGCTAAAAGATACAAAGTTACTGGCACTGGTAAAATCGAAAGAAGACATGCAGGTATTGGTCACTTGCTTCAACACAAGTCAGAATCAAGAAAACGTAAGATTTTTGGAGATGTAACAATTTCTGAAACTCACGAAAAATTGATTTCTAAAGAGTTACCTTACAAGAAGTATTCAAGATAGGAGTGTTGAACAATGAGAATTAAACGTGGAAATGTATGTCGCAATAGACACAAAAAAATATTAAAATTAGCAAAAGGTTTTAAAGGCGCAAGAAGCAGAATTTTTAAAGTTGCAAATTGTGCGGTAATGAAAGCTCTTAAATATGCTTATAGAGATAGAAGAGCTACAAAACGCAATATGCGTCGTTTATGGATTGTTAGAATTAACGCAGCTGTTAGAGAACAAGGCATGAGCTATTCAAGGTTCGTAAATGCTTGCAAAAAAGCTAACATTCAAGTTAACAGAAAAATGTTAGCAGACCTTGCTGTTAATGACAAAGAAGCTTTTACAACTGTTGTTGAAGCAGCTAAAGCATCTTTATAATTAATGTTTTAAAGTTTAAGAGGATGATTAATATCATCCTCTTTTTTAGTACCTTATTTTTTTGCTTATTTATATATTTCAGTATCTTTGATGAATTCTTTAAAATTGCCATTCCAATATTTGTTTATAGCTTTATCTAATGAAGTTACTTTTATGTTTGAATTCTTAGAGATAGAGTTGAATTTTTTAATTTTTTGATATGGGCTTTTATCAATAAAATTAAGGTTTGGTATAAGATTATTTTTATCTAAGTTCTCACAGATTCTTTTTGATAAATCGCAAGCAATTAATTCGTATTGATTTGTTGCAGCATATTTACAAATATTTTCGATTATCGATTTTTTATGCTTAAATAAAAAAATTGCATGGTTTGCAATATTTTTTTGTTGTTTTTTAAAATCAGCTTGCTCTTCAATATTTAAAACATTTTTTATGTTATGGTAATGCATAATGTGAGAAAATTCATGCATAAAAATATCAAGAAAAAAATTTGTGCCAATTTGTTTTTTTTCAAATAATTTGTCGGCTTCTTCATCAATATTATCCCAGTTAAATTTTTTGTTGGATTTTTGTGCGTCTAAGGAATTAAACAATACACTGTTGCTACCAAACAAGGAATCTTTTTTACCGTTAATTGGTATACTCATTGTGTCAAATAAGCTTATTCCAAGTACGTTATTTTGTGAAAAAGGTGTTTTGATATTAAAATTTTCAGTGCCGATATATAACGGGAAAGGATTTGTTAAACAAAATTTTTTATTTAATTGTTCAATTATTTCTATACATTTTAAGGAACACCAGGCTAAAGTTTTATTTTCTTTAAAATCACTAAAAATCATATATTTAGAATTTAAATATTCTGAAATTTTAGTCGGTTTACATTCTTTAATTTCCTTTTTCATTTGAGAAGTTAATCCGGCTTTAAAATTAAGTGGCAAATTTGAATTCAAATTTGTTTTAGTATTAGAATTATTTAGCAAAGTTAAAGTATTTTTATGAAGTTTCATAGTATTAATATAAAACTAATAAAAATTTTTTTTGTTAGTTATTTTAAAACAATCTTATGAAAATGTTTTTTGCCTTTTCTAATTTTTAAACCCATTTCTAAATCAGTTTTTGAGAATTTTTTTCCGATATCTTTTATTTGTTCATCATTTACCATAACTCCGCCTTGTTGCAATAATCGTTTAGCTTCACCATTGCTTGCGCAAAGCCCACTTTTTACAAGTAGTGTAATGATAGAAATTTCGTTATTTTCAAAATCCGCAGAAGCTAATTCTGTTGTTGGCATGTTTTCACTATCCCCGGAACCGCTAAATAATGCGTGTGCGGCTTGTTGAGCTTTATCAGCTTCTTCTTTTCCATGTACTAATTCTGTTAATTCATGCGCCAAAATTTCTTTTTTCTCATTAATTCTAGAATCTTCCCAATTCTCCATTTCTTGAATTTTTTCTAAAGGAATAAAAGTCAACATTTTTATACATTTCATAACATCAGCATCTTCAACGTTTCTCCAATATTGATAGAATTCAAAAGGAGAAGTTTTTTGAGGATCTAACCAAACCGCGCCTTTTGCCGTTTTACCCATTTTTTTACCTTCGCTATTTAGAAGTAAAGTGATTGTCATTGCATAAGCATCATCACCAGTTTTTTTGCGTATAAGCTCTGTCCCTGCAAGCATATTGCTCCATTGATCGTCACCGCCAAATTGCATGTTGCAATCTTGGTTTTGGTGTAAGTAATAAAAATCATACGCTTGCATTATCATATAATTAAACTCCAAAAAGCTTAAACCTTTTTCCATTCTTTGCTTGTAACATTCAGCTCTTAGCATGTTGTTTACAGAAAAACACGCTCCGACTTCACGAAGAAGTTCTATATAATTAAGTTTTAATAGCCAATCAGCATTATTTAACATGATAGCTTTATTTTCGCCAAATTCGATGAATCTTTCCATTTGTTTTTTGAAGCAAGCACAATTATGGTCAATAATTTCTTTAGTCATCATTGAGCGCATATCAGTTCTGCCTGAAGGATCACCAATGTGTCCGGTTCCACCGCCGATTAAAACAATAGGCTTATTACCAGCCATTTGCAAACGTTTCATTAGACATAAAGCCATAAAATGACCGACATGAAGAGAATCTGCCGTTGGATCAAAGCCTATATAAAACTTTGCCCCACCATTATTAATTAAATCTCGAATTTCATCGTTGTTGGTAACTTGAGCAATTAATCCTCTTGCTTGTAACTCTTCAAAAATCTTCATTTCATCTCCTACTTTCTAATAAAATTTAGTTTAATTGTAGCACATCAAAGCAATTTATCAAAAAAGTGCGAAATTATTTTTTTATATGTGGCAAAACCAAAATTTTTATATTTTAGTGTTGCGATTGCTTCTTAAATTTACCGAATTCAAAATGTAAATAATTGTAACAAAATTTTTAAAAAGTCTAAAGTTTTTGACAAAAATGCCGATAACATTATTACAAGAAATAGGGACTTATGGATTATGGCAGAAAGTTTTAATTTAAATAATTTTTTAAATACATACAAACAAACTACGTATGATCCGACAAAACGTGATGCTGCTGCAAAAGAGCACATGGAGAAAAACCTTGAGAAAAAGGCTGAAGAAGCCGTTAAAAACAATTTGTTGTCATTAACTGTCGGAGAAAAAATAAAGGAATTAGGCTTTGGACCTAGAGTTGCTCAACAAATTGCAGACACTGCTCTTGGTAGAATTAAAGATTTAGTTAACCCTTTAACTGATTATTTGAACAAATATGAAAATATTTTTGATGAAAATATGTATAAATCAGAACTCCAATCTTACGCTAAACAAACTTTCTTCGCATCTTATGCAATGAAAGAGGAAGATGACAAAAATCCTGTAGGACGCAACTTTACGTATAAAATGTAATCAAATTTTATTATTTTAGTCACTAACTCACTCCTTTTAATTAAAATAAAAATCGGCCGGTTGATTTACCGACCGATTCTCTTATGTAAGCTTAACGGAAGTTCTCCATTCCTTTATATCCTAGAAATCCATATCTTGAAGGCCCATTATCTTTCATTTCGTCAAAAACTTTTTCAAATACACATTGTGCGACGTCAGAGGCTGCATATTTTAAATCATAACAACCTTCATAACCAGTCATTTCGTGAGCTCTTCTTGTTAATAACAAACTTGTGTTAATAACATCCAGCCAACGTTCACCTTTATATGCATAATATAATCTTTCATAAGCGGATTTTAGCGCCGGAAATAGCTTACTGTTTCTAGTTCCGTAGTTATTTTGAGCAGTTTTCATAAACCCGTTAAGACGATTCATATAATCTCCGAGATTTGTGTACTCACAATGGAAATTCCCTGTGTAATTGCGTTCAAAATTTTTATCTACGCATTCAACTACATTGGTCATAGAATCAAATTTTTCGATATCAATATTCGGATTATCAAAATTATGAAGAGTTTCCCAACTTTCTAAACTATTTAATGTGTGTCTATATGGATATCTAAACGCATTTTCTGTCCAATCTCTTAAATTGTTGTACCAATAATCTGCATAATCTTCCATACTGTTTAAATATTCTAATTTTGTGCCATAAGCAGAATTTTTCATGTCGCTGATTTCTTTTCTTAATGCTTGAATAGAGTTGAGTGTGTATAAATATGAACTTCCGGCAGGAATAATATTTTTTTCCGGAGTATTTGGGTCTAAATATTTATAAGCTTCTCTAAAAGCTGATAAAAAGTTTATTTTTAAAGCTTCAATTTTTACTGTATCATTATCCAAACTGCAATACATATTTCTGTGTGCACACTCAAATTTTTTGGCTTTTTCAACAGTATATGAATTAAAATAATATGAAGAATTATTTATCAAATCATTAATGTTTTCTAATCGATTATTATGATAAAAAGCTTTTTGATTTAAATACTCTTTCAAAAATCTTTTAGCGCTAGCTGAATTACTGCTTCTTGCTACATAATACGGAATTTCTGCCATTTCAAACATTTGAGAATTTTGAACTTGTATAAATGGTGGCAAACATTGAGTTGGTTTGCTAGAGAAAAAATTAGATTTTGCAACTTGTGTACCCCACTGAAAATCTAAAAAATTCACATTACCATTTTGTTCTATTTTTAAATTACCATTGTTTAAATCTCCATGATAAATTCCGGCTTTATCTAGTTCAAACAAGTTTTTGAATAAACTTTTTAAACTTAATGCACTCCAAGGATTGCATTCAGGATCTGGAGCTTCTCCATTAACTTTTGTAGAAATTAAATATTTATTGCCTAGATTATCAGCAATTCTTGCAATAAATTGTTGTGATGCAGCCATTGCTACAGGAAGTTTTTTTAATATACCAGCTTCTTGCTCAAAGCTATCGCGTTGTTTAGGAACTTTAATTACAATGTCTGGTATTTTTTTTAAGCTATAAGCATTCGCAAATAAACCTGAGCCAATATGTCTTGAGTTTATTTTATTTTTAACAAAAATATCCATTTCTGATAATAAATTTTTTTCGATTGGTTTAAATTTTTCAGCAATATCAAGAATCATTGTTGACTTAAAAGAAACTTGATTATTTTTTTGTTGTTTGTTGTGATTTTTTGCAAAATTCTGATTTACAGGATTTGCAGTACTAATTTTTTGTATCATTTTTCACTACTCCTTTTTTCTTGTTTTTTCTATATATACACGCGCCTATTGTACTAAGACCAATAATACTCAAAGTTGCAAATAAATAATATTTCCATTTATTGTCAGGGAGAATCTCCATCATCATTTTCCGGTTTTTCTTTGTTTCCCCCTTTATCCCCCTCTTTTTTTTCATTGTTATTTATTTTATTATCACCGTTTGAGCTACTATACACTTCTTTTTCTAAATCTTTACTCAATTCTTTTTTGAAATTTGGATTCTGTTCGCTATACAATTTTATTGCGTCTTTGATACCATTTTCTAAATTTCCTTCATCTACAACAATAACTTTTTTATATTTACCTTTCGTGTAGGCATCTAGCGCTGTTAACTCATTTTCACCATCTGATTGTTTTACAATAATTCCGACAAAAGGCATTTCTTTATATATTTTTGCGAGTTCGGCATTATCTTTAGAATCCAGCTCTTTTACTAAATCGCCGTCGTTTACTCCATATAATGTATGAAGGTATTTCTTTTTTTGTTCTGGCGTTAAAAAATGCTCAAGATACAGCCCCGGATTTAACATTGGTATATCGTTTGAGCTATCACCTGCAACAATAACTAAATCATTATTTTTTTTAGCTTTTAATAATGCTTCCGCCGGATCATAATGTTTTGTTAATTTTTTAGTTGGTAAATAAGTTATTACAGGTCTGTTTTTGCAATCATGTTCTAAAAGACATTCAAACTCTATATTATTTTTTTTTAATTCTGACATTATTTTAGAATCAATATCCATAATTAAATTTGTTCGCGTTAAATGGTTCAAGCCTGTTGGATAAACAACAGTTACTTTTAGATTCCCATCTCGTCTTAATCCGGCAGTCAGTTCTGATTGTTTAACATCATCAAAAATACACTTGCTTTCATCTTTTAAATTACCGGCTGAAAATAATGAACGTGTGCCATAATCGCTAGCACTATTTTCAGAATCAGCTTCTACAATTCTTAGATTAAATGAATTAAGGACTTCTTTTATTATTTTTTTAGCTTTAACACCATCCCAGCCGGTAAGTTCTTTTAATTTATTTTCTTTTTCTTTATTTGTAATTTCATACCTAAAAGGAAAAGCTCCGCCTTTATAAAATTCTTCGTCAGTTCCGACTCTCCAATGTTCATCGCTACCGTTTTTAACAATTAAACTATCCGGTAAAGGCATTTCAAATTTCCTATTTCTGGCAATTTCAGCCATTGTTAAAAATTCTCCAAATGTTCTGCCGGTAGTAATTGTAAAATTTAATCCTTCTCGTGTATTATTTAAAAATTTTTTAAAATTTTTAAAATAATTTTCAATCGCATCTATAAAATCTTTTTTATAAAAAGTCGCAAATACTTTATGTCTTGCTGGCAAAAAAGTTTTATCAAAATCAGAAAACACTTTAACCTTACCGGCTTTAAAACCTATATTAGTGTAGGATTGTTCAATTTTATTTATTTTCATTAGTTAAACCCCTATTTTATATCATAATAAGCTAAGCTTGATTCTTGATAATGCATACCATATTTATTTGGGTTAAAATCACTATTAAAAATTGTAAATTGGTCGTAAGTTGCATTATTTAAATGTGATTTTTTGCAAAATTCTGATTTACAGGATTTGCAGTACTAATTTTTTGTATCATTTTTCACTACTCCTTTTTTCTTGTTTTTTCTATATATACACGCGCCTATTGTACTAAGACCAATAATACTCAAAGTTGCAAATAAATAATATTTCCATTTATTGTCAGGGAGAATCTCCATCATCATTTTCCGGTTTTTCTTTGTTTCCCCCTTTATCCCCCTCTTTTTTTTCATTGTTATTTATTTTATTATCACCGTTTGAGCTACTATACACTTCTTTTTCTAAATCTTTACTCAATTCTTTTTTGAAATTTGGATTCTGTTCGCTATACAATTTTATTGCATCTTTTATTCCATTTTCTAAATTTGCTTCATCTACAACAATAATTTTTTTATATTTACCTTTTGTATGAAGATTTAGTTCTGATAAATTATTTTCACCATTTGAATGTTTTACAATAATTCCGACAAAAGGCATTTCTTTATATATTTTTGCGAGTTCTTCATTCCCTTCTTCATCAAGTTTTTTTAAAAAATCACTACTATTCACTGCACGCAAAGTTTTAATGTATTTTTCTTTTTGTTCTGGCGTTAAAAAATGCTCAAGATATAGCCCCGGTTTTAACATTGGTATATCGTTTGAGCTATCACCTGCAACAATAACCAAATCATTATTTTTTTTAGCATTTAATAATGCTTCCGCCGGATCATAATGCTTTGTTAATTTTTTAGTTGGTAAATAAGTTATTACTTGTCTGTTTTTGCAATCATGTTCTAAAATCCGTTCAAACCCTATATTATTTTTTTCTAATTCTGATCTTATTTTAGAAGCAATATTCATAATTAAATTTGTTCGCGTTAAATGGTTCAAGCCTGTTGGATAAACAACAGTTACTTTTAGGTTTCCATCTCGTCTTAATCCGGCAGTCAGTTCTGATTGTTTAACATCATCAAAAATACACTTGCTTTCATCTTTTAAATTACCGGCTGAAAATAACGAACGTGTGCCATAATCGCTAGCGCTATTTTCAGAATCAGCTTCTACAATTCTTAGATTAAATGAATTAAGGACATCTTTTATTATTTTTTTAGCTTTAACACCATCCCAGCCAGTAAGTTCTTTTAATTTATTTTCTTTTTCTTTATTTGTAATTTCATACCTAAAAGGAAAAGCTCCACCTTTATAAAATTCTTCGTCAGTTCCGACTCTCAAATGTTCATCGCTACCATTTTTAACAATCAGACTATCTGGTAAAGGCATTTCAAATTTCCTATTTCTGGCAATTTCTGCCATTGTTAAAAATTCTCCAAACGTTCTGCCGGTAGTAATTGTAAAATTTAATCCTTCTCGAGTATTATTTAAAAATTTTTTAAAATTTTTAAAATAATTTTCAATTTTGTCAATAAATTTTTTATCATTATACCTAGCAAATTCTTTATGCCTTGCCGGTAAAAAAGTTTTGTCAAAATCAGAAAACACTTTAACCTTACCGGCTTTAAAACCTATATTGGTGTAAGATTGTTCAATTTTATTTATTTTCATTATTTAAACCTCTATTTTATACCATAATAAGCTAAGCTTGATTTTTCAAAAAACATGTTGTGTGCATCTGGATTAAAACCGTGATTAAAAACAGTAAATTGGTCATAAGTTGCATTATCTAAATTTACATTTTGCGCAGTATCCCAAGTTAAAATTGCACCACGTAAATTTGCATTTGATAAATTAACATTTTTTAAATAAGCTTTATCAAGATTAACCTGTTTTAACAATGAATATCTAAGATTTGTGTTAACAAATTCAGCTCTTTTAGCGTATGCTCTTGTTAAATTTGCGCCTTCTAAATTACAATTGATAAAACGACAACCTTTCAAATCAGCTCTTTTAAAATTAGTTTCTTTAAAATTATTATTTTCAAAATTAGAGTATCTAATTTTAACTCTTACAAATTCTTCTTGCAATTCTTTAAAATCTATATTTTTTCTTAACCAAATTAAACCTTCAGATATTGGGTTAAACCCTCTAGGGAAAAGAGTATCTTCATCATAAAAAGCTCCTGCGAGATTTAGTTTGTTTATATTTGCATGTCTAAAATCAGCTCCACGAATGTTTGCTTTTTCTAATGTTGTATTTGGTCCAAAATCTCCTGAAAAAACGGTATTTCTTAAATCAGTTTTTTCAAAATTTGTATTTTCAGTTATTACATCAATAAATTGACTAGATTCAAGATTTGCATTTTCAAAATTTGTTCCAACTAAATTGGCTCCTGTAAATAACGCGCCGTGAAAAATACTTTTACTTAAAATAGCCTCGCGCAAATTTGCATTATTAAGTTTTGCCAAAATTGTTCTTGCTTTTGGTAATTCTTGCTTTGCCAAATCGGCACCTTCTTTAAATATGTCACCATAGTCAACCCATTTTCTTGAAGAATTTATGCCATGTACGATATTCCCTTTAAAAGAAACTGTATCCATTTCGGGTTTTGTCATTTCTTTTAAAAATCTTCTTTCAAGTTTTTGTTCTGTTTGAACTCCTGTTGTTTGATTTTGTCTAGCACGAATTTGTGTTCTTGATTGAACATTGTTAATGTTAAAAATTTTCATATACTTCTCCTTTATAACAATACTACACTCTTTAACGTATGCATCTTAATACCCCTACACACATATTTTCTATATAACACCATAAACAAATTTTTCAGGCAAGCAAATATTAACATTTGTTAATAAAAAAGAGGAGCTTGAAATTTAAAAAAGAAGATATAGAAAATTTTTCTATATCTTCAATGTATAAAATCTTCAAATAAATTATCTTGATAAAGAAATGCTTGTAAATCCGCTATTTCTTGCTACATCCATTAATTTTACAATTGCACCGTGTTCAGAATCTTCGTCCGCTTGTATCAAAAGACCATCTTTAAAATTTGTGACATTATCACTACATAATTGTTCTAAATCGGTTGCAGCTACTTCGTTTCCGTCAAAAATATATTTATTATTTTCAGTTACTTGGACTGTCATAATTTTGGCATCTTTTGCAATATCTTGTTCTTTAACAATCTCCGGCACTGCTAAATTCAACCCTTGTTGATCCAGCATTGGAGCTATTACCATCATTATAATAAGTAATACTAAAAATATATCTGTTAAAGGTGTTATATTTATTTCATTAAAACTATCACGCATTATTCGCTCCAATTCTCATATTGATTGTCACTAGGCAAAGGTGTGCTAGCTCCATTTAAAGTGTTTGCCGCAGACTGTGTGGGTTGCGCTGTTTGTTCAGCCGTGTTTTGTAATTTCTCTAATTCCTTTTGAGCTTTTTTATTTAAAGGCTCTCCTGCAACAATAAGTTTTTTATAGCTTGCATCTTGCGCTGCGTCCATAATTTGCATAATAATAGAGCTTTTGGCTTTTTCATCGGCTTTTACCACAACTTCAGTAGCTTCAGTATCTTTTTTTAGATTTTCTAACTCTGTTGCAAGTGAATTTATATCAACCTTTTTAGTTTCAACATAAACATCCCCGCTTTGAGTTACAGAAACTGTAATTTTACCTTGCTCAATTGACGTTCCACTATTAATTTCCGGCACTGTTATTGAAGTATCGATTGATTGGAATGTAGGAGCTACAACCATCATTATGATTAACAGTACTAAAAATATATCTGTCAAAGGTGTTATGTTTATTTCTGTAAATAATGCTTTTTTGCCTGATTTTATAGCCATGATTTATCCTTATTATAGAGCTACGCTTGAAGATTGTGATGAAAGCTTAGTTTCTTCTTCTGAATCAACAAAACTTAAGAATAAAAGCTTGATTAATTGAAAATCATCTTCAAATCTTCTTACTGTAGATTGGTAAGTGTTGTAGCAAACAACCGCTACAATAGCGACACCCAAACCGGCTGCAGTTGCTATCAATGCTGAACCGATACCCATTGCAACAGCTGCTGATTGATTACCTTGTACAGCCAAATCTTGGAAAGTATAAAGAATTCTTACGACAGTACCAAACAAACCTAAGAATGGTGCAACACCACCAATTGTACCCAAAATTGTTAAATGAGATTCAAGTTTTCTTGTAGCAAGAGCTGATGCGATATCGTAAGAACGTGAAAAACCTTTCTTTTGTTCAGAAAAAATTCTTACGGCTTCTTCTGTGATTTCACCAATAATACCGCCACATTGCACAGCTAAGTTTTGTGCGCCCATTAAATTATTTTTTGTAAGCTCTTTTTGTAATCTTGGTATAAATTCTACAACATTACGCTTATTTTTCTTGTAAAAGCTTGCTCTTTCTAAAGCAACTGCGACTGTTAAAATTGAACAAATCAATATTGGAAATAATACCCAAAAGTCTTGTTTAATTGCGTTTAATAATAGTTCCATAATTTTATCCTCATTTATCTATCTTATATTCTTTAGTATCTTGAAGCTCCAAAAACTCTATAGTCAAAAGTAAATTGGATATCAATATTTTGTCCCTTAAAATCTGCCGGCAATGGTCTAAATGGCGCAGTTGCCTTAACTGCATTTAACGCTGCTTGATCCGCTGACGGTAAACCTGATGATCTTTGTACGCTACATGATAATAACCTACCGTCTTTAGCAATTTTGAACAATAATACAACGGTCTTACTTTCGTTACCTTTTGGAGGATCCCAATTTAGCTTAATTCTGCGTTGCAAATCTCTCATGTATGGTCCAAAATCAGGCTCTCTTAAAGCATCAATTCCAGGAGCTCCGCCTCCGCCTCCAGGGTTTCCGACATTGCCATTGCCACCGGAAGAACCTCTTCCTAATTGTCCTGAACCACTTGAACCACCGGTTGGCGCTAAAGATGGTCTTGGAGCGTAAGTAGTACCACCACCTGAAGAGCTACCACCAGCTTTATGAGCATTGCCTGTTCCAGAAGATGTTCCGCCAACAGGGCCTGTTGCTAAAGTTTTACCTAAAGGCGCACCACTTGGCGCAGGTACACCAAAAGCATTTGAAGGTTTTGCGACCGGTGCTGGTGAAGATATTGGTTTTGCAGACGGTCTTGCTGTTGGTGGCGCTGGTTTTGCCGGTGATGGCTTATTAATATTTGAAGCGCTTGGCTTTGTATTTGGTTTTGTAGCCGCCTTTTGCGCTTGTTGTTTCGCTTGTGTAACAGCTTTTTTTGCTTGCGCCGCTTGCTGTTTTTTTATCATATTATTGACATTATTTGCGCTTGAAGAAGCTTTTTTAGCTTTTTGAGGTTTAGGAGATGGCATTGAAACTTTTCTTTTTGGGTCATTAATACCACCGCTTCTTGAATTAATATCCGCACGATTTTTTGTTTTAAGGTTTCTTGGCATAGCAGGTTTATCAACCAAAACAAATTCTATATCGCGTTTTGGTTGAGGTAAAGACATTCTATGTAGTAATGGAATATCAATATTTAATAATATTAAAATAAAAGATATTAAATATATTAAACCTACGACAGCGGGGTGCAAAGCTGTTGAAAAGATTACAAACTTTTTCAAAGACTTTGAATCTTCATTATTCGTTACAATTGGTGTAACTGTATATTCTGTATCGTTTTCTAATACATCGTCATCTTGTAAAAAATTTTTGTTACTTATTAAAGACACCTTATCATCTCGCTCTTTATATTACCTTCTCTAGAATAATTTATCATAAATCATTTTTAATTATCCGACTGAATAGTTTTTTTAAACTATTTTAAAATTTGTTTATATAAACAGGCTGTGTAAGTTCTACAACGATATTACCTGATATATTTGATTTTAAAACTCCATTTATGGGTATTATTTCATTGCTTAGAGTTTTTATTTGATTGAACCGAATTGTTAAAATTTCAGAACTTTTTTCATGTTTTTTAATAACATTTCCCTCTAATATAGTGCCAATTGGCAATATAAGAGAATCTTTGTAATTAAATTCTTCTTCAAGAATTGCGGTGACATTTTGCCCATAAATGAGCTTGCTTTCGTCGCTTATTGTCTGCAAGCGAGCTTTAATTTCGACACCGGCAGGAATTTTGATTTTGTCTGAATCAAGATTCATCGTATAATTTTTAACACTTGTAACTTTGCGAATATCTTGATTCATCATATAATTCGTGTCAAAAGGTTGGTAAAAATAATTTGTTGCAGCAAAAGAAGTGCTTGTTGTAAGCATACTCAATATTCCGACTGCAATTAATTTTCTCATTCCCTATCTCCCTTATTTATATTTTAATATTTACTAAAAATTTGTCAAATATGAAGATTTTTTAATTAATTATTTATTTTATGGGGCAAACTCATTGTATGGGTCATATTAATTGGTGCAACCAGAACAATTGTTAGATTTGCGCCGGAAGATATCGTGATATGTTCGCCCATTCGCCTTTTATCCCCCGGAACATATTGAACAACTCCCATTGCACGAAACATGCTCCAACGTTGATAATGAGGAATTTTATTGTAAGTTTCAGGTTTTGTTAATTCTCCTCCTATCAAATTATTATTGGGTGTTGAAATATAGGCTTTTATTGGAATCTCGAACCCATCAGGCAAGTACATTTTATTAATAAAAACTTTCATAGAAGCATTTGTACCGCGAATCGGTTCATTTTTCTTTTCTATAAAGCCTGTTAGCTTTGAGCCTTGCGGAATAACGTTTTTATCAAAAAGATAAATATTATTGGTTATTACGAAGTTTAGCAATTCACCTTCTTCAGTGTATGCGGTTGAAAATTCTTGCAAATTCATTATTGGTAAATGATATCCGGCAGGGATTTTATACTCATCATAATCGCGCAAAACTAAATCACTTGCAAAACAAGTTGTTGAAATAATAAGTATTAATAGTAATACAATGCGTTTTAACATATTTATTATTATAATTCTTATTAAAAAAATGTAAAGTTTTGAAAATTTTTATTTTTTATCCAATTTTAGGTAAAAGTGATTGAACCATTTGCATATTCAAATTGGTCGTTGTTACAGATAAAATACTTGAAGATTGTTGAATAATCAGATTTCTAACATATTCTGAAGTTAATTCTGCAACATCTGCGTCTTGAAGAGTTGATTTTGAGGACATAAGATTAATTTGTTTAGTTTCATTTTCTTCAAGAGCTGAACCTAACCTTTGATATTGCGCGCCGATTTCGGTTAATTTTTGCGTAACTTCTTCTATTAAATTATCAACATTTTCGATGGATTTTGCTGTATGCGCAGAATTTGAAACATCAAATGTCAATCTTCCAGTCAAAAATCCTGTGTCGATTTCTATTTGTGAACTAGAATCCCCTTTGATTCCTGCTTGAATATTGCGTGAATCAACTTGCTTAATTAATTTATCACAAGATATCAAAGTTGTATTTTCACCTTTAGTTAATACTGTTACTGTTGAATCATGCCCGTTAATTATAACATCTTTAGAATCTTGAGTTACTTCTATATAAGCATCCCCTGTTGTGCAATCAATTTTATTAGAATTTCCGGTTGAAGTTATATCATAATTGCCGTTACCACTTTTTATTTCATTACTATCGCCATTTATTGTTAATTTTGAATCATAACTATCAGATAGTTTGACGTTATTGTTTGAACCGTTTATTGTTAAATCAATGTAAGCATCTTGTTCTGTTGATATTTCAATTTTATCAGTATTAAGCGTAAGATTGTCGGCATTATTTTCATAACCGATTGAAGTATTGTCAACAGTTGTTTTAATATTGTATTCATTATCATTATGAATAAGCTTAATGTCATCAGGGTCTGTAATTGTAACACTTCCGGTTTGTCCTTCTACATGAATTTCTTTAATGTTTGTAATAGTAGAAGAGCTTGCTTCATATAGAATATCATTTCCATTTGCATTTTTATAAACGTTATTAACTCCGGAATTTATTATAGTGTCGTCGCCGGCGCCGGTTTCAAGGTCTGTATTATTTGAACCGCTTACGATTATTTTGTCAACACCGGCGCCGGCGTCAATACTTCCTGTTGAGCCAGAACCTTTTATATATAATGTATCATCACCTTCACCGGCATTTATAACATGTGAAGAATCGTTATAGCCTTCAAAAATTATTGTATCATTGCCGGATTCTCCGTAGATATTATTATTGTTTCCTGCAACAGTTATGATATCATCACCATCTAGAGCGTGAATTGTGTTATCTTCACCTGAGGCAATATTTATGATATCAGATGAATCACCGGCTGTGATGTTGTTTGAATTACCGTTAATTTTGATGGTGTTGACATCATTTGTTCCGGTGTAAGTATTATTGTCACCGTTTATTTGAATATTTTTATTTCCACTAACTGTAGTTATTATATTTTCATTACCGTTTATAATGATTTTATCATCGCCATCTTTTATATTGAGCGTATTTTTGTTTCCTATTATGTTAAGCTGGTTATTTGCTCCATTTTGTGCATTGACAGTAGCATTTTCTATTGTCATATTAAGCATTTTGTCTTGTAATTCATAATTAATAAGCTGTGCAGTGTTAGAATTTATTGTATAAATATGCCCAAGAATATTTATTTTAACCTCAGTGTCACTAGCTATTGAAAAACTAGCTTTTGAAGCGGTTGAAGTTATGTCTTCAAACCCATCACAATTTAAGATATTTGAAGTTTGATAAAGCCTATCATAGCCGGCTCCACCATGGATATTGGAATTATTTGTTCCAGTAACTGAAATATTATCATCTCCGTCACCACCTGTGATGAAAGCGGAATTGTTAGAAGAATTGATATAAATTTTGTCATTTCCAAGACCTGCATCAATTTCATTGTTGTTACCATTTACAGTTATTGTATCTTCACCGGCTTGTGCGTCAATTTTGTTATTATTTCCGCTTACAGTAATTGTATCATTGCCACTTCCGGTTTTAATATCTTGATTGTTTGAACCATTAATAATAAATGTATTATTTCCGCTGTTTCCATTAATCGTGCCTTCGCTGTCAGAAGCATTTATTGTAAAACTATCGTTTCCGGTGCCACCATTTATTGAATAACCGCTTTTTATTGCGTCATTTATTTCAAATATATTGTTGCCATTTCCCCCAAAAACATTGTTTTTGCCGTTTACAATTATAAATTTATCATTTCCGCTTCCGCCTTGAATATTTGTATTATCAGTATAACAATAATTCCATATACTGCTTGAACTTCCAACAAAAATTTTATCATCTCCGGCGCCTCCGGTAATTAATCCGTGATGACCATTAGTTACAATTGATATTGTATCTTCTCCGTCTCCACCATCTACGACAAAACCTTCGCCTGATGTTTGATTAGCAGTTCCGTTCGTTAACAACTCTATAAAATCATTTCCGGCTTCTCCATAAATATTGGTATCGTTAGTCATGTTATATATTCTATCATTTCCATCCCCACCATATATAGTATGTCCTTTGCTTTTACCGGAATTTTGTCCAACTATAATTGTGTCATTTCTGTCACCTGCATAAATTGTACAATCAGAAGTATTATCGGCTAATTCAATCCAATCAGCTTGACCATTTTTTGCCGTTATTTCAAGATTTTTTCCTTCTAATAACGTAAAAGTTGGGCTGGCAGTAGAACCCCATTGTGTGTTAATATGATCTGTACCTATTTTGATTCGTTGATTTTCACCCAACATATTTTTTATAGTGTATTCATAGCCATTTGACATTTTGACAGTGAGTGTTTCATTTGCTCTCAAGTTCAAATAACCGACATAGTTTTTAATCGGTGAATCAGTATACCCCTCAAGGTTTCTTGCCATAAAATTAGATGTACCGGCTTTTATAACTTTGTTGATTCCACCTCCACCATCAATAAGTGTCGCATTTGCATTATCTGCAAAATAAAATGTGTCATCACCATTACCAGTAACAATTGAACCGGTAGTTTTATTTATATAAAAAATATTATTGCCATTGCCGGTTGAAGTTTTATTAACCTTACCATTCATTGTGACAGTATTATTACCATCTGCAAGTCGTATTGTTTTACAAGTTCCATTTATTGTAATATTATTATTAGTGCTATTTGTAAACCCTATATAATTTGCTGTTCCATTGACAGTAACAGTACTATTTTGTAGATAAAGTGTTTCGTTTTGCCCGTTGCTGATAGCTGTTACTTTACGCCCGTAAGCACTAAGGGAATTATTATTCGCTTCTTGAGTTGTTTCATAATAATCATCACCTCTCATAAAAGTACTGATATAATGTCCTTTTATTAATACATTATTTTTTCCAATCCCTGTATATATTTTAGCAAAACGACTGCTTTCTTCCGCTATTACAGTATTATTGCCTGAACCTATATAATAACACAAATTATTAGAGTTATTTGTCACATTGGCACCTGTTATTATTAATGTCTTATCCCCATCTCCAGCGTTAACATTTCCTAAAGACATATCACTCTCAATATAATCATCTTTATTACCCAAGTTCACTATACCAAATGCACCTTCAAGTCGAACTCTATCTGCTTGATTGGTTGCTGCAGTTATATTCAGGCTTTCACTATTATTAGGATTTTGGCTATTCAAAACCCCTTTAAAAGTTACAAGGTCTTTATCAGAATCATAACTATATTCAAGCGTGCCGGCTTTCTCCATAGTGTTACTGATTGTATAAGTTCTGCCCCCAACGGTCACTGTTTGGCTTTCTCCGGCTTGTAAAACCAAGGTATAACGACTAACAGAATAAAGCGCAATCCCATTTTCAACATTTTGCGTAGCACTTGTTTTTGTTGCCTGATTTTCAGCATTGGGATTTACAGAAGTATCGCTCAAGATTCGAGGTGTAAGAACTGCGTTTGTGGTTGTATTTGTAGATGAATCTTGAGCAACATTCTGAATGGTGTTTTGTACCATATTACTAGGAATTGTATTTATATCTTCAGGGATAACCCTTGAAGCTTTTGTGTGGCAAGGGTTTGCCCCCGCCGCATTTGATAATTCCTCTTCAGCGGTGGGTTGAGTCATTACCGGAGTATCAAAAGTTTCAGAAAATGTCGTTAAACTGTTTCCAGCGCCTGTTGGAGCTTGAGAATCAATATTTCCATCGGTTACTTTATAAGTATAATTTTTATCTAAATCATAAGTTTCTTGAAAAATATCTAAGCCATTATAATTTGCAGAAACCTTTAAAGCTTCAATAGTTTCAATGCAAGAATCAATTTCTTGTTGAATAGCTTTTATAGATTTTTCATCATTAATTTCATTGCTTGCAGCTATTGAAAGTTGTTTAATTCTATCTAAATTGTTTAGGATATTTGCCATAATATCTTCTGAATAAGAAAGCATATCCATACCTTGTTCGATATTATCGCGTGCAACATCTAGTGCGCCAAGCTCTGTTTTCATCTCTGTGATAATTGAAAAATTCGCAGGATTATCTTTCGCGCCGTTAACTTTGAACCCTGACGCTAAACGCTCAATGCTTGTTGAAATGTTTTTTGTTGTACGATTCAATGTTCCATTTAATTCGTACAATAATTTTTCGGTATTTACTATCACGTTCTTACATATCCTATATATACATTTTAACATTAAGTTTTTAATAAAACTTCAAATGGTAAATAAAATTTACAAAAGTTAATGATAAATCTACCGGAGTGGCTAAAAACTTACTTGGGGCAAGGTTCAGCGCCGGTTAGTTTTTCCCGTCATCCTGAATTTATTTTAGGTTTTGACAAGTGGTCAGATAGTAATTTCTATAGATTGTTTGCTAAGTACAAGGTTCAACGCTGGTGAGATGCTGAAACGAGTGACTCATGACAAAAAAACATAATTTGCGCAAAGGCTCTATACCGGTAAGGGCATTAACAAGAACACCTAAATTAGGTATTTTAGCTCTTGGCGCAGTCGAAGGCATAGATGTTTTATCAGATGTTGCAAATGGCGAAAACATTTTTGAAGCAACCGCAAAATCTGCAACAAATCTTTTAGGTTCAATTACATTATCAGGTTATTGTGGAGCAATTGGCTCAAAAATATTTGGAGTTACAGGTTCGATGTTAGGAACAGGTCTTGGAAATCTAGCAAATAATAAACTTAATAACATGCTATTTGATTAGAGCTTTTTATAATATTCACATTCAAAATTATAAACATCAAGACTATTTTTATTTATAAATTTTTTTATTGCTTGAATTGTATCAATTGCATCTTGTTTTGATATTTCTTTAGCAAAAACAACGTCAAACGAAAATAAATCATACCATTCTGTACTAATATTTCCTCTATTTTTATACATCTTTTCTGCCATATCATAATATTTTTGATTAACTTTTTTGAACGCTAATTGGTTGTTAGAAATGCTAGTATGCTCGCTGGCGTTACGTTTTGTGCTATATATGTTTTGATTTTTTATTGCAGGATTAAACCCAATTTTCATTAATACACCCCTCATATAGTTTTTTCTATAAAAAAATTATAGCATAAAATGATTTAAAACGCTTGTTTATTTAATGCAAGCTTCTGCGCCGGTAAGATGCTGAAACGCATGACTCATGAGAAAAAGGTGTCTATTTAATATTTTTAATTGTAAATTTATATTGATTTTTATAGACATTTTGAATGTTTAATGGTACTTTGTATATTATAAAAGAGGAGAAATTTATGAAAAAGATTATATCAGCAATATTTTTGTTTGCGATTTTAAGTGTTTCAACACCTGTTTATGCTGCTGCGACACAAGGAACGCCTGGACAAGTTAGTGGACGCTCTGTCGGTGCTGCTGCTTTGTCACTTATTGTATGGCCTGGAATTGGACAATTAATCAATGATAATCCGGTTGAAAAAAATGTCACTCACGCAGTTTTGGGTTTAACTGGTATTTTTAGAATTTGGTCTTGTTACGACGCTTTTGTAGATAGAAAAGGCGGAGTTTGGCATAATAGAATTTAGTTAGCATGTTTCGTCAATTATTACCGGTTTTATTATTAACTATTTCTAATATTTTTATGACCTTTGCGTGGTATGGGCATTTAAAATACAAAGGCTCTGCTTTGTGGGTTGTGATTCTAGTGAGCTGGGGAATTGCTTTATTTGAATATTGTTTTCAAGTTCCGGCAAATAGAATTGGGCATGAATATTACACAGCGGCTCAACTAAAAACTATTCAAGAAGCTATAACTCTTATAGTATTTAGTATTTTTTCTGTTTTGTATTTAAAAGAAGAATTTCACTGGAATTATTTAGTAGGGTTTATTTTAATAATTCTTGCGGTATTTATTATTTTTAAGCGTTGGTAATTGAAGATTTTTGAGTATAAAAATGCCAAGTGGTAGCTTAGGTTTAAAGATGAATTTCATTAATTTTTAAATTCTTTTTGAATTTATGATTTCTTTTAAATATTGCCTTATCGCAGGCGTTATCATTAAATCCGGTTCTTCCATGCATAATTCATCTAGCAGGTTAACACCTTTTCTGACTTGGTTTGTTTCTATGTATAAAATTCCTAATTTAATTTTGTCGTAAACATTTTTTGAAGATTGGAATTCGGAGATTTTTGTATTAGTTATTTTTAAAGCTTTATAGCATTCACATAAATTTAAATAATATTTAAAATTTAATCCATAAAGTTTTATTGCATCTTCAAAACACGTTTTTGCCATGTCTGGATAACCAATAAACATGTATGTTTCGCCTAAATTATTATAAAAAATTGCTGAAGCTTGGGTTGATGGACTTAAATTTATTGCAATTTTAAATTCTTGAATTGCTGCATAATAAATTTTATCTTCTAAATATCGAATACCCATATTATTATGAAAATAAGCATCTTTTTCTGCTTGTATAATGTATTTATCAGGTTTTCGGTATGCTGAACACAATACTGTTATTGTTATTAAAAAATATATAAAAAATTTTTTTATCATAAAAGTGAAATTTCAAGACCTTCGTACGCCATTATTGCATTTTCATCAGCATACTCATCTGCCAACATATCTAATTTTTCATCATTGTAGCTTGGGTCATAATGAAAATATACAAGTTTTTTAGCTTCAATTTGACGTTTGCAATCAAGCGCCATTTCAAATGTTGAATGTCCAAATCCTTGTTTTGGAACGTATATACTTAAATAATCTTCTGTTGAATATTGGGCATCATGGATTATTAAATCACAACCTTTTGCAAATTTTATAAGCTTTTTATCGCCACCAGAATAACTTTCTTTATCTGTTGCATAAACAAGACTTTTTCCTTTGTATTTGATTTTATATATAAAAACTCCGTTTTGAGGATGTGCGTATGACTTATAGCAAGTTACAACAACATCGTCATCGGTATATTCATTTCCTTTTAATTCATTAACTCGATAAATTTGTGGTGCGCATTCACCTTTTTTGAATATTACGTAGTTTGTTTCATTTAAATCTACAATTTTTAAATCTGATGCAATATCCCCCAAATCAAGTGGAAAAGATTTTGTAAATAATAATTTGGAAAGTTCTTCTTCCAATGTCTCATTATAATTAACCCCACCTAATAATGACATTTTTGTAGAAGATAAATGAGAAGGACGAAAGAATGGAAAACCTTGAATATGATCTAAATGAATATGGCTTAAAAATATTGAGCATCTGACCGGAGTTCTGTCACATAATGTAGTTCCTGACTCAATATATTTTTGCATAAGTTCATTACCTAAACTTATCAAGCCTGTTCCCGCATCAAGAATTATTAAATGACCACCGACATTGACTTCTATACAAGAAGTGTTGCCACCATATTTCAAAAAGTCTTTATTAGGGACAGGATAACTTCCTCTAACACCTCGGAATTTAATTTTAAATTCTTCTTTTTGTTCTTTCATTTTTTATTCCTTATTCTTTTTTATTTCAAAGCTTGTATTTCTATCGTTTTCTTCGCCATAAAGTAAATTTGAGCTCAACACACGCATTCTTGAACGTGTTTGAATTTCTTTTAAGTTAGTTTCTTTTAAAAAGACATCTATCATTACTCGATTTTTGTTTGAATTGATATTAATAACCCTAAAAGCGTTAGGGAATGTTACTAAAGATGGAGATGAAATATAAACAATATTCTCTTTTTGAATAGCTTTGGTGCAATGATAATGTCCTTGCAATACAACAATGACATTATTAAATCCTTTTAGCATGCGCTGTAAGTCGTATTCGTTATTCATTTTATGATTGGGACTGCTAAAGGGTTCATAAATCGGTACATGTGTGCAAATAATAATAACGTCTTTGGGATGATTTTTTATTTCATTTTTTAGCCATTCAAACTGTTCAGTACCAATTTCTCCATTAGATGTTAATTTATAGCTAATGATTGAATCTAAGCAAATAACTCTAAATCCGCGTTTTGGTGTAAAGGCATAAAAACTTTTGTCGTCAGGAATTCTAGGGTTTGCAGAGTGTAATTTTTTTCTAAATACAGATTTCGTGAGTGCTCCGTCAAATGCAATATCATGATTCCCATTTATTGCGTACCAGTTTGTTTCAAGTTTTTCCAAGTGTTTAAGAAATTTATCAAGTTCGCTTGTTTTAGGAACATTGATTAAATCACCGGTAAAGATTACGAATTCATAAGGCTTTGAAGTGTTTAATTGAAAAATCGCATCATCAAGAAGTTCTGGAGATTTTTTTAGAAATTTATAAGAGGTATTTTCCTCAAAACTTGAAAAATGCACATCACTTACTTGTGCAAATCTTAGATTATTATTCGCAGCTGTACAAACTTGCGAACTAATAAGAGTTGCAATAACTATTGTTAATACAAAATTTGTAAATTTCTGAAAAAAAGACTCTCGCTTTTCTTTTTTATATGCTCTATTTTTTCTCATACTGATTGTTTTTATGATATAAAAAAACTTCTAACATTACCTCACTTATGTGTAGGATTTTAAAAAAATAAAAAACTCTGCACGAAAGCGATTTTGTTACCTGCCGTGTAGCAGGTGGGTGAGTGCCTTAATCCATCCGTTTCCCACTGGCGTTTTTTTGAACGGTGGGTTTACTTCAAAAATTACTGAGCTTACTCTCCCTTTTAGTTAAAAATGTAGGAACAAAATAAGCCTCCGCACAGAGTATTTTTATTATGACATATTTAATTAAGTTTTTCAAATTAAAGTAATATTTTATTTATTTGAAATAATTTTTAAAATAAAATTAACATTATCGTACGAATTGTGATTTTTATGTGCTATTTCATAACATTCATTGACGACTTTGTTATACGCTTTTTTATCTTCTAAATAAGATTCAATTTTAAATATTAAATCTGAAAAATCCTCATAAAAAGGCAAAGCTCCATTAAAGAGTTCTAATTCTTCTCTATAATCACTTATTAATAAGCGTTTGCAAGCTATGGTTTGAAAAGTTCTGTAATTTAATGAGGATATTCCTTGAGAGTTCATATTAAAAATGATTTTTGAATTATTGATTGCACTTGCCATATCTTGTTCGTTATCAATAAATCCTTTATAGCAAACATCAATAATCATTGGAATTTTAGCTCGTTTTTTGGCGTCTTTATAGTGCTTTTCAATAGCATACCAAGCAATTTTTTTGTCCGGTAAGCATGAAACAAGTTCTTCAAAAAAGCTTAGTCTATAATCTGTATCAAGTCGACCTGCAAACATAATATCATAATAAGGCTCTTGTTTGTTGTCTTTATATGTTTCAAAATTAACAAAATGCGGTAAATAATGTATGTTTTTAAAGCTTTCAAGCTCTGTTAAAGCTTTATCCCAATAAAAAATATAATTATCTTCAAGTTCTAAATAAGGTAAATATTTTTCCCATTCAGGACCTGATGTTTTAGAACGAATTTCATCCGAAAAATAGTTTATTGACGGCATTTTTAAGTTATTATCAATTTTTATTTTTAAACCCGAAAAATCATATCCTAAAATGTAATCGTAATTTTTAGTAATTAAATGTGGCAAATTTGAATCAAAAAGCTCATCATAAACTGTTACATTACAATTGTTTTGTACAAAACCTTCAATAATACTTTGTGTAGTAAGCCTACCGCCTATACTGATTGGTAATATTGCCAATATATTTAAACTTGTATTCATTAAAATGATTTTATCATTTTTTTTGATGGTTTACAAGTAAAGTTTGTGAATAACTTTTTAATTAATATTGTCTTAGTCAAATTTTATCGTAAAATTTTCAATTTTCGTAAACATAAATATTTTAGAATTTCCAATATTTATCAAGCCATTTTGTAGGTTTTACATATCTAAAACCGCCTTTACCCCAAAATCCTTTGTAAGCTTGTTCAGGAGTGGGACGACCATGAAATACTAAAATTTTACTTTCTACAGGATCTTTTGGTTGCATGAAAAAGTTAAGCGGGAATGGTCTTAAACAGTTACGTTTGAAGCTCACACACCAACTTTTATCCCAATATTGTAGAATACCTTTTTCATACATTTTGTGTGACAAAAATGCTTGTTCGTTTTTATAGCGTTTTCTTATATCTTTGCCTTCTTTATAAAAGTTTTCAATAATATCAGGATATTTATTTACTTCAAATCTAAAAACGGAAGAATTTCCGATAATATCATTTTCGAAATCCCAATCTTTAATTATTCTAAAATCTCCATCAACTTCAAAAAATGCGTCTATATTATCTCTAATAACAATATCTAAGTCTAAAAATAAAGCTTGACCAGTTAAATCAGCCAGTTGAGAAGTAAATAAACCAAGTTTTTTCCAAGCTTTTTCCGGTAAACCTTCATCGTTTAATTCCGGTAAAGGGCGAACTTCAATGCTTTCATCAAGTCCTTCAGCATTGTCTGTAAAGCATACGAATCTATGTGGAATAGTAAGATTTTTTTCTACCATATTATGTAATCTGTTAACATATTCCGGTCCAAATTTTGTACCCCATTTTACACAAATAACATTTTTATCCATCTTTTCCTCCATAGAATTTTAGCTTTCTCTTTTAATTATGTATAGTATAGCAAAAAATATTAGATTTAAAAATCTTATGTAAACTTTTGTTATTAATATAACTTAAACTATTGCTAAAAAACTTTTAGCGTTACATAATTGCTATGGAAGTGTATTTGTTTAGGATTTTTAATTTTAACAAACATTTCTCATTCATTCCGATCAAATGTAGTTTACTGGATTTTACTAGCAGAAAATAGTATTATTAATATACAACTTGGGGTTTGTTAGTATCGTATAGGAGAAAATATCATGCAAGTTTCGAAAATTAATTCTTATTCTAGTTTAGAATCGTTAAAGCTTCACAATTCTGAAAAAGTAGGAAATCGTAGTGGGGTTTATACGATACAAACGCCAGTTACAGATTCTGTGAATTTTTCAAAACGACCTGTATTAGAGAATTTAATTGTAGAAGATTTAAGTGTGGTTAACCATTGGAATGATTTTATTTTAAGTAATCATTCTAAGTTTAGTAAAAAATTAAAAAAAACGATTTCTGATATAAGAGTTATTAACAATAAAACTGCGGGTAATAACGTTTATAAAATAATGAATGATGGAATAGGTTTGATAACAATAGAAATTCCTGATTCCGTTAAAGATATAAAACCAGGTTTGTTTATTGGTAAAGCCGGCTTTTTTGCAACTTTAGATGTAAAAAATCCAGAAGGTGAAGATTATAAAATTGTAGTGCCTGAAGATGCTGAATTACATATTCCGCAAAAAGGAATTCATATAAAAAATACTAAAAATAAATTAGCATTTAAAGGTTCAACTTGTACAGTAAATGAATTTTTTAAACCTCAAAATACAACAAAGAGTGTAAAAGGGTTTATAAAAATGATTCGTAATGCTGAAATATTTAAAACTATTGAAAAATCTAAAAAAGATTATTCAGAAAAATTTCATCCATATATCTTGGCAGGAGGTTTCGGAACAAGATTAGAAGTTATAAGTCATGCTAAATCTGATAACAAACCCTCGACGGTTACTCCAATTCCAGGTTGGAAATTAATACATTTTTCTTTGTTGAATTTATATCAAGCAAATCTATTAAATGAAAAAACTAAAATTGATTTTGAAGCTCAAAAAGAAGCAAATAGTGCTGTAGGGTGTGTGGTAACGACATTAGGTTATAAGATTTCAACTGTAAATGGACAACTTGATTTGATAAAAAGTGGAAAATCAATTGTTCCTGAAAATAAAAATTTGATAATCATGCCATCAGATAATATTACTGATATTAATTTATCAGAAGCTTTAGATTCTTATTTAGCTCGCGAAGATGCCGGCATGATGGTCGTTGGTGTTCCAGATCATAGATGTTATGGCGGTTTGATTTTGCATAACGAAAAAAATGATATTGAAAAATTCATTACTAAACCGACAAAAGAATTGTTAGATACCGGTTTAGGCAGGATTATGCAAAAAGATGAAAAAGGCAAAGAAACTGTTTTAAGAAACGTAAATGGTTTGCCAACTTCGTTAGGTAATGCTTTCATTTATATCATAAATCCTGATATTTTAGACACAATTGCAGATATTTATAGAAATAAAATTAGAACCGCATATAGTGAATTAATTGCAGAAAAAGGTGCAAATCATAAATTGACTAAAGAAGAATATCTAGATGTAATAGAATGTTTGTGGGATAGAGAAATTATACCGGCACTTGTTGAAAAGAGCAATAATGGTGAACTTAAAAGCAAAGACGGCAAAGATTTAAAAGTTATTACGCACAAAGCTCTTGCTAGTTGGAATGATGTTGGGGAATACCCATCTTATTGTGAAACTTTAAAAAATGTTGCAAGAGATGATTGTTATCAAAATATGCCACAATCTATAAAAGATGCTATCAAAGATAATATTAAAGATGGTGTTATATTTAATGCTGATGTAAAAGAACATTTTCAAAATTTGATAGGCAGTGGATATACAAAAGGCAATATTGTCGTTTTAGGCAAAGGCAAAGAAGAAAAATAAAATTTATTAAATTCATAATATAAAAATATAAAAGTTTTTGTTATAATGTCTATTGTATAGTATTGTTTGCGAGGTATTTCTTTGAATTTTAACGAAGTTAAATATTTAAAAATATACTATCAAGATTCGTTTGGAACTTTGCATGTAACAAAATCTACATTAAAAAATTATAATGAAATGAATTTTGTTGCAATTTTTAAATACGATAATCAAACTATTTTTAAAGTTTCACAAAATATGAGGGTTGATTTTGTATGCTTAGATGGGTTGTATAAATCAGATGTCGAATTAATTGAAATACGAAAAGAGGATATATATCAACTTTTGATTTTTAAAACTCCCCCAAAATATGAATATCAACAGACTCGTGAATATTTTAGAGTAAAAGATTCTATTTTATGTAAATGCTTTTATAATGATGAAAATAGTATTGAAAGTCAAATGGGTAAAACTTATGATATTTCTGCAAATGGAGTTGCAATAAGTTTTGATGAAAAAATTAATCCTAATTCCATTTTTAAAATGTTAATTTGTTTATCAGATAAAGAAATTAGTATTCCTTTAAAGTATATTAGGCATGAAATAATAGATGACGGTTCAATTTATTCTTACGCGTATGAAAATCTTTTAGAAGAAGAACGTGATATTATTTCAAAATGGTGTATTAAAAAGCAATTGGCTGAACGTAGTAAACTTATGTATTAGTATTTTTTTTCTTAATATAAAGTTGTTCAATAGATTTAATTTTTGTATAAATTTCTTTGTTATAAGGCGTTTTAATATTATAAATTTTGGCAAGATTTATTATTTCGCCCGAAAAAAATTCAACTTCAGTTTTTCGCTTTTGTAAAATATCTTGTAGCATTGATGTTATTCCATCGTCAGCAACTTGATTAATTGATTTGTAAACATCTTTTTTTAAATTGTTTAGAGGTTGGATTTTTTTAAACTCTGCTATTTTTAAAACTTCATCAAGTAATTTATCTGCGTAATTTTTATATAAGTCACATTTTTTTAAATCTCCTACTTTTAATCCCGAAATCGCAGAAAGTTGATTTAATACGATATTTACACCAAATTTTACCCATAGCGAATAAATGATATTTTTAGAAATTTCTGTTTGAATATTGTTTTGATTAAAAAATTTATGCAAGGCTTTTATTTGTGTTAAAGTTTCTTTATTGCAATCCCCTATATAAATTTTGCCAAAATCTTTATTTATGACATTTCCGTTATTTTTTATTACACTATCTCCAAGATAATATGAATAAATAACATTGCCATTTTTTAGTTTATTTTTTAAGTATTTTTCAGCTGAAATTCCATTTGTTAAAGTAATTATAATCGTTTTATTGTTGATAAAATTAGGAATATTTTTTGCAATATCTTTTAATCCGTCAAATTTTGTTGTAATAATTATTAAATCAGCCGTGAAATTTTCATTAGGCAAAATATAGCAAGGTTTTATCTTGTTCCCATTAAAACTGTAATTTATTTTTTTATATTTTTCATAGCGTAATTCATCTACAAGTATTTTTACACAAGCATTTTTAGATAATTTATAAGTTAAAGCAATACCTAGAGCACCAAATCCGCATATTAAAACTTTTTTAATTTCCATTTAAAAACTCTTTCCGGAATAATACCGTTGAGGGTTTGAACGATATTTATAATTATTAAAAGAATCAAAATTATTATGAGAATTTACATAAATTCTATTAGGTTTAGCTTGTTCGTAATACACATTTTTATAATTAATTTGACGATTATAATTTGTTCTATATGATTGGTTAGAAAGTGTTTGATAAGGATAATAATTCCAATCTCCGGCAAATGTCGATATTTGTACAAAACAAAAAATAAATATACAAAGAAAAATTCTCATATTATAAATCCAATTCAACAATTTTAGCAAATTCTTGTGCTAATTTTTTGCTCCATTTTTGTTCAGATTCATTCATAATGGTTTCAATTGCTTTTTCTTTCGACATTGCCGGTCTATATGGTCGTTTTTCAATTAAAGCATAATAAGAATCCACTATTAAAATGATTTGTGATTCTATTGGAATATTATTGCCAGAAAGCTTATTTGGGTATCCGCTTCCATTCCAATTTTCATGGTGTTTTTCAATAATTGGTATAACGTCAACAATATCAGTTATGGGTTCAAGTATTTCTCGGGCTGCAATTAGCGGATGTTGTTTAATGCTTTGTTTATCTTCTTCTGTTAACGGAGCTTTTTTACTTAAAAGCGCATGCGGAAGCATTGTATTTCCTATATCGTACATCAAAACCGCAATTTTTAAATTGTCAATACTGGTTTTTGATAGATCAAAACGTTTTGCCAAAGTTGTCGCAAGTAATACTTTCTTTTTTGTAACTCCATCTGCGTGTTCTGGGTTGTAAGTTGAAGTTAAGATATCAGAAATTTGGTATAATATATCATTATTATGATTCATTTGTTCTAATTTTTCATTGATTAATTTTTTCGTATTATTGTCTAGAGGAACGCGATGTTTTGCAATAATATCGGCAAATGTTTTAATTGCAACTTCTTGCCAAGAGATTTCGTTCATAGGCTTAGCTAGAGTAACTCTGTTTCTGCCATTATGCTTAGATTCATACATTGCTTGGTCGACAAGCTCTAAAAGTTCATCAATATCATCAGAATGTTCAAAATAAGTTGCAACACCTAAACTTGCGGTAATTTTTCCTATTTTTTCAAGTTCTAAATCTTCAATACCTTTCCTAATTCTTTCTGCGACAATCATACCACCTTGAGAATCAACTCCCGGAAGGATTACATTAAATTCTTCTCCGCCCATTCTTGCTGAAATATCTATTGAACGACTAGATTTTTTTAAGACTTCTGCGATTGATTTTATAGCTAAATCTCCGTAATTATGACCATAAACATCATTTATTTCTTTTAAGTGATCTAAATCTAAACCAATTATTGTGAATCGTTGATGTTGTCTATCGGCTCGAATAGCTTCTTTTTTTATGTATTCTTCAAAATATCTTCTGTTATATAAACCAGTCATTCCATCAGTAATAGCTTGCTCTTTAACGGCTTGGAATAAATCTGCAATTGTTATTGCAAGTTCTATTTGCTTAGCAAAAAGATTTAAAAAATCTAATTCATTTTGGTTAGCTTTTTCTCGTGAAGAAAATACAACTAACGAGCCGAAGCGAGCTTTTTTATATATTAATGGAATTAAGATATATGATTTTACAGAAGTTGTTTGTAAAACTCTATCAACAAGTTCTTGGGTTAATTTTGGTACGGTTTCTAGCAATAATGTCCTAACATCAGAGGAGCTATATATTTCGCCATCATTTGTTGTTAATTGTTCAATACTTTTAGCAAAATCTAGTCTTAAATCTTGAACTTCAAGTTTGAAATGATTTTCAATATCAAGTGTCAAATCACCACTACATGCAAGTATTTGTAAATAATCGCCTTTTTCATCTTTGTTTTTCTTTACAATGCAACTGTGCAGATAACCGAGCTCCCCTTGTAAATTATTAACAACAGCACTAAGAACGCTAGAAAGAGGTTTTGAGGAATTCATCATGTTTAAAATATGTTGCAGGGTAAGCATTTGCTTGTTAGCTGTGTCAAGTTCTTTTGTTCTCAAGCGTATTTCAGCTTCAAGCTTGATATTTCTTTCGTAAATCTCCATCAAAGAGTCTTTACCTGAATAAACTGAATGCTCAACTTGCTCTATCTTATTTTTAAAATTTTTTATACTATTCCAAAAGCTCATGGGACTTCCTTAATACCGTTTTTAGTATACCACTTTTAACTAGATTCTTCAAGCTTTTTTGATACCAATAATTTCATAAATATCCATTTTATGGGCTTTTCCTCTAATTTGCACATCTGGAATTCTATTGGCTAGAACTTCCTGCTCTATTTTTTCATAAGTTGAAGAGCTTATTAAAATTTTAGTATTGTACGTTTTATTGTAACTTTCTAGCCTGCTCGCAATGTTCACGGTATCACCTATAACCGTGTATTCCATCCGATTTTGTGAACCGATATTACCAACAAAAACTTCTCCAGTATTAATTCCTATGCCAATTTCTATTTTGGGTTTATTTTCTTTTTCCCATTTTTGTTGTAATTCTTTTACTTTTTCAAGCATTTCACATGCGCATTTAACAGCATTTGAGGGGTGATTCTCATCTTGTATTGGTTCTCCGAAAATTGCCAAAATAGCATCACCGATAAATTTATTTATAATTCCATTGTATTTTGAAATTATTGGTTCCATTTCTGAAAAATATTCGTTCAATATTTCAGAAACTTGTTGAGCAGTCATTGTTTCGCTCATTGAGGTAAAGCCTCTGATGTCAGAAAATAAAACAGTTGCGTTAGATCGTTTTCCGCCTAAACCTATATTATCAATATTTTGTAATACTTTTTTCATAACATCTTCGGACATAAATTTGCCCATTGCTGATTTTACTTTTTCTTTGTTTTTGTTTTCTATTAAAAATTTATGGGTATATGCAACAGTCATAGTGAGCAAAATCATAACAATTGGTGTTATTACTATTGTTGCATAAGAAAAATAATAGCAAGCTGATGCAAAACTTAAAAAACCGATTAAATAAAGTGTGATGTATAAAATAGATTTGGTCAATCCGTTTAATCTGATAATTGTATAAACCAAAAGCATGCTAAAAATTGTAACAAGAATATTAAACCAAGTAGGTAAAAGTTTTATGTAATCTTTGCTAATAATGTTATCTAAGGCTGTTGCTTGCAAATCAAGCCCCGGATGGTTGGAAAACATTGGTGTATTTTTTATATCATTAATGCCTGATCCGGCAACAACATTCGCGCCTATCATTACGTATTTGTTATCAAAGATTTCAGGGTTAATACTAGGTTTTTTGCCTGCTTGAAGATTTTCAAAAGATTCCATTACATCAACTGCAGAAACCATTTTATGTGAATAGCCGTTTTCGTTGACTTTATAGTATTTCAAAGGGGTATACAAATAATAAGTTCGTTGTTGTTTTATTTTGTAGTTAAGTGTTGGAAAACTTATTTCATTATCAGTAATTTCAATTTGTGGATTATTATTCGTAAGTAAAAAAGCTTTAAGCGCAAGTGATGGATAAAAATGATTGTTATAGATGAATGCGTATGCGTGATTTCTATTTATATTATCTTCATGCAAATTAAAAAGGCTAGGATAGGCAAACCCTGGATAAATAACGACAGAGCCAGCATTTTTTACAACGTCAAAATATGGTTTAGGAAACGGCATAAGGCTTTCAAATATTGAATACATGTTTGTTTTTATGTGTGCATTTTTTAGTGCATATTTGTCTGCGAATTTTTTATCATAATTTTTACCAAAATTTTCATCTTCCCAGATTTTTTCTGAGGGCATGAACCCTTCTATTAAATTGTCAAATTTACTAAGGGTATTAAAATACTTTTTATCAGATTCAGGGTTATCTGTATCTAGCGCAGCTAATATTGAATCATGTATTATAACTTTTGATTTTGTATAATTATATAAATAATCAAAAATTTTACAATTTAATTCTCTTTTCCAAGGCCAGCGATATTTTTCAACTGTTTTATCATCAATTACAATTAAAATAATATCGTCACTTCCGTTGACTTTTTTGACGTTATCAAATGGTAATTTTTGAGCAACAACATTTCGCATCATAAAGTCATAAGCTTTAGATTCTGTTGTATTGTATGTTATAACAAAAGCTAGAGTAAAAAATATTATAGTAAGAATGCTAAATATAAAAATTTTAAATTTATTCAAAACAAAACCTTTCATTAGTGTTATACTTATTTATGATATAATAATTAGAAGGAAAAGAGTTCGTATAAATGAGTGAAAATTATTTAAAAACAATTACAGATACTAAGGTATATCCGATTATTCGTTCAAAGAATCCGGATGAAGCGCTTATGATAGCAAAAGCGTTAATTGCTGGTGGTATCAGAGTTTTAGAAATAAATGTAGAAACTCCTGAAATTTATGAAGTAATAAACAAAGTATCTAAAGAAGCTGTTGTTTGTGCAGGTGGAATTATAACTTCAATGCAAACTGATAGTGCAATAGAATGTGGTGCAAAGATTTTTGCATCTCCAATTTTTCAAATGAGTTTAGTTAAAATTTCTAAAAATAAAAGAATTCCGTTTATTGCTGGAGCAACAACAGCAACAGAAGCGTATGAAGCTTGGAAATCAAGAATTCCGCTTATTAAAATTTTTCCTGCCGAAGCGATGGGTGGCGTTCAATATATTGAAAATATTTTGCGTCAAATGCCATTCTTAAATTTAATGCCCACAGGTAATATTAAACTTTCTGAAGTTGTTTCTTATATTCAAGCCGGAGCTGCTGCGGTAGGGGTTGGACGAGATTTCTATAAAGGTTTGACAAGTGAAGAAATAACCTTGCGTACGAAAAATATTCTTAAAGAAGTAAAAAGTATTTGTTATGAATAAAGATAATGAAGTCTTTTTAGGGGAGTATTAGATGTCAAAATTTTTAGTTTCGGGTTATGTTGGATTTGATAATTTTGGTGATGAAGCTATAGTTTTTGTTTTAGCCCAAAAATTAAAAAGTCAAGGAGCTGAAAAGATAACTTGGATATCTTCTAATCCTTCAAAAACTGCGTCTTTGTATGATGTTAAAGCCGTGGGAATGTTTGATTTTTTCAAACCAATGTTAGAATGTGATATTTTTATATCAGGCGGTGGAAGTCTTTTGCAAGATATAACAAGCTTAAAAAGTTTATTATATTATTTAGGACTTATTTTTATTGCACTTATTTTAAGAAAAAAAGTGATAATATACGCACAAGGCTTTTCTGAATTTAGAACTTTTTGGGGTAAAATGCTTACAATTTATGCTCTTAAAAGGTGTTCTGAAATTACAGTAAGAGATATTCAATCACAAAAGCTTTTAGCAAGATGGAATATTGAATCAAAATTAGTGCCAGACCCTGTTTGGCAAATTTCAATACCTAATAAAGCGCAAAAACGAGGAGTCGGTGTACAACTTAGAAATTGCGAAAATATTGATGCAAAATTTTTAGAAATACTAGCTGATAATGTTGCCAAAAATTTTGCGCAACAGGAAATTAAGCTTATATCTTTGCAGGATTCTATTGATGTTTGTATATTAAAAGAATTTCAATCTTTATTAAAAAATAAAGGGGTTGATTCTGTCATTGTATCTAATTTATCTGTAAAACAAGCAATAGAAGTTATTTCAAATTTGGAATATTTGATTGCAATGCGTTTTCACGCTTGTTTAATCGGTGCAAAGGCAAAATCAAAAGTTTTGGGAATTTCTTATGACAAAAAAGTTTTTTCTCTTGCTGAAAATGTAAATTTTCCGGTGTTAAATTTAAAAGAATATAATTTAGATGAAGGTTTTAATAAATTAAAAAATTTAAATCCTAATGATTATATATTGCCAGATTAAAAATATTAAAATAAGTTTTTTCATGATAAAATTTTAAAAGAATTGGAGTAAAAAAATGATAACAATAAAAGATGTTGAACATGTTGCAAAATTAGCAAGATTAGAATTAACAGAAGAAGAAAAAGAAAAATTCACTAAGCAATTAGGTGACGTTTTAAAGCACGTTGATGCTATGAATGAGGTTGACACTACAAATGTTGAGCCAATGGCGCATGCAATAGACTTTGTAAATGTAATGAGAGAAGATAAAGTTTATTATGAGCAAACAAAAGAAGAGCTTATGAAAAATGCTCCTTATGAAGAAAATGGTTTCTTCAGAGTTCCTAAAATAAACTAATGTAAATTAGATAAAATTTGAATGATTATTTTTTGTTTTGCTTAATAAAGAAATACTGTAGGAGTAAAAAGTGACTAAATTTGTTTTTGTAACCGGCGGTGTTGTAAGTTCGCTTGGTAAAGGTATAATAGGTGCATCTCTTGGACGTTTGTTACGCTCAAGAGGATATTCAGTTGCTATACAAAAATTTGACCCATATATAAATGTTGATCCCGGAACTATGAGTCCTTTTCAACACGGTGAAGTCTTTGTTACAGATGATGGAGCTGAAACAGATTTGGATTTAGGTCATTATGAAAGATTTATTGATTCTAATTTTTCACAAATAAGTAATGTTACATCAGGTAGTGTCTATCAAACAGTTATACAAAAAGAACGTAAGGGGGATTATTTAGGTGCTACAGTTCAAGTTATTCCACATATAACAAATGAAATTAAATCAAGAATTATCAAAGCTCAAAAAACTTTTAAACCGGATTTTCAAATTATTGAAATAGGTGGAACAGTTGGTGATATTGAAAGTTTACCATTTATTGAATCAATACGACAATTTAAGACAGAAGCAGGTATTGGTAATGCAATAAATATTCATTGTACTTTATTACCGTATTTACCAACTTCGGGTGAATTAAAAACAAAACCTTCTCAACATAGCGTTAATGTTTTAAGGAGTTATGGTTTACAACCTGAAATTCTTGTATGTAGAACTTCAAAACCGATTCCAAAAACAGAAAAAGATAAATTGGCATTATTCTGTTCCGTTTCAAAAGATGCAGTTATTGAATGCAAAGATATGAAAAGTATTTATGAAGTACCTTTAGCTTTAGAGGAACAAAATTTCGCGGATGTTGTTTTGACATTATTAGGAATGGAAAAACGTCAAGCAAATCTTGATGAATGGCGTAATATGGTTGAAAAAATCACTCATCCAGATAAAACTTTAAAGATTGCTATCGCAGGAAAATATACTAAATTGTCAGATGCATATATTTCTGTAGTAGAAGCAATAAAACATGCCGGTTTTGAGTTTAATGCAAAAACTGAAATTAAATGGATAAATTCTGAAGAATGTATCGATAAGCAAAAATGTAAAGAACTTTTAAAAGATGTTGACGGTGTAATTGTACCTGGTGGCTTTGGAGTAAGAGGCATTGAAGGTAAATTAAATGTTATAAGATATGCTCGTGAAAATAATTTGCCATTTTTAGGAATATGTTTAGGCATGCAATGTGCTGTAATTGAGTTTGCACGAAATGTTTTAGGTTTAAAAGAAGCAAACTCTGCAGAATTTTGCGAAAACTGTACTGAACCTGTTATTGATATGATGTTGGAGCAAAAAAATATTAAAGGTTATGGTGGAACGATGAGGTTGGGAGCTTTTGATTGTGTTCTTAAAAAGAATTCAAAAGCTTATAATATGTATAAAACTTCAAAAATTTCAGAACGTCATAGACACAGATATGAAGTTAATAGTGAATATGTTGAACAGTTAAAATCAAAAGGCTTGGTATTTTCTGGCATGTCGCCTGATGGAATGTTGCCTGAAATTGTTGAGTTACCAAATTTGGATTGGTTTGTTGCTTGCCAATTCCATCCGGAATTTAAATCGCGTCCAAATCGTCCTCACCCGTTATTTAGAGGTTTAATTGAGGCTGCTGTAAATAGAAAATAGGAGAATTTAATGAAAAAAATATTAGCATTATTTGTTGTATTAATAAGTATAATGTCAAGTTCTATGGCTGCAAATATTGAAGTTCAACCTACGATGGCATCAAAAACTGTTGCGCAAGATAGAGTTTGGGTTGGAACTTTTCAACTTGTATGGAATGATTTTATAAATAGAATATTGTTTAATCCTGTAAGATTTTCGGATGGTTCGCCTGAAATTGTGCACGAATTAAATAAACAAGAATTTACTAGTGAAGATATTTCTGATAAAGATTATTATAAAACGATTTGTAGAGTAACTAAAAATACAAAAAAGCAAATCGCAAGAGCTATTCGTCGTAAATTTGGAGAAACAAGCGATTTGTTGAGTTCTTTGGATTTAACTCCATCAAATGATAAAGTTTTGATTTATGCAATGCTAAAAAAAGAATTTGAATTTAAAAAAGCGTTTGAAAAGCTAGGAACTTCAAATTTCGGTAAAAAACAAAAAGCCGAATACTTTGGTGTTGATAAGAAAAGTGATGATTACACAGATGCAGGCATAAAAGTGTTGTTTTATAATAATCCTACAGATTTTGCACTTGAAATTGCAACAAAAGGTAATGACGTATTGTATATTTACAAAAATTCTTCTAATAAACCGTTTAATTATATTTATCAAGAAATCGGTAAAAAATCAAAAATGTATAGGGGGGACAGGAATTTCACTGTTGATGATAGATTAAAAATTCCTAATTTAAATATATTTGAGGAAAAAGAATTTACAGAAATTTCCGGTCATAGAATTAAAGGTACAAATATGATTATTGATAAAGCTATTGAAACGGTTGCTTTTGATATGAATAATAAAGGTGGTAAATTAAAAAGTGAAGCGGCAATGGCAATTGCAAAAATAAGTCTTGAACACAATGAAAAAAGATGTTTTTATGTTAATGATACTTTTGTGATTTTCTTAAAAGAAAACAATAAGAAAAATCCATATTTTGCTTTGAGAGTAAATGATATTTCAAAATTTCAAAAGTAGATTTTGAATGATTTTCTTTTAAAAGATATGGTTCTGATGATAATATGTAATTTTTTATTACAGAATTTCCTTTTTGCATAAAAATATATTAAAATAATATTAGGTATTTTTTGATAGTCTGATTATGTAAAAAATAGGGTAATATTTTAGGGAAGTAGTTTATAAATGAGAAGAAGGCGAAACAAGTATGAATATTATTTAGTGGCAATACTTGCGGTTGCAATGATTTTATATTTTATCATATCAAATATTTCAGCAGAAAGTAATGGTGTTAATGCATATTCAGTAGCAATAAAAACTTATAAAAATTCAAATTATGAGCAAGCTTATCAAGAATTCAAAAAAGTTCCGATAAATTCTTCTTTAAAAGAAGCGGCGCTATTTCGTCAGGCGCGTTGTGCAACAAATTTAGGTGATAAGGAACTAGCTGTAAGAAAATACAAAAAAATCATTCATTCTCGTTCTAAATCAACAATAGTGCCTATTAGTGAATATAATATGGCAACTTTGCTTGTTGATTTAAAAGATAAAGAAGCTACAAAACATTTTAAAAATATAATAAAAAAATATCCTTCAAGTGATTATGCGATAGCTTCTAATTATTATTTAGGTTTGATTAGTGCGGAAAATATAGCAGGAAGTGAAAAACATAAAATTAAACAAAAAAATATTGCATTCAATTATTTTAAAAATTATTTGGTAAAAGCTCCAAATGGAAGATTCTCTAATAATGTAGCAGATGAAATAATAAAGCTAGATGTACCTTTGCATAATTATGACAATTTGCTAATAGCTAAAGCTTTTTATGAAAATGGGGAATATGAAAAAGCAAAATTATATTTGAATAAAACAACTCAAAGTGAAAGTTGGACAGATTTTGCCAAAAACGAATTTAGACTAGGTAATTTTGAGAAAGCTCGTTATTATACAAATTATGGATTAAAAGATTTTGCGAACTCTGTGAAACAAGAAGATATAATTGAAGTAATTGATAATTATATTTCAACATATCCAACGCGTAAAGAGGGGATTCAAGCTTTAGTTGCACAAAAATATAATTCAGCAGGAGCTGATTATATTGCATATTTAAATTGTTCAGAAATTGTTGAAGCAAATTTAAAAGACGCCTGTTTTAGTAATGCTTATAAACGTTTTCCAAATGGTCAGTTTTCTGCAGAAACTCTTTATAGTTTATTTATGGAAAAATATTTAAATAAAAAATATAATGAAGCGCAAAGATTAGGTTTTTTGCATATTAAAAAATTTCCTAATACAAAATCTAGCCCTGCAATACTTTATTATATGGGAAGAATAGCGTTTAAAAATAAACATTATGAAAGTGCTAACAACTATTATAACCGTGTTTTGACAAAATATCCGGATTCTTATTATGCCTACAGAGCAAATGTTAATTTGTATAAAGATAATGGAGCTTTTCCTTATTTGAATATGAATTATAAGCCAGTGGTTTTTCCGTATAAAAAATCTTTAGAGAATAATTTTGTTATAAAACTTGCATTATTAAAGGATTATGATTTAGTAGAAGAGCTTTGTAAAAAAGATAAATTTATACAAAGCTGGATTGCTTATGAAAAAGGAAATTATACCGTATCAACAATTCTTGCACGTCAAGCTATGGATGAAATTGCTGAAAAACCCTCTTTTGAGGATTTGCGTTGGAGATTAATTTATCCACAACATTATTTTGAAATTATTGAAAATGTTAAAGGTAATAATAATCCAATTATTATTGAATCAATAATAAAAGAAGAAAGCCATTTTAATAAGTATGCTAAAAGTTTTGTAGGTGCAAGTGGATTAATGCAGTTAATGCCGACAACTTTCAATGAGATAGCAACAAATAATGCCTTAGGAAATGATATTTTTTCTGAAGAAACAAACATAAAAGCCGGATGCATATATTATTCGAATTTGAAAAAAGTTTTAGGTAATAAAGATTTGTATGCAATTTCTGCGTATAACGGCGGTATTGGGTCTGTTATAAATTGGTTTTCGAAGATAAATTACAGTGATACGGATGAATTTGTCGAGCAAATTCCATATCCTGAAACAAAAAATTATGTGAAAAAAGTTTTAAAATCTTATTGGATGTATGGGAATCTTTATCAATAGGAGCAATTAGTTATTCAAAGCGTTTAAAAATTGTGTTAATATTGTGCAAATAATTTTCAACATTAAAACATTCTTCAAGCTCTGTAGGTGCTAAAAGTTTAGCAATTTGTGAATCATTTTGTAAACGAGTTTTGAAGCCTGTTGTGTTATCATCTAGAGTTTCAATCGCATGTTTTTGTACAATTTTATAAGCTTCTTCTCTTGTAAGTCCTTTTTCTACAAGCTTTAGTAACACTTTTTGTGAATAAATGATTCCGCCGTAGAGTTGAGTATTTTTTAGCATATTTTTATCAAAAACCACAAGATGCTCCATTACATTATGAAATCTATGCAACATAAAATCTATTAATATAAGTGAGTCCGGAAAAATTATGCGTTCTGCTGAACTATGTGAAATATCACGTTCATGCCAAAGATTAATATTTTCAAATGACGTTAACATATTCGAACGAACAACACGAGCTAGTCCGCATAAATTTTCACATAAAACCGGATTCTTTTTATGTGGCATCGCAGAAGAGCCTTTTTGATTTTTTCCAAACCCCTCTTCCACCTCTCTAACTTCAGTTCTTGCAAGATGTCTAATTTCTGTTGCGTATTTTTCTATAAGACTGGCAATTATTGCAACATCAGACATAAACTTTGCGTGTCTATCACGTGAAATTATTTGCGTGGAAATTTTTGCAGGTTCTAAATCTAATTCTTTACAAGCATATTTTTCAATTTCAGGAGGAAGATTGCTATATGTTCCAACAGGCCCTGATATTTGTCCAACAGAAATCTCTTTTAATGAATTTTCTAGATTAAATTTCGCACGTTCTAATTCATCATACCAATTCAATAATTTTGTGCCGAAAGTGGTAACTTCAGCATGGATTCCGTGTGAACGACCAATGCAAACAGTATTTTTATGTTTAAAGGCAAGATTTTTAATTGTTGTTAATAAATTATTAAATTCTTTAAGGATAATATTTGTAGAATCTTTTATTTGTAATGCGAAAGCTGTATCAATAACATCAGAACTTGTAAGCCCCATGTGAATATATTTAGCATTTTCTGCTCCTACAGATTCGTTTACATTTGTTAAAAAAGCAATAACATCGTGGCGAACTTCTTTTTCTATTTCATCAATTCTTTGGACTGAAAACTTCGCATTTTGCTTTATTTGCTCTAATGTAACTTTAGGAATACGCCCTATTTTTGCATAAGCTTCACAAACAGCAAGCTCTACTTTTAAATAATAATTAAATTTAGAGTTTAAATCCCAAATATTTTTAATTTCTTCGCGTGCATATCTATCAATCATATTTGTATTATATCAAAAAAGTTGATTTTACAAAACGAGTTTTATTCATATCTTAAAGCGTCAATAGGATTTAGTAATGAAGCCTTGTATGCAGGATAATATCCAAACCCGATTCCGACGAGTCCGGAAAATCCAAATGATAATAATATCGGCATAAATGTTATTAAAATACTTGTTTTAAAAATGTATCCGATTAATAAAGAAATAATAATTCCTGACACAACTCCTATTAATCCGCCAATTAGTGATAAGACTAGAGCTTCTATTAAAAATTGAGTTTGAATATCAATTGCCCGAGCTCCTATTGCCATTCTTATTCCAATTTCTTTAGTTCGTTCTGTGACAGAAACCAGCATAATATTCATAATTCCGATTCCGCCGACTATTAAAGAAACTGAAGCAATTGATGCAAGTAAAATTGCAAAAGTTTTAACGGTAGATTTCATTTTTTCTTGAAATTCAGCACTGTTGCGAATTTGAAAATCGTTTTCTTGCATTTTTCCTAAATTATGACGTTTTCTTAAAATCTCTTCAATTTCTTTTTCTGCAATTGTACTTTCTTCAAGAGAGGAACATTTTACAATTATTTGGCTAACTGAACCAGGAAAATCTGTTCCAAAAACTTTTCTTTGCGCTGTTGTCAAAGGGATAAAAATTAAATCATCTTGATCCATAGGCCCGACTGTACCTTTACTTTTTAAAGTCCCAATAATTTTAAATGGTATATTTCCAATTCTTATAGTTTTTCCAACAGGATTAACATCTCCAAATAATTCTTTTTCAACTGTCGTGCCAATTAACGCAACTTTTGTTGCATTTGTATTATCTTCCTTAGTAAAAGGATGACCTAAATCAATTTCATAGTTTTTTGCATAAAGATATGGTGTTGTTATTCCATAAACAGAAGTTGACCAGTTTTGATTTCCGTACATAACTTGTTTTGAAGAATTCATAACAGGAGCTACTGCGTCAACGCCACGCGCATTACGTCTTATAGCTTCTGCATCTTTTACTGATAAAGTTGGTTTTGACCCCATTCCCATTGAAACTCCACCCGTTTTAGCAGAGGCTGAACGTACAGTTAAAAGGTTAGAACCCATGGATTCCATGTTTGATTGAACTTGTTTATTTGCACCTGCACCTATTGCTAACATAATTATCACTGCTGAAACACCAATAATAATACCTAAACTTGTTAGTGCTGAGCGCATTTTATTAACTTTTAACGAATTTAAAGCTATTTTTAGTGTTGATTTGAAATCTATCATAAAAAATCCTTGTTTATTAAGTTTCTCTTGTGCGGTGTTTTAACCATTCTTCTTTAGGTAAATCAGAAATAATTTGTCCATCTTTAAATTTTATAATACGTTTTGTATATTCTGCAATGTCGGGTTCATGTGTTACTAAAACTACAGTTTTGCCGTGTTTTTCATTTAAATTTACAAAAAATTCCATAACATCAATACTTGTTTTTGTATCTAAATTACCGGTTGGCTCATCTGCTAAAATTAATGGTGCATCGTTTACAATTGCTCTTGCAATAGCTACTCTTTGTTGTTGTCCGCCTGACATTTGAGATGGCATGTTATTCTCTTTGTTTTCTAATCCTACAATTTTTAAAGCTTCTCTTGCTCGGTGATAACGTTCATTTTCCGGCAAACCTTTGTATATCATTGGTAAACAGACATTATCAAGAGCCGAAGTCCTTGAAATTAAATTAAACCCTTGAAAAACGAATCCAATTTTATTATTTCTAATATCAGCAAGCTTGTTTGCATCAAGTGAAAAAACATCAATTCCGTCAAGATAATATTCTCCAGAGGTCGGTTTATCTAATGTTCCCAACATATTCATGCAGGTTGATTTTCCTGACCCCGATGTACCCATAATTGCAACAAACTCTCCTTTATCAATTGAAAAAGAAACATTGTTAAGGGCATGAAATTTTTCATCTCCCATTTGATAAGTTTTTATAACATGTTTAACTTCTATCAATGACATTTTAACAAGTTTATCCTTATAATGTGTTATAAATCCTATCTCCTGCATCGCCCATGCCAGGAACAATGTAGCCACGTTCATTTAAATGTGAATCGACAGCTGCTACAATTAATTTAATATTTGGAAATTCTTCAAAAACAGTTTTAATACCTTGTGGCGCAGAAATAACACAAACACAACAAATATTTTCTTGTGGAATACCTTTTTCAACATAAAGTTTAATAGCTTCTTTTAAAGAATTACCGGTAGCAAGCATTGGGTCTGTTATATAGACATAATATTTTGCAGGATTATCAACCGGCATTGGGACTTTGTTGTAATACCAAACCGGTTTAAGCGTTTTTTCGTCACGGTACATACCAATATGTCTAATGGTTGCTTGTGGTAAAATATCAACAGCTTCATCCGTAAAAATCAAGCCTGCACGCAAAATCGGTGAAATAATTATAGTAATATCATTATCAATTGTTTGAGTTTTAAATTTTGTTAAAGGTGTTTCAACTTCAATTTCAGTTTGTGGAAGATGCTTTGTTGCTTCGTATAAAAGAATTCTAGTTAATTTCCTTGCAGCTAATCTAACCCCTTGGGTGTCTGTTTTTTTATCCCTTATTGTGCATAAACTTTGGTTAACAATTGGATTAGATATTATTTTTAAGTTTTTAAAATCTTCCATTTTTAACTCCTTAATTTTCATCTTTACTAAATTTTTTAATCAATCTATTTGAATAATTCAAAAATTCTCCTTGAGTTTCTAGCGTTGCCCCACTAAAATCTATTTCTTCCATTTTTTTGCCAAACGAAGATGTTGTTAAAATAATTGAATTTAATTTGCTATACATATCACCTAATAATCCGAGTGCATCATGTAATCTTTTAGGTGGTGTTACTGTTACAATAGGGGTGGTTTCATCAATATATGTGTTTTTATCGGGTAAATATAGTTCTAAACTCTTTGAACCGGCAAGTCCGCTGAATTCTACCGTGACGGAAGTTCCTTGTGGTAAATAAACATCGGGATTTGTTAATAAAAATTTTACATACATTTGATTTTGCATAGGTTTAATTTTTGTGATATAACCAACCTCAACCCCCATCATTCTAACAGGAGAACCAACAATTAATCCGTCTACATCGTTTAAAAAGATATGATAATCATTATTTTGGTGGCTTTCTTTATAATTTGATACAAAAGTAAATATTCCGATTAAGAAACAAATAATGATAAGCCAAATAAGAAGCTCACCTTTATGAGAAATTGAATAAATGTTATTTTTTTTGTCGTACCCCATATTATGAATATTATATAATAAATTTTGTATTTAATACAAGAAAAGTTTATGATTTTTTTATTATTCGCTAATTTACTAATTGAAAATGGTGGTGGTTATTTTTAGATTAGTTTAGAGGTGAGTTTTTTATGAAAAATTTTATTTTAATAATTCTATCTATATTTTTAGTACTTCCAGCGTATGCTTTTAATCGAGAAGAAGCTTCCGGAATTCAGCTTTATAAAAAAATCAATCCTGCAATTGTATGTGTCGATTCTCAAATTTCAGAGGGGTTGTCGTGTGGCACAGGATGTATTATTGATAAATCAGGAATTATTTTGACAAGTGCGCATGTAATAGATGAGGGTAATAGTATTGTTGTCACAATGTATAATGGGCAAAATTATACAGCCAATGTTATAAAAAAACTTGGGCAAAATAAAGACATTGCGTTGTTGAAAATAAATTCTCCTCAAGAATTTAAAACCGTAAAATTTGGTGATTCAGAAAAGATTAAGGTTGGTCAAAAAGTTTATGCAATTGGTAATCCTTTTGGGTTTAATGGAACTTTAACACAAGGGATTGTATCAAGAATTGATTATGTCAAAAATCGCATTCAAACAGATGCTGCAATAAATCCCGGTTCATCAGGAGGGCCTTTACTAAATAAAAATGGCGAAATTATAGGGATAAATCAAGCTATTTTTAATCCTGATAATAATATTTCAAATATAGGCATAGGTTTTGCAATCCCAATAAACTTGGTAAAAGATTATTTAAAAGAAAGAGAAAGTATGTAAATAAAGCTTGCTTTTATATAATGAGTAAACGATTATAAAAACCGGTAAGTTAAAGATTTAGCTTACCGGTTTAAACTATTTAATATTCTTTTTATGCAATAATATTAACTCCATCAATATTTACTCCTTGTGAAATTTGCTCCTTAGTCAAGGTTTCGTTTTCTGTAAAATTGATATATCTAGGAGTACTATTATCAGTGTGAACGCGTTGATTAAAAGAGGTTTTAATTTTGTTTGCTATTTCTTGAGGGAAGTTTTTCAAATATTCGCCTTTTTTAACCTCGCTTGCCCATTCATACAATGCTGCCGGTTCACCAACGTCTTCCCATTTTTTTACAAGCTTAACATCTGCGCCTTGAGCTGAATCTAGTCCAAACCATTCAGGTATCATTTTATGAACATAAATACAAGCATTTGCAAAATCGTAAGGCTCAGAATCACTTTTCTTAATTGGATTATTACCATTTTTGATTTCATTTATTAAATTTGTCATAGCATCTTTGCTAATATAAAACATGCCGGTATTTGCAACATTTTGCCCATCAATAGCTATATTTTTTGCATGTTGAACTTCTTCCGGAACGCTACTTTTAGGCTTTTCAACAAATCCTTTTAGCTTAAGAGCTTCGTCGTCAAGTTTACCTTCTACTTCTAAGCATCCAAATCTATCTAAAACTTGTTCGGTCGGTCTTGGAACACCAACTAATGCTAGATGTTTATTAGGATTGTTCATTTCTTTAGTAAAGAATGTCATCATTTCAGCTGCGCTATCTCCAAAAACATTATCACCACAACAAACAACCGTATCTTTAATTGGGTTGCCTTTCATATAATGTTGTACAATATCGCCAAAAGAGCCTGATGGCTTTTCTGCAACAATTTTTTGAACGCCATCATTGCCGATAAAGTATTTGCCCATTGTTATTGCAAAATCAAGCATGTGAATATTTTCGCCATTACCGATTTTGAATGGTAAGCTAATTTTGTTAAATTCGCCTACAACTTGCGCTAATTTTGCGAAACGGCTACCTGAGCCAGCGGCTAGTGTAAAGAAATTAACATTGTTTTGAAAATCTTCAGGTTTAGAAATAACAGCTCCAGCTCCTGCTGCCGCAATTACAGCTGTTGCTTCAGGTTTGATTTTTGATTTTATTGTATTTAGCATTTTGCCATTAAAGGTATCAACAACATTTGTTGCAATTTTTTGACCTAAATTTTTTTGCGATAATGTTACAATTTGTGCTTTAAAATTAACTTCTGAAGATTGTTGTGGCTCTTGCGGTATCGACGATACTGCTGAAATTCTTTGAATATTCATTTATGCATGCTCCTTTCTCTATACACACCTCTTTACGATATACATACTTATATACAAGTGATGATACAATGAATTTGGCTTAATTGCAAGTATTATTTTTAAATGAATTTATTAAATTTTTTAGTTAAACAAGATAATATCAGGCAAGCTATAAATGAAACGCCAGCTAAAGTTAAAAACAAAGCTACATTACTAATTGTACCATATTTACCACCCCAAAAACCTGCTAATGTATTTCCAATGAAACTTGTTAAAAACCAAACTCCCATCATTAATGATAAAAATTTCTTTGGTGCAAGTTTTGATACCAATGATAAGCCAATAGGAGAAAGGCAAAGCTCTGCCAGTGTCATTATTAAATACACTAAGACTAACCAAAGCGGTGAAACTAAAGAAATCTCTGAAAGATAACCGGCATAAGCCATTACGAGATACGCTGCACTTATTAAACCCAATGCAATTGTAAATTTTTCAACAGAGGTAGGTTCTTTCTTTTTTGTTTTTAAATATGACCATAATAATGTCATTAACGGTGCAAGTGTTATTATATAAAAAGGATTTAAGGATTGAAAATAACCGGTAGGTATTGTATAAGAACCAATTACTCGGTTAGTTGAATATTCTGCAAATAATGTTAATGAAGAGCCTGCTTGTTCAAAGCATGTCCAAAATACTATTGTAAATATTAATAATCCAAACAATGCAAATAATTGTTTGCGTTGTTTTTCATTTATTTCTTCAGAATCTGAACAATTATTATTTAATGTTTTAATCGGATACAGTCCACATTTGCCAAGCAGCTTGTTTTCAAAAATTTTGTAGCATAAAAGTCCAATAAGCATTCCAACACCAGCTGTTGCAAAGCCATAGTGATAACCATATTTTACAGCAATTGTGCCACAAACAAGTGGTGATAGAAACGCACCAGTATTTATTCCCATATAAAAAATAGTGTATCCGCTATCTTTTTTAGAATCGTCATCACCATAAAGCAAACCAAGGACAGAACTTATATTTGATTTGAAAAAACCATTTGCTGCTATCATAAAAAATAATGCAATGAAAAACAAATTATTGTTACCGGATGCAAGCATAAACAGGCCTATACTCATAAGTATTGCACCAGTTGTTATGCATTTTCTTTGTCCGAAAAATCTATCTGCTAAATAACCGCCTAAAAGTGGTGTTAAATAAATTAATCCAGTGTAAAGTCCGTAAATATTACCGGCTTTTTCTGTTGAAAACATTAAGTGTTGTACCATATACAACACAATTAGGGCACGCATGCCATAAAAAGAAAAGCGTTCCCACATTTCAACTAAAAATAATAAGTATAAACCTTTTGGATGTCCAAGTTTAGATAAATTTTCCATAAAAACCTTTAATACATTTTTATAATCTTTTCAATACCAGATTTTGCGATACTAAATAATTCTAACATTTTTTCATATTCATAAGGTTCTCCTTCTGAAGTTGTTTGAAAATCAACAATTTTGCCACTTTGGGTTAAAATTACATTAGAATCTACTTGAGCGTTAGAATCTTCTTCATAACATAAATCCAACATTATTTCATTGTTCACAATCCCGATAGAAATTGCAGCAATCGGTTCTATTATTGGGTTTTCTGCAAGAATACCATCAGCTAACAATTTATCAATAGCATCTTTTAAAGCTAAATATCCACCACAAATACTTGCGGTTCTAGTACCGCCATCAGCTTGAATGACATCAGCATCAATCGTTATTGTCATCGCAGGCATTTTAGCTAAGTCAACACAAGCTCTTAAGCTTCTGCCTATTAATCGTTGAATTTCTTGTGTTCTGCCTGAAATTTTTTCTCTCTCTCTTTTGCATCTTACATTCGTCGAGGATGGCAAAAGTGAGTATTCCGCAGTAACCCAGCCCCTTTCGTCATTTTCTGCTCTCCATTTTGGCTTTTTATTTTCAACAGATGCGGTAACAATTACTTTTGTATCTCCACATTCAACCAAAACAGAACCCAATGCGTGTTTTGTAAAATTGTGTGTAAATTTTATATTTCTTAATTCGTCGTTTTTTCTTCCATCTATTCTCATAAAAATTAACCTCTAGTATTGGTGTTTTCAAAAATCATTCTACTTTGGCTTAATGCTAACATTTTTAATGAGCATAAGCCATTTTTTCTATCCATTACTCCAATTGAAGATAATCTTGCAGAAACAAATTCATTCAAATCATTGTCAGAAATGAATAATGGACAAGAAGTATTGCAATCTTTATTTTGCGCAAAAGGACAAGTTTTATTTTCCATCTCCCCCTCCCTTACTTCAATTCTTCTAAAGCTTGCGCTAATTGTTCATCATTAGGCGCTTTTCCGTGCCAACCGGCTTGGTTTTCCATAAAAGAAACGCCTTTGCCTTTGATTGTATGCGCAACAATTGCAAAAGGCTTATTAGACTTTTTGCCAAGTTCTACGGCATTATAAATTTCATTAAAATCATGACCATTAATTTCTATAACATCCCACCCGAAAGCTCTTAATTTTACTCCAACATCACCTAATGCCATAACTTTTTCCGTTGAGCCATCAATTTGTAACATATTTCTATCAATAATTGCAATCATATTATCAAGATTTCTATGTGTAGCTTGCATAAAAGCTTCCCAACAAGAACCCTCTTGCAGTTCTCCATCACCAAGATAAACGACAACATTGGCAGGATTTTTATCGAGTTTTAATCCCATTGCAATTCCGCAAGCTAATGATAAGCCTTGACCTAATGAACCTGTAGAAACTTCTACTCCTGGGACATTATAAATTTTAGATGGGTGGCCTTGTAATCTGGAATTAAGTTTTCTAAATGTCATTAATTCATTTTCGTCAATTAATTTATGTTCTGCAAGAATTGAATATAAAAGTGGTGAAGCATGCCCTTTTGAAAGTATAAATCTGTCACGGTTTTCAAAATTTGTATTTTTTTCCCAATCAGACGGAATATTTAGACATTTTTGATAAAGCACCGTTAAAATATCCGTTCCTGACAAAGAGCCTCCTGGATGCCCTGATTTTGCATTATGAATCATTTTTACGATATTTCGTCGAACATTTTTTGCAGATTCTTTTAGTATTTCAATATCTTGTGGTGATAACATAAATCTCACTCCTATTTTTTTATTTTATATTTTAAAGCTTTTAATATAAATAATGGTAGCGCAGGAAAAATTCGTTTAAATCTTTCAGGCTGGCTAACTGTTCTATAAAGCCACTCTAGCCCTAATGTTTGAAATATTTTAGGTGCACGTTTAATATTTCCGGACCAAACATCCAAACTCCCACCAATTCCTATCATTAAACCTTGTTTTAAAACTTTTTTTGCTCCAAAAATAAATTCTTCTTGCTTAGGTGCTCCCATTGCGACTAAAACTAAACGTGGAGCAGTTTTTGCAAGTTCTTCATAAATTTCTTCAAATTTATGAAAATATCCATTATGTGAATAAACAAGATTTAAATTTGGAAGTTCAAGTTTTAAATTCTCAATAGCTTTTACTAAAATCTCTTCTTTAGCTCCTATAATTGCAACTGGAGTATTAGCTTTTGCCGCATCTTCTAGTAATACTTTTGCGAAATCAATCCCTGCAATACGCGATACATTATGACCATTAATTTTTAATGCAATTTTTATTCCTATACCGTCAGGAATAATCATTTCAGCATTTTTTAAAATTTCAAAATAATTAGGTTCTTTTTGTGCTCTTTCAATAATTTCCGGATTAATTGTTATCACTTGCGAAACTTGGTTTTGAGCAATTAAATCCTTAGCTTTATTAACAGCCTGCTCAAAGTTAAAATCATCAATATTTATACCAAATAACTCTACACTCATATTTATATTATACTTGAAAAATAAAAATTTGTATTCTAAAATATTCAAGAGATTTAAGAGGAAAGGAGTTATAAATGAAAAAAGTATTAACATTATTGGCGTTGGTCGCATTTACTTCTACCACAATGGCAGCTACGACAACTGCTACTTCAAAATTGCAAACAAAAATTGATAGTAAATTATCAGTTCTTAATAAAAAAGAACAAGCTGTAAATTCTAAAGTGGAAGCTCAAAAGAAAGCTGATGCCCAAAGAAAAGCAGAATTACAAAAAAAGCAAGCTACGCAAAAAGCTGAACTTCAAAAGAAGCAAGTAGAATTTCAAAAAAAACAAGCCGCGCAAAAAGCTGAGGCTCAACGGAAACAAGCAGAATTACAAAAAAAGCAAGCTGCACAAAAAGCTGCTATTCAAAAAAAACAAAATGAACATAAGGCTAATGTAGCGAAAAAGCAATCAGAAATTAATGCAAAGAAAAAGGCAACTAAACAAGCAGTGGATAATGAAAAGAAATTCTGGAAATCATTGTTTAGTAATGATTAATAAGTTTGTTGGGAATTTATTATGTATTATTAAAAATTGTTTAAAATTTAAGTCGTGCTGATTTTTAGCACGACTTTTTTATTAAATTATTATTTAAAAATTCATATATTTAATATTCAAAATTTAAATTAACTTCTAATACTTAAAATTTTATAATTATTTATCTTTAATAATGAAATCCTCAATGTTGATACCATATTCTTTAGAAATTTTATCTAATTCAGGAGTATTAACCTTAAAGTTTTCATCATAATAATACCGTCCAATGCTATCTAAATAAGATTTATATTCTAACATTTTTTTATTACTCATTTTTTTCATTTTTTTTATATCTTCAGGGTAGTACAGAATTCGTTTAGCTATTGTATGATTGCGATATTGCGTATTTGAGTCATCACACCAATTAGGAGTCTTGCGAGATAATATTTCTTGTTTTTCAACCTGCTCAGCCGTATTTTTTTCAAATGTATCAATATTTAAAGGTTTTAATTTCGCAATGAAAAATTGTTTGATACGATTTATCATATTTGGTTTTTGATTTGTTATGGATACTAATTCTACTTTCATGGTACATTCTTTTCTTATTATTTTAACAATTTACTATAATTTCGTCAATTGGATTTTGCTCTAATTTAGCATTTATAATCTATAAATCTTTTTTAGGAGAATATTGTGCATTTTGAATAACTAAAATACTATTTCGTTGACATAAAAATTCAGCTTCTTTTAACCGTTCAATGTTAAAACTTTCTATTTTATTTACTGGTAAAATTTGATTAATAATATATATGTTTAAAGTATTAGGTATTGTTATTTTTTATATACAAAATTCTTTATGCTAAAATATATATTAGATTAACGAGGTATTTATAATGTCAATTAAAAAAGTTGTAAAATATGGGGAAAATTCTTTAAGAGAACCTTCAAAAGAAGTTCATAAAGTTTCTCAAAAAATAAAAAATTTAGTTCAAGATATGCTTGATACGATGTATCAACAAAATGGTGTTGGGCTTGCAGCTCCTCAAATTGGCGAAAATTTAAGAATTTTTGTTATTGATGTTTCAACTCAAAATGAACCATTAAATCCTCAAATTTTTATTAACCCTAAAATTATCAAAAAATCTGGTGCGGTAGTTAGTTATGAAGGTTGTTTAAGTTTTCCGCAAGCATTTACAAATGTAAGACGTTACGCAAATGTTATGGTTAAAGCGCAAGATATTAATGGTAGAAGTTTTGTGTTGGAAGCAAAAGACGGAACTCTACTTTCTCGTTGTATTCAGCACGAATTTGATCATTTAGACGGTGTTTTATTTATTGACCATGCAATTAATCGTTTTGAAGCTGATGAAGAATTGAAAAAGCATAATTTACCGCCGATGCAACTTGATAAAATTGTTGAAGAGCAAGAATTAGCCGAAGAAATTGATAAAATTCAAGCAGAAGAATTAAAAAAAGAAAAAGAGTCTAAGGATTAGTTTTAATGAATAAAATAAAAATTGTATATTTTGGCACTCCAGAGATTGGTTTAAAAACATTAGATTATTTGAATAAATCTGAAGATTTTGAAGTTTTAGCAGTGGTAACGCAACCTGATAAACCGGTAGGGCGCGGTCATAAATTGGCAATAGGTCCAATAAAAAAATATGCAATTGATAATAATATACAAGTTTTCCAACCAAAGTCTATTAGAAAAGAGCCGGAAATAATTTCTGCATTAAAAAATTTGCAACCGGATTTCTTTGTGACTTTTGCGTTTGGGCAGATTTTGTCACAAGAAGTTTTAGATATTCCAAAATATGAAACAATAAATTTGCATGTATCTTTGCTTCCTAAATATCGTGGCGCAAATCCCATTCAGCGCGCCATTATTAATGGTGATTCTGAAACGGGTATTTGTACTATGATTACGGAATTGGGACTTGATTGTGGTGATATTTGTGAAATTTTTCCGATTAAAATATCTGAAAATATGAATTGCCAAGAATTGTTTGAAATATGTTCTGAAAATTCTCCAGAATTAGTTGCTAAAACATTAAAAGGACTTTTAAATGGTAATATAATCCCAAAGAAACAATGCGAAACGGGTGTTTGTTTAGCACCAAAATTAACAAAAGAAGAATGTAAAATTGATTGGAGTAAATCTGCAAGAGAAATTCATAATTTAGTGCGCGGAATTTATAAAAGTCCAAGTGCTTATTTTGTTTATAATGATAAAATTATAAAAGTTTTACAAACTCAAGTTATAGATGAAAAATCTGGCAAAAAAGCTGGCGAAATTATACGTCATTCAAAATCTGGAGTTGATATAAATACTAGTGATGGAGTTTTAAGGTTGGTTAAAATTAAACCTGAAGGTAAAGGCGAAATGTTCGCTTCAGATTGGGCAAATGGACTTCGAATTTAAGATTTAGATTGATTTTGTTTTTCAGTCCATTTTTTGTATAAATCAGGACGTTTGTTTTTTGTGCGTTCAATTTTTTGAGAAAACCGAAATTCTTCAATATTTTTATGGTTTCCATTCAATAGTACTTCAGGAACCTTCAAACCCCTGTATTCACGAGGTTTTGTGTATTGGGGATATTCAAGCAATCCATCAGAAAAAGAATCATCATGCGCCGATTCAATTTTTCCAAGAGTTCCATTGATTTTTCTTGAAATACTATCTATTAAGCATAAAGCGGGCAATTCTCCACCTGTTAAAACAAAATCGCCAATAGAAATTTCGCGTGGTTTAATAATTTCCCTAATTCGTTCATCAAATCCCTCATAATGTCCACATAGTATTATGATTTGTTCATATTTAGAAAATTCATCAGAAAGTTCGTCACAAAAAGGTTCTCCTTGTGGGGTCATCATTAAGGTTAGACTGTTTGGAAGTCTTTTGATACTTTCATACGCATCAATATAGGGTTGTGGCATTAATACCATTCCCGCCCCACCACCATAAGGTGTGTCATCAACTTTTTTATGTTTATCTAGCGTAAAGTCACGAGGATTAATTGTGTTAACTTCAAATATGCCGGAATCTTTGGCTCGTTTCATTATGCTGAAATCTAAATGAGAAGTAATTAGTTCCGGAAAAAGAGTTAATACTTCAAATTTCATGACAATAAGCCCTCTAAATTATTAATTTGAATTTTTTTTGCTTTAATATCAACTAAAGTAACAATTGCTTTAACAAATGGTATAAGACAAATGTTTTTTGACAATGTTTTTACAGATAGTAAGTCTGTTGCGCCGTTATTTGAAACACCAACAACAGCTCCAACAAATTTATCATTATCAAAAACTTCCATGCCAACCAACTCATCTATTAGAAATTCATCCTCTTCTAATAAGTTACGTGCTTCCTCTTCTTTAACAAAAACCAAAGCCCCTTTATATGCTAAAATTTCATTTAAAGAATTTATGCTTTCGAATTTGATAATAGCAACTTTTGGCGTAAAACGAAGTTGTTTTATCTTAAAAGGCTTGTATTCGTTGTCATGTAAAATATAGACTTCATTAAGTTGCTTAAGAAAATCTTCTTTGTTTTTTGAATAGCCAAACTTAGCTTCGCCTTGAACGCCATGAAAGTTTAAAATTTTACCAACAGATATAAATTTTTGTTTATTCATCTTCTGTTTTCTTAGGCTTTCTTCCTCGTTTAGCTTTTGGCTTTTCTTCAACATCTTCTGTTACAGCAGCCGCAGAAACTTCTTCTTTGACCTTTGGTTCATCTGTATCATCAGTATCTATAGCTTTTGATGATTCTTCTTCTTTATTTTTCTTTATTCGTTCATGCTTAACTTCCAAGCAATCAGCAGGCTTGTCAGCACGTTCTTCATTCCAACGTTCTAAGCCCATTTGCGCACGTACAAGCTTGATACCTACGTGAACACGCCATTCGTCCATTTTTAGCTGTGCTGCAATAATTTTGTGGCAACCAATTGGAGGTAATGGTAATAATGGTTCATACAAACTTTTTATAGCCATTAATTGATCTGGTGAAATTGCCAATTTTCTTTTAGGGAAAGGAAGTTTTGGCAACATCATTTTTTGCCTTACCAAATTTATACCAAAGAACACTTTTTGAGGTTCAAGTCCGATATGCGCTGCAATAACTTCATGCGCATCAGGATTCGGTAACGGCAACATTACCTTGTATAATGCTTCAATTTGTTCTAATTGCTCCTTGCTAACTAAAAGTGCTTTAGGTTGCTTTTGTGGTCTTGGACGCTTATTCATAGGCTTGCGTTGGAAACCTTGATTTCGATTTCCACCACTTGCGTAATTATTTCTAAAACCGCCACCGCGATTGTCGCGATTACCATCAGGACGACGTTGACCAAATCTGTTGTCACGTCTTTGAAAACCTCCTTGTTGTGGACGGTTGTAGTTTCCGCGTTCTCTGTTATATCCGCCACCACCTTGATTGTCACGATTATATGAATTACCTGAATTACGGTAATTATTATGCGGTCTATCATAAGAGCGAGGTTGTCTAGATTCTGCTGAATATGAGCTATAACTTTGTAACGGTTTCTCCTCTGTTGAATCATTTCCTTTGTCTGCGTATAAGCAATTTGGACATATTACTCTTTTGGGGTTTTTGGTTTCAAATTCCGCACCACATTTAATACACTTGTTTACATACATAATAAAAGCCTCTTAACCACTTTAAAAATATTCACTAATAAATTATCCTATCAAACTTAAAATATGCGAGTTTACGTAAAAATACAGCTATGTAACTATATATTCACATTATAATATTAAATATAAAAATAATCAAGTCTTTACATAAATTTACGAAAAAATAAAATTTTTTTAGCTGTTTCAAATATTTATTTTGAACTAAAAATATCTTTTATATGAGTATCAAGCCCGCCAATTTTTTTTAGACCGTAATTATTACTTATTTTTGATAACTCCTTTGCAACAGGTTCATTTTTTTTAAAATATGCAGCATAGTTATCTTCTGCATAATAGGCTTTGTCGCCACCAAATTTTTTGAAATCACGATATAATTCATCATAGAATCGAATTGTTGTTTCTGAATTTTTTAAATTCGCAAATGGAAATGCAACTCCAGGATGCGCTATTCCAAGTACGCAGTTTTCTTGATTTTTTAGAAAGTTTACGGCTTCTTCAAATTGAGGAAATTCAACGCGAGGTACATGTAACTTTGAGTTTGTATTACTAACGGATGTCTCAAATTCATTTAATGCTGTATATAGTTCTTGAGGAATTGTATTAAGCTGTTTTTCTATAAGCTTATAATCATTTTTACTGGCTAAATTTTTTATATAATCTTTTATTGCCTCAAAATAATACTCATAATATTTTTGTCCTCTTGAATAATCCAAATTCTTACCAATCATAGGAATCGGTGAAGTATAATCCATTTTAATTTTGTTCTTTTTCAGAAACTTAGATAAAACTTTGTTATTTTCTACACATTCTGAAAAAATTAGTTTAAATTGTAAGTAATCCTTTGTGTACATATTAGCAGATTTTAAACCATATTTTAGTGCTAAATCCAATTTAGTAAAATCTTCAAAAGAATATTTGCAATTAGTTTTTTGCAATAAATCTTTAAATTCATTGTTTGCGTAATCTAGGGCTTTACTAATATTTGATTTATTGATTTCAAATTTTTTATTAAAGTAATCATTTAAAGACTTGTCAAAAGGGTTAATTGCGTAAGAAATTAAATGTATATCAACAGGCCCTTTAAGAATGTGTGGGTAATTAGCAACCGTTGTATTTTCAATTCCCAAAACTAATCTCAAATTTTTATATTTTTTAGGATTTTTTAAAATAATATTAATCGCTTCTTTGCAACCTTGAAGAGTATCATGGTCTGTTATTGCAATATAAAACGGATTGTTTTTCCCAAGTTTTTTAACTCTTTCATCTCCGTATTTGGCAGCTTGGTCCAAAAGCTCAGGTATTGTAAGTTTTCCGTCTGAATAAATGGTATGGGTATGTAAATTTGCAGTAAATTTAGCACTTTTAACATTCTCTTTTGAAGGAAATATGGCTTCTCCGTCTGCTCTATAAGATTTTTCCCCCGGTAAAAAGTTTTTAATATCTTTTGATATAACTTCCATCTTGGATTTTAGTTCTTCTGTTCCTATAATTGAGCGAAGTTTATAAAATTTATTCTTATCAATACCTAATTCTGATAAAATTTTTTTTCTATATTCGATATCTTTGGGATAAAGTTTCATTTCATCTAACTTTTTACGAATATTTTTCATTTTAATTTTATTAAATGTTATACCTGTAAAAGTTATTGCGGTAATACTTGCAAGACTGTAAAGTAAAATGCGATTGTTGCTATTATTAGATTTTTCTGTTTTTAATATGTCGTAATTGTTAATAGTTTTTTCTATATTTTTTGAGGCACGAAATCTCTGATGCAAGTGCTTATTAGTAAAATTAATCGGTTGTATCATAGACCCACTGCCCTCATAAGACTTTCAAATTTGTTTGACTCCGAGCTTGTAAAATATTCTGGAAAATCAGAAGATTCTTCACCACAGCTATTTAAAATTAGGCTTTTTATTAATTTTAATTGTTTATCAATGCTCCAATTGTTAAATTCTCTTGCAAGTTTCTCCCTCTGAGCATACTTACTTTTATAACCTTGTGAGTTTTTTAAACTGTATATTTGTGATACATTAATTAGATTTGCAGCCATAGAAGAATTTACATACGTATCATAGCTGGTTTTTAAATCTTCTCCCCATTTTAAAGCTTCTAATATAAAACCAAAATTGTAAATATTTTCTCTTGACGGATTTTGAAGATCTAAATTCCAATTCCCTTTTTTAGGAAAATTTTTACAAAGTTTAATAAAAAAAGAGTTTGCCGCGACATAATCATTATTATAAGTCGGAGAAGGGTGCGTCGGTGTAAATAGTACTTTGGCAAAAGTCTCCGCTATTGCAAATGGTGGAAATATTTTGGATGCAATCGAAATTTTGTCAATAAACATCTTATATTCTATCTCCTTTACTAAAGATTTAACCTGAATATCGGTATAAACTTTAGGAAAAGAATCTGCATCATGGTTATAACTCAAAATTCTTTGATCAGTATTTTTCCATAATTGTGCTTTAAATTCATTTACCAACTTTTCATTAGATTCATTAGATTCATAAGACTCCCCATCACCTCTGATTATTACAAATGCTTTATCTAAATCTGAGCCTGGTAAAGCCTTTTTTTTGGCGACAGAAGAAACTCCATCATAACCAACATGTAATATATCAAAATATTTTTGTTTATAACTATCATATTTTGATTTTAGTATTTTTTCAGCTCTGTCGATTGCATATTGAAATTCCTTTTTGATTTTGTAAGCAACATTTTCTAAGCTTGGAAAACCTGTCAATTGTTTATAATAGTCAATAAATTCTTTTTTGTCAGAAATATTTTTTAATTTGTCTAGAAAAGACAAATTATTATTGCGGATGCGACTATTAAAAAGAGAGTCTTTTCCACCGTCTAAATCTAAATAATTACCAAGTTTAAATTTTTCAAAAATATCAATTGCTTCTTTGCCACTAATTTTTTCTGCATATTCTAAATGCCCGAGGTTTAATCTCCAAGGTGCAGCTAAAAATCTAACATTTCTACTTTTGACAACTTCTGAATGCTCAGTTTTGTTTGCTAAAATTCTCATAAACACATATCCTCAAATGAATTATATATAAAAAGCTATATTGTGTCAATTTTTGTATAAATTTTGTAAGAGCAGAATAGAAGTTTCTTCTTTTTAGCAAAGTTAAAATTTCTAACTTATTTAAATACAAAGTGTACTAATCACTAAATGTTTTGAAAATCTTGTCAACGCTGTCTTTTATTACTTTTTTTACAGATTCCATCTCTGTCTTTAGAGCGTTTTGTTCTGTATCAAGTTGTTTTAACCTTAATTCCAGCGTCCTATCTTCTTTTTGTATGATTGATGTTTTAGCGTTAATATCCGCAATCGTTTTTTCATATTGTTGAACTTTATAATTATACTCGTTCATCGCATCTTGATATGCTTCTTCGTTCGTTACGGTTTCTGTATTTAATGAATATACAACGCTATCGTTTTCAAATTTTACAGATCTAAATCTGCCATTCTCATCCGTTTCTATCAATGCCTTATCTGTCTTTTCAATTTTTTTGTTTATATATGATGCATTATAATATGGTAATTTTTGTTGGCTTTCAATCGGTTTACCGTATTCATCTTGAGTTTGCATACTCATATCTAAATCATATCTATCTGTATAATAAGTTTTTCCATTTAATTCAAATGTATAAATACCGCCACCAGTATATTCTAATCCATTTTGTGGCGTGAATTTTAAATATTTACTTAAATTTGAGTCAGGGCAATCTTTAATAATTTGCTCTAGTGCGGCTTTTACGTCTTTATCCAAATTATCAGCTTTATCCTTATCCGTCGCACCTGTCGTGATTAATTCTGTTAATTTGCAATTGCCAATATATGCTGGATTATATTGTGAATAATAATCAGTAGGATTGCCTGCATTAATATCATTCTGTAACATAAAATGCCAAACACCATCCTCATCTTGTGAGGCAAACAGTCCATTTATATCTGCAACTCCAGAATTTTCTTGAATAATATTATTGTCAATCAAATCTTTTAGTGCGTTTTTTAAATCTTTGTCATTTTCATAGTTAAGCATTGAAACCGGTAGATAAGTTGAATATTGTTGACCGTTTATCTCTATAGTCGCAGAACCATCTGCATTATAATTTACCATAACAACAGGGTTCGTCGGGTGTTCATTATCAGCAACAGTTTGCCAACTTCCTGATAGTAAAGTGCCTTTACTTGTTACTTGAGGATTTTCAAGAAGCTTTTCTCCGCCGGTATAAATATTTGCATAATAATAATGGTCAACTATATAATTATAATTAGGGTCTGCGGTTGAAAGTTGTTGCCAATTATCTAATACAGAATCGCTATCGCCATCAGAATAAGAATATTGGATTTCTGTATAGTCTGTTGTTTTTGGCGCCGTAGGAACTTCAAGTGCAAGCAAGCGGTTAAACAAATTGGCGCTTTGGTTTGCTAGCGCTGTTCGAGCTTGGTTAATTTGTTGACCTTCGTATTCAGTATTTGTTTTTCTTGCTGTTAATGCTAAATATCTTGCTTGTGAAGCTGACATTCCCATGTCGAAATCTCCTATTTTTAATTTTGTTTTAATAAATTTTTAATAAAAGTCAATATATATAACGTCAATTTTATTATTAACTTTAATTTATATAAATGTAAATCCGTTGTTTGAAGTATTAATGATTTTGTTGTAAAATTAGCTTATGAAAAAACAAGTAATCGCATATTTGCATACGCATTGGGATAGAGAGTGGTATAGAGAGTACGAAGTTTTTAGACTTCGCCTTTTAAGAGTGTTTGATAATATATTGGGAATGCTTGAAAACAATTTGATTCCGTCTTTTTATTTTGATGGTCAGATTGCAGCCTTAGAAGATTATTTAGAAATGCGTCCGGAAAAATTACCGCTTATTAAATCTTTAATTACATCTAAAAAATTATTTGTCGGGCCTTTTTATTGTTTAGTTGACGAATTTTTAACAGATAAATTGAGCTTTTCAAAGAATTTAGAAATTGGCATGACAAAAGCAATAGAACTTGGTTGCTCTGATTTTATCGGCTATTTAGCTGATACTTTTGGACATAGTCAAAATATTGTTGAGATTTTGCGTGATTTTGGAATTGATAAATGTATTGTATGGCGCGGTTGTGGTGATTTTCCAGCTGAATTTAAATGGTGCGGAATGGATACTGTAAGACTTGTTCGAGGTTATTTTAATAACATTTTTGCAATAAAAACTTCTATGGAAGAAAAAGCCAAGCTTTTGGAAAAAGAACTAGATTTGATTTCTGAAAAATCAGGTGATTACATTTTGTTACCAATCGGCGCTGACCATTTAGGTGTTGATAATAATATATCTCAACAAATTCAAGCAATGAATGAACTTTTGGGCGAAAAGTATCAAATAAAATTAGGTTCGCCTTTTGAATATTTTAGGCGTGTTGGTGAAAAATTTTCTAAGTTTGAACATAATAATGAATTAAGAAATAATTCAAATACCTTTACTTTGCAAGGTTGTTATTCTTCAAGGTTGGATTTAAAACGTTTTAATATTGAATGTTCTTATAAATTGGATTTAGCTACACGTTTTGTAAAATACGCAGAATCAGAGAGTTTATATAACAATGTTTTAGAATATGCGTATAAAATGTTATTAAAAAATCAAGCACATGATAGTATTTGTGGATGTTCGACCGATGATGTGCATAGAGAAAATGTCATTAGATATAAAAAAATTCTGCAAATTGCAAACACTATAATTGAAGAGCTTAAATTTAAGCTAGGTTTTGAAGAAAAAATGGTTTTAAATCTTTCAGAAACACATTATTCGGGAATTTTAGAATTTGAATCTTCGCAAAGTTTTTCAGGCTATGAAAAATTAAGTGTGCGTAAAGGATTTGAAAATAAATTATTAATTGATACAATGCAAATTCCGGTAACAGAAGATTATAAAAATATATATAAGTATCTTGTTGAAGTTGAAGATTTAAAAAATGATGAGTTAGAATTTATATTACCGGAATCTAGCGCAACTGATTTAAAAATTAATGATAATTTGATTGAAAATGATAACATAAGGCTTGAAATTAGCGATAATAAAATTTTTATTAATAATATTCAGTTTAATCTCGTTGACTATGTTGATTTAGGTGATAGTTATAATTTTGCTCCTAAATCAGATGATTATGGTTCTGAATTTAAAATTCTTCGTTCAAGAGTAGAATTTAATGGAAACAATAGAGCCATTTTACGTATTGATTTTGAAGGCATTTGGGATGTTGTAACATTAAGAGTTTCTCTCGATAAGCATTCACCATATTTGAAGTTTGAATTTGATTGGGTAAATTCGCAAAAAAATCATAGGCTAGATATTGAATTTAGTCTTTTAGCTCCAATAACTGAAGTTTATTCAGAGGATTTGAATTCTATGATTAAAAGAACTTTTAATCCTGAATATGATATAAGAAAAAATCTACCAACTTCTAAAGGGCTCGAAGCTTTTAATAATACCGCTCCGATGCAAAGAGGTTTATTAATTGATAAAGGCGAAAATAATCTTGGTATAGTAACAAAAGGATTAACGCAGTACGAAGTATTTAAAAATAAGCTTAGTATTCCAATTTTACGAGCTACAGGAATTATTTCTAATCCTAAAAACCCAGCTAGAACAACACCTGCAGGTCCACCGTTAGATGTAAATGATTTGCAAATGTTAGGGCGTAATAAAGCGGAATTTTATGTATTTTTCGGAAATGAAAATGCCTTTAATGATGTTTTAAATAAGGTCTACAATTATATAGTGGTATAAATTTATTTAAATTTGATTGTCATTTTTTAATTTATCCCCAGTTGGATTATCTTTTTTGGCAATGTTTTTCTTTTGTAAAACCGACATAATCAAGTAGTTAGTTTTCTTGAGGAAACTCAGGAAAAAGGAGGTTAAAATGACGATTAGAAAACTTACTGTGGCAGCTGCAATTGCCGTTGGAATAGCAACATGTTCGTTCAATACGGTAATGGCAGCCTGCCCATGTGAAGAGTTACCAGTGGTTACTGGTAATGCTTGTCCGGTAGAAAGTATACCGGAAGTTACTGGCGCTGCTTGTCCTTGTGATATGCCGGTAGAACCATCTTGTGGTTGTAATGTTGCTCCAAAGTGTGAACCGGATCCTGTTCCGTCTTGTGCACTTTGCCCTGGAGTAAAAGAGTTAAGCAGAGATAATATGAAACAAGTATATGCTTATCCTAACGCAATTTATGGTTACAATAATTACGTTGGTACAAAAGCTGATTCAGTTTACTCTGCAGAAGGTTTTAGTATAAATAGAGATAACACTCAATTAAGTCAAACGACAATGGGTACAACTGTTGCTACTGACGGTTCTATTACCGGTGCAGCATCAAACATTCCATGTTTAAATGAAATGTCAAATCACAATGGTATTCCAATTATTAGAGATGAGGCAAGAATGGACGGAAATGCATGCCCTATTCAAATGGGAACAGCAAATTCTATTAAAGCTATCAAGAAAACTTTAGTACCATTTGATTTATCACCGTTTGATAATATGACCGGTGCTGCGGCAAACTTACAAATGTTCCCTGATGTACCAAATGGTTATTGGGCATCTTGCGAAATTGATAAGCTGGCAACAAATGATGTTGTAGTAGGTTATCCTGATAGAATGTTTAAGCCATCAAGAAATATTTCAAGAGCAGAATTCGCAACGATGTTAGTTAAAGGGTTCGAAAAAGATATGTATTCTTGTGCTCCAGAAAAATTGTTCTCAGATGTTCCAACAAATCATTGGGCTAATTCAGCTATCACAGTTGCAGTTCATCAAGATTTGTTAAAAGGATATCCTAATGGAACATTTATGCCTAATCATAACGTAACACGTGCAGAAGCTTTGTGTGCATTATCTAAAGGCTTAAAATGTTCAACTGTTGATAAATGTGAAGCACAAGAAATTTTATCAAAATATTGTGATGGAAATACAGTTCCTGAATGGGCTCAAATTCCTATAGCTACAGCGCTTAAAAATGGTGCTTTAAATAATTCTCAAAGTCCGAATACAATTGCACCGTTTAAGGATGCGACAAGAGCTGAAATTGCTTCTATGTTACAAAATATAAGAGTTCAAGCAGGTATTGATAAAAATCCTGTAACAGCAAACAATGATTGTCCAATTTGTCCTGTTGACAAAAAAGCTTATGTTGAAAATGAAGAAATGGTAAAAATTCCTACGTTACAATTAGAATTCAAGGATCAAGTTACCGCTAAATCTTCTCACGTAGGTCAAAGATTTGCTGCTAAAACGTTAGAAGAAGTAACAATTAACGGTAAAGTATTCCCAGCAGGTTCAAATGTACACGGTAAGGTGGTTGAAGTTATAAGACCATCTGGATGTCAAAAAGGCGCGTTAAAATTAGCATTTACAGAAATTGAAAATTGTGGATGTAAAGCAACATTACCAAGACAAATTTTAACAGCGCAAATAAATAAATCTAATACGCCAAATATTGTATCACGTATCGTAACAGCTCCTCTAACTTGGGGTGGTTCAATCCTAGGTATTGTTGGTAGAACAACAGGTGGTATGTTAACAGCATTAGGTAATGCTGCTGAAGATGTAGCTTCTGGTACAGGTATTGCGTTGGGCGAAGTGTTCCAAGGTCAATTCCCTGCTGCAGGAAGAAGCACAATGGATGTTGTTAAAGATACCGTTAAAGCCCCTATTGATTTAACAAGAACAGCTTTATCAGGTACAATGGGCTTATTCCAAACAACTGGCGATGAAGTTGCTTATATGGTTGACGCTAAGGGATACAAAATTTCAAGCATAAATCCAAAAGAGCACGTAACAATTGCCTTCGGTTGCAGTGGCGAATAGTAGGTAAATAATAAATCGTTAGCTCATACTTTGAGAGGCTCTGGCAGTAGTTTTTGCGGAGCCTTTCATTTTTTTGTTTAAAATTTTGTGGGTTGTGACTGTTTTTAACATGTGATATAATGGAATATATACTAAAAGGATTTTATGACAGAAATAGGTTACTATAATTATTATAATGTTAAAGGCAGGTATTCGCCAGAAGTGGTTCAAGACCGTTATAAAGAAATGGTTGAAGCATATAATTCTGGCAATTTGAAATCTGTTGATTCTTCATTAAATCCTTATTCTGAAAGTAACCAAAAAATAAGAGCTTTAGATGAAAAATTAGCACCAATGGCTGAAAGTATAAGAAATCAGTGTAAAACTGTTGATGATGTTCGTCATTATTTATGCAAAAAATATTTTGGTCAAGAAGAAATTCCTTTTACAAAAAAATGGGATGAGCCGGAAAAATACGCAATGTATCATAATGATATGAATGCAGTTTTGTATGGAACAATTTCGACATCTTTATTATTTGATGATCCACGACTTGACTATAAACAAACAGATTGGGAAGAACAAGAAGAATTAGATTTTAAATCAAGACATGATTCAATAAGTTTGAATATGAAAAATTTATTAACTAATAATAATATAAAGCTTGATAAAAATGATTCTTTATTAATTTCTATAAATCCTTATGATTATAGCGTTAATTTATCAGGCATTAATGACAGCAATTTGTTATTAGATATAAAACAACTTTTAGAAGCCGGATCTAATTCTAAAAACTTGTTACATTATGCTTTAAATTCTTCAACAAATAATAAAGATGCAATTGTAAAAATGCGTGCGTATTCAACGTTAAAGGAATATACAGGGCTTGATTTGTCGAAGCTTACATTAAAAGATGGTGAGTATTATTCAGTTTCAGGTGAAAAAGTTTCGGATGTTTTAAAAGAAAAACTTGATAAAAATAATGATATAGCTTCTGAATTTAAATCCGCTGCATATAATTATACAATGGATTTAGTTAATCAAGTAGCCGAAAAAGGTTGGAATAGCATGCCGGATTTAAGCATAACTATTGGGTATAATGATTCAAATGGTTTTATTTCGTATGGTAAAACTTATGAAGTTTAGAGTCTAAAGTGTTTGACAGTGGTTCTTTTTTGAGCTAAAAAGATTTTATGAGAAGAAGAAATGCTGGAATATTTTATGCGGCTTTGGCGGCTTCGAGTTATGGAACAAACCCTTTGTTTGCCCTACCTCTTTTTGCAAATGGTATAGGGGTTAACTCGGTTTTATTTTATAGGTATGCAATAGCTGTAATATTTTATTCTTTATGGTTAAAATTTGTGAAAAAAATTTCGTTAAAAATATCTCTAAATCAAATTTTTCCTTTAATTATTTTAGGAGTATTATTTTCTCTATCTTCATTGTTGTTATTTGATGCCTTTAACTATATTGATGCAGGTATTGCTTGTACAATATTATTCATATATCCAGTGCTCGTAGCATTAATTATGGCAATTTTTTTCAAAGAAAAAACAAATGCTACGATAATAATGTCATTAATTTTGACAACTATAGGAATTGTTTTTCTGTATAAAGGGGATTCTGCTGCTGATTTAGATATAAAAGGCGTTTTGCTCGTTATAATATCTTCATTAGCCTATGCTATATATATTGTAGGTGTTCAAAAAATTAAAGTTATAAAACATATAAAGTCAAATGTTCTTTCTTTTTATGTAATGTTATTTGGTTTAAGCGTTTATGTAGTAAATTTAAATTTTTGTACGCAGTTACAAATGATTTCTCAACCTAAATTATGGCTTTGTACTTTTGGAATTGCGCTTTTGCCAACGGTTATTTCTTTAGAAACAATAACTTATGCAATAAAACTTGTCGGACCTACAAAAACGGCTTTGCTTGGAGCTCTTGAACCTGTAACAGCTTTGCTCATTGGGGTCTTTGTGTTTAATGAAACTATCACCTCTCGGATTTGGCTTGGGATAATTCTTATAATATTTGGAGTAACTTTGATTGTTTTAAATAACAATAAAAGTGCTTTAAAACATTGAGTTTATTTTTGAGATTTATTTTAAACCATTTCTCTTAATTTTTTTAACTTATCACGAATCTCTGCGGCGCGTTCAAAATCAAGAATTTTAGCGGCTTTGTGCATGTCTTTTTCAAGTTTATCAATTAATTTTGGTAAATCTTTTTTATCTATGCCTAAATCCACCATTTCTTCTGCAACTATGTCTTCAAAATCTCTATAACTTTCAACCAATGAGAGTAAATTATTTTCAATAGGTTTTTTGATAGTTTGCGGAATAATATTATGTTTTTTATTATATTCTAATTGAATTTCTCGGCGTCTGTTTGTTTCGTCAATAGCCTTTTGCATAGAATCTGTAATTCTATCCGCATACATTATAACTTCTCCGCAAGAATTTCTAGCTGCACGACCAATTGTTTGAATTAGACTTGTTTCAGATCTTAAGAAACCTTCTTTATCCGCATCCATTATTGCTACAAGAGATACTTCTGGAATATCAAGTCCTTCTCTTAATAAATTAACACCTATAAGTACGTCAAATTCGCCTAATCGTAAATCTCTAAGAATTTCAACTCTTTCTATTGATTTTACACCACTATGGAGATAGCGAACCTTTATACCGTCTTGCAAAAAGAAGTCTGTTAAATCTTCTGCCATTCGTTTTGTTAATGTCGTGATTAAAACTCTTTCATTTTTTTCAGCGCGTTTTAAAATTTCTTTTTTTAAATCAGGAATTTGTGATTCAATCGGGCGAATATGAATTTTAGGATCAACCAAGCCTGTTGGACGTATAATTTGTTCAACAAGCTGTTCTGAGGTATTTAATTCAAAATCTGCAGGAGTTGCAGAAATATAAATTTTTTGCCCAACTTTTTCAAAAAATTCTTTGCTTTTTAAAGGTCTGTTATCTTTTGCACAAGGAAGTCTAAAACCGTAATCTACGAGTGTTTTTTTTCTTGATGCATCACCATGATACATACCATTAAGCTGTGGTATAGTTACATGGGATTCATCAATAACAGTTAAAAAATCATCTCTAAAATAATCCAATAATGTTGCAGGTGGTGAACCTATTTTTCTGCGTTCAATTATTCGTGAATAATTTTCAATACCTGAACAATATCCCATTTCTTTAATCATTTCAATGTCATATTTAACTCTTTGTTGAAGTCGTTGTGATTCTAAAATCTTATTTTCAGATTCTAATTCTGCAACACGATTTTTTAGCTCTTGTCTAATCATTGAAAGAGTTTCTTCTTCATTTTCGTCATAAGATAAATAATGAACTGCAGGATAAATTACTACACTTTCCGGTAAATCTATAACTTCACCTGTAAGAGGGTCTATTTTTACCATTTTTTCAATTTCATCTCCGAAGAAATAAATGCGTGTGATAATTTTTTCATACGAAGGCATAATTTCTAAAATATCACCACGAGCGCGGAAAGTTGAACGAGTTAGTTCAACATCGTTTCGTGTATATTGTGAAAATACAAGGTGCTTAATTAAATCATTACGTTCAAGCGTCATGCCTGTATTTAAAGTAATAGCTCCTTTGAAGTAGTTTTCCGGTAAACCTAAACCGTAAATACAGCTAACAGATGCAACAATTATAACATCTTCTCTTTCATATAAGCTCCTTGTTGTGTTATGTCGAAGCCTATCAATTTCTTCATTAATACTGGCAGATTTTTCTATATAAGTATCTGTACGTGGAATATATGCTTCCGGTTGATAATAATCGTAATAACTTATAAAATATTCTACGGCATTTTCTGGAAATAATTCTTTAAATTCATTATATAATTGCGCGGCAAGAGTTTTGTTGTGGGCAATTATAAGCGTTGGTTTTTGGATTTTTTCTATTACGTTTGCGATTGTGAAAGTTTTACCTGAACCTGTGATACCCAAAAGTGTTTGAGAATCCATTCCTTTATTTATTCCATCAACTAATTGCTCGATGGCTTTGGGTTGATCTCCTGCAGGTGCATATTTTGATGAAATTTTAAACTTATTATTCATAATAATTATTATACATTTAAAGTAAAAAACAAAAAAGAGGTTTAAATTTACACTAAAAGATTGATTGCAAAATTTTATGGATAAGTATATTCTATATAAAGAGGTTACACGTGAATAAAAAAGATTCAATAAAAAAACAAATATTTCAAATTGAACTCCAACTAAAAAAAGTTATGCATAATTATTCAGATACTGATGTTTGTAATGAATTGTATAATTCTTTGGTATTGCAAAAAGCTATTTTGAAAAAAGAACTGGAAAATGCTGATAAAAATGTTTTTGTAGAAAATTTAAAAAAGTTTGTTCCTAAAATTAAAAATAAGAAAAAAACTTTGATATGTGATTATTTTAATTAAATTTTTATCTTATAGTTGAGCGTTCTAGTGCACGAATAAATTTTGTTGGTAAATTTTCATGTGGGTTAATAGAACCAACTAAAATTGTTTTGCAACCTAATAATTTTCCTGCTAAAATATCAGTTAGCGGTCTATCTCCAACCATCACAGCTTGTTTTGGAACAAATCCAAGGCTTTTTAAATATTCACTCATTATTTTAGGATTTGGTTTATTAGCATTTCCGATAACTTTGCAAGGTGCAATTTTGCTGGCATTATTTATATATTCAGTATTTTTATTATTAGATAAAATAGCAGTTTCAAAATCTTTTGAGAAAGTTGCGAACCATTCCAAGGTCTCAGGTAAAAAAGTTCCTGATTTAGAAACCATCAAAGTACTATCTAAATCAAACATTATACATTTTATGCCTTGCTCCTTTAATTCTTTGAAATTAATTTCATAAATATTTTTTAAATTATAATCAGGTTTTAAAAACATACTTCCTCTTCTTTTAAGATTCTATACAAGAACATTTTGCAAGCTCTGAAGAATTTCCCTTTATTCCTACTGTCCTTGCAAGTGCATATTTATAATCTTGTGGAGCTTTTGTTAATTTTACCCACAATTCATCGTTTGTATTTGCAATTTCTAATTCTTCATCTTTTGTATTTTTAATTTCAGTTACTTGCGTTATAAATTTTTCTTTTGGCGAAATTATTTCTATATCTTCATTTTTATTGAATTTATTTTTTGTTTTAATTTTATACCAATCATCTTGTTTGTCCCAAAATTCGCATAAAAAATCTGCTCCGGCTAAACCTTTTGATATATCATAGCTATAGCCATCTTTTGGGTACTCTTTGTTTAAATAAAATCCTGTAGTGTAGCCTCTGTTGCCGACTTTTAACAACTCTTCAAAATAAGGTTGCATATCAGTATTTTTATTTTGTAAAACGGCATCAATAGCTTCTCTATAGGCTTTAGCTGTTGCTGATACGTAATATAAACTTTTTGTACGACCTTCAACTTTAAAAGAATCAATACCGGCTTCAATCATCTCTTTAAGGTGCTTAACTAAGCACAAATCTTTTGTGCTTAAAATGTGAGTTCCTTTTTCATCTTGAATAATTTCTTGATATTGGTTTGGTCGAGTTTCTTCAAGTAATTTGTAGCTCCAACGGCAAGGTTGTGAGCAATTACCGGAATTAGCTTTTCTTTCGCCATTTGTCATGTAATCACTCAATAAACATCTTCCAGAAAAAGAAACACATTGAGCGCCATGAATAAAACACTCTAGTTCCATATCAGGTACTTGTTGTTTTATTTCTGCAACCTCTTTTATAGAAAGCTCTCTTGCTAAAATCGTACGAGTTGCTCCCATATCTTGCCAAAATTTAACAGCTTCATAGTTCAAAATGTTTGCTTGTGTGCTGATATGTATATCAATATTGGGTAAGTATTTTTGAGCAAGCCGCATTATACCTACATCGCTGATTATAAGCGCATCGGGAGCTGAATCAGCAAGTTTTTCAATGCATGCTTCAAGAGCTTTTATATCTTTATTAAATGCAAAAATATTTAGCGTTAAATAAGCTTTTGCGCCCATTTCATGAGCTGTATCAATTGCTGTTTTGAGATTTTCTAGTGTAATTAGTTCTCCTTTGCGCATTGCTCTTAGACTAAAATCAACGACACCAAGGTAAACAGCATCAGCACCATATTTTATAGCATATTTTAGCTTTTCTAAATTGCCGGCTGGCATTAATAATTCAGGTTTCAACATAATTAGATTTTAACATAAAAATTTTGTAAATAAAAAGTGATTATAAAATATTGTTTGTAGTATAATAGAATTTGTACATTATCGTTTTGGAGAATAAGATGCAAGAGGTTTTACCAGAAAAAAAATCAATAAAAAATGTCGACTTTAATTGTGATTTGGCGCAAGCTTATGGTATGTATAAAAACAATGTTGAGTTTGAGCTATTAGACTATGTGAGTTCTGTAAACATTTCTAGTGGATTTCATGCCGGTGATCCAGTTACAATAAAAGAAGCTTTGTTAAAGGCGAAAGAAAAAAACATTGCAATTGGTGCTCATATTGGATTTAATGATATTCAAGGATTTGGCTATCGACCGGTAGAATTAAAAGATGATGAATTAGAAGCTTTGGTTATTTATCAAGTTGGCGCAATGATGTCTTTTGCAAAGGCTTATGGTTTAAATATTGAACATGTAAGATTGCATGGTGCGATGTATAAAAAAGCTGGTGAAGATTTTGTATTTTCATCTAATATTGCAAAAGCAATAAAAAAATGTTCAGATTGGTTAATTTATTATGCTCCGGCAGGAGATATTACAGAAAAAGTTAGTGATTTTGTTGGATTACCAGTAGCACATGAAGTTATGCTTGAAAAAACATATAATCCGGATTTGACAGTAGATTATTCAAAGCCGGATAATACGAATAATTATGATTTGATAAAAAGATTTCAGCATTTAATTCATACTTCTCAAATTCGTAATAATTTAGGTGGAGTTTCTTTTGCTCAAGTTGATACTATACATTTTTCAAATAAATATACAAATTCTTTAGATTTGATAAAACAAGCTTATAATGTTATAAAACCGTCACCGGTTAATTACAATAATGCAAAACTTTCAGGTTGGGTGGATTAATTATGTTTAAAATAAAAAATAATGTTGATAATGTAAAAAAAGATGTTGCGTGGTTAATTCCTGGATTAAATGTCAAACGTTGGTTGCTTTTAATCTTTTTAGGTTCGATTTTTATTATATTAGGTTTGATGATTATTGCTGATGTAAGACCAATATATAAAACAATGGAGATTATTCAAAAAGCTGCTTTGATTTTGCCATCAAATACATTAGCTGTAATTTTTATTTTAATAGGATCTTTTATATTTTTTAAAGGCTGGAAAAAAACGACACTTTCTATTATGGATTTAGATTCGCCAAAAGGTAATGAATCTTTGCTTGAAAAATTGTATAGAAGAAATAAACTTAATAAGGGTGCTAAAGTCGTTGCAATTGGTGGTGGTACCGGTTTATCAATGCTTTTAAAAGGTATAAAAAAATATACTAATAATATAACTGCAGTAGTTACTGTTGGTGATGATGGGGGAAGTTCCGGACGTTTAAGAGAAGAAATGGGGATATTGCCACCAGGTGATATTAGAAATTGTATCGCAGCTTTAGCTGATGATGAAGATTTAATTACAAAGCTTTTTCAATATAGATTCAAAACTGGTGAAGGACTTGAGGGACATAGTTTTGGTAATTTGTTTTTAACAGCTTTATGTGCAATCACTGGTAATATGGTTAAGGCTGTTAAAGAATCTTCTAACGTTTTAAATATAAGGGGTGTTGTTTTACCAGCTACATTGGATGATATGAAATTGCTTGCCGAATTTGAAGATGGAAGAATTATAAAAGGTGAATCAAGTATTCCGGAAGCTCATGGTAAGATTAAACGTTTATTTACTGATCCTGAAATATGCAGGGCTTTACCTGAAGTTTTGATTGCGATAGCTAATGCTGATTTAATTATTTTAGGGCCTGGAAGTTTGTATACAAGTGTGATTCCAAATTTGTTAGTATCTGGAATTGTGGAAGCAATAGAGCAATCTTCTGCTAAAAAGATTTATGTATGCAATATTATGACTCAAACTGGCGAAACAGATAATTATACGGTAGCAAGTCATGTAAATGCGTTGTTAAATCACGCAAAAGGCAAAAAAATAATTGATGCAGTATTGGTTAACAATTCTTTGCCTGATAATATTTCAGCCGGATATGCAAAAAATGGCTCAATTCCTGTAATATTAGATAATGAGAATCTTGCACCTATTGGAATTGAAATAGTTTCGCAAAAACTAATTCAAGAAAATAAAGAGGGTTTAGTAAGACACAGTTCTCACAGAGTTGCCCGTGCCGTTTATTGCTGGTATAGAAAATCTTTAAGAAAGTAATTTTATGAAAAAAAATGTAGTTGATTTTCAAAAACAAAAAGATAATAATGAAAAAATTGCGTTGTTGACAGCTTATGATTATTCAACAGCAAAAGTATTAGATGAATGTCAAATTGATGGAATTCTTGTTGGTGATTCTTTAGCAATGGTTGCATTGGGGCATAAAGATACTTATTCAATAACAATGGAAGAGATGTTAATCTTCATAAATGCAGTTGCACGTGGTGCAAAAAATTCTTTTATAGTCGGCGATATGCCTTTTATGAGTTATAATGTATCTGTTGAACAAGGTTTAGATAATATTGCAAAAATGATTAGAGCCGGAGCTAATGCTGTAAAGCTTGAGGGATGCAATTCTCATATTTTAGAATTAATAAAAAGAAGTGTAGAATCAGGAATCCCTGTTTTAGGTCATTTGGGGTTAACTCCGCAGTCTATGAATTTGATAGGCGGGCATAAAATTCAAGGTAAAACTGCTGATGCAACTAAAAAAATATTAGAATGTGCTTTGCAACTTCAAGAGGCGGGAGCTTTTGCTGTTGTATTAGAGTTATTGCCTGAAGAAAGTGCAAAATATATTACGCAAAACCTAAAAATTCCAACAATTGGAATAGGTGCCGGTGTTAATTGTGATGGGCAAATTGTTGTAACCGATGATATTTTAGGCAAGTTTACAGATTTTAAGCCTAAATTTGTAAAAAAATATGCGGATTTACATTCTATTACGACTAAAGCTTTTGAAAATTATATACATGAAGTAAAATCATGTGAGTTTCCAGCTCAAGAGCAGGTTTTTGATTTAGATGAAGATGAAAAAGAAAAACTTTTAGCAAAGTAGGTGAGAAAATGTTATTAAATAAAATTTCTGATGTTCGAGAACAAATTAAAACTTGGAAAAAACAAGGTGTGAAGATTGGTTTAGTTCCAACAATGGGTGCATTGCATGCAGGACATTTGAGTTTAATAAAGAAAGCAAAACAGAATTGCGACAAAGTTGTTGTTTCAGTTTTTGTTAATCCAATACAATTTGGGCCGGCAGAAGATTTTGATAAATATCCAAGAACATTAAACGCTGATGTTGAGCTTTGTCAAAAAGAAAATGTAGATATCGTTTTTGCGCCGACTCCTGCGGAAATGTATGGTCAAAAAGAAAATTTATCAAATAATACGTTAACCTATGTTTGTCCTCCATATCTTTATACTGATAAATTATGTGGAAAAACTAGAGTAGGACATTTTGATGGTGTTTGCACTGTTGTTATGAAATTATTTAATATTGTACAGCCTGATTGCGCATTTTTTGGACAAAAAGATGCTCAACAAGTTGTTATAATAAAGAAAATGGTGAAAGATTTAAATGTACCTATTGAAATTGTTCAATGCCCGATTGTAAGAGAAGAAAGCGGTCTTGCTCTTAGTTCGCGAAATAAATATTTATCAGAAAATGGTAAACTTGATGCTTTAGTATTAAGCAAAATTCTAAATAATATTAAACAATGTTATCAACGAGGTATAACTGATTGTAACGAATTAAAAGAAACTGCGTATTCGTTTTTGACAGATAAGCATGATATGGAATATTTAGAATTAGTGGATAAATATAATTTAGAAGATAAAACTACTGCTGATGATGATACCTTGGTGTTAATTGCTTGTAGAGTTGACGGAGTAAGATTAATAGACAATTTGTATTTAAAAGAGGATTAAATGAAGAAAGTTTTTAAATTTTTAAAAAATACAATAGATTTTTTAAGAATTTTAGTATTATTCTTTGTAATGATGCATATTCTATTTTGGATTTCTCAATTAATTGGGCATAATTGGCATTGGCTAAATATTTTTAAGCCGGTTTTATTATATATATTAGGAATTGCAGAAATTATTTCTCAAAATTTTTTAATAATAAAAACGCATTTGTCGCCAGAAGCAGTTTCTATTTTTGTTTATATTTTAATTTATGAATGTATAAAATTATTAGATATATTGGTTTTATATTTGGAATGGCTTCAAGCTGAATTTGAAGAAAGTAGAAAAATTCAGGCTGAAATTGATATGAATAAAGAATTAGAACAGGAACAAATATTAGAACAATTACCGCTAAAAAGATATGCTATATTTTTAAAGCCGGTTTTAAATAAACATATAGGTAAAGTTGTAAAATCTGAAGATTTTGAAAAATATGTTGAAGAGATGAATAATTTTTTAATAAAAAAGTTTGCAATATTTCCACAAAAGCATGCAGATGGATATTTGTATATGTATAAATTTGAAGATTTTAATGGAGTTGATAATGTTTTTCAAATTTTTTATGATTTATTAGATAAATCTATGCCATTGAATTATATTATATGTGTTCAAATATTAAGTAAAAATATGGAAGAGGATCTTGCAAAGCTAGAAAAATTGTCAGAATTTAATATTGAAAATAAGATTATAGCGTTTGCGGACACTTATTGGAGATACAAATTTAATAAAAATCAAAAGTTTAAAAAATGTACAGTAGGAATTTATCGATATTTGAATGAGCCAAGAGAAGTTTTAGAATTTATACCGATAAAATAATACGAAATAAAAATTTTGAGTTATAATAAACGAAGGTAACGGAAGGAGTATATAATATGAGATATGAATTAGGTGAAGTTATAACAGCAATGGTAACTCCATTTAACGAAAAATTAGAAGTTGATTATGAAAAAGTAGAATCATTAGCATATCAATTAATAAATACTGGCTCTGATTCAATTTTGGTAGCAGCTACAACTGGAGAATCTCCAACTTTGTCAACAGATGAAGTATCTGAGATTTTAAGTAGTGCAAAACGTGCAGTTCAAAATAATGCAAAAGTTATTTTAGGTGCAGGGTCAAATTCGACAGAGCATGCTGTTAAATTGGCTAAAAAGGCTGAAAAAGATGGTGCTGATGCGATATTATCTGTAGTGCCTTATTATAATAAACCTTCTCAAACAGGCATGATTGAACATTTTTCAGCAGTTGCAGAGGCGACTGAATTACCTATAATATTATACAATATACCTTCTAGAACCGGTGTTAATATGGGTGTTGAGACGGTAAAAACATTGACTAGAAAATATTCAAATATTGTTGCTTTAAAACAAAGTTGTTCCGATATGGACATGTTAACAGAGTTAAGAACTCATTGTCCTTCAGATTTTGCAATTTATTCTGGTGATGATAGCTTAACATTACCTATGTTAGCTTTAGGAGCAACTGGTGTAATTTCGGTAGCATCTCATTTATTTGGTAAAGAAATTAAATCAATGATACGCAATTTTAAAACAGGTGATGTGATGACGGCACGGAATATGCACATGAAACTTTATCCAATTTTCAAAAAATTATTTATGGCTCCTAATCCTGTGCCGATAAAAGCAGCTTTGGCTTATAAAGAAATTATTCAGGATTATGTTAGACGTCCACTTGTCGAATTGACTAAACAAGAAAAAGCTGAGTTAATATTTACATTGGATTCAATTTAATAAAAAATATTTAGAAGAGGTACATATAAATGAAAAACAAATTAATAATGTTTTGGGCAATTGTGCTATTGGTTATAGCATCTATCGCTATAATTATGACAAAACCGACAAAATTAGGTTTGGATTTAGTTGGGGGCTCAAGACTGGTTTTAGAAGCCCAAACAACTGATACAATTGCAAAAATTACACCTGATATGATGGCAAGTTTACAATTTGCTATAGAAAATAGGGTTAATAAACTTGGTGTTTCAGAAACTATTGTACAAAGAGCCGGTGATAAACGTTTAGTTGTTGAGATTCCGGATGTTTCAGATTTAAATCAAGCAAAAGCTTATTTAGGTGAAACTGCAGAATTAGAATTCAAGCGTCCTGTTATGAAGAATAATATAGAAGTTTGGGAAACTACAGGCTTGACCGGTAAAGATTTGACAAGAGCAGATGTTTCTACTGATTCACAAGGACATTGGGTTGTAAGTTTAGAGTTCAATGCTCAGGGTACTAAAAAGTTTGCTGACTTAACCAAAAGCATGGTTGGACAACAAATGGCAATATTTTTTAATGGAGAATTGCAATCAGCTCCTGTAATTCATGAACCAATTACCGGCGGAAGAGCTCAAATTTCTGGTGGCGGTAGTGGTTTTGCTTATGAGGAAGCTAAAAAAACTGTTGATTTGTTAAATGCAGGTGCATTACCTGTTCCGGCTAAAATAATAGAAGAAAATACAGTTGGTCCTACATTGGGGGCTGATAGTATTGCAAAATCTAAAATAGCAGGTGTTATCGGTTTAGGTTTTGTAATGTTATTTATGGTGGCTTATTACAGAGCTCCTGGGGCAATTGCTGATGTTGCATTATTATTGTATGGAATTATGTTATTTGCTTTGTTTAAAATATTCTCTGTAACTTTAACATTGGCTGGTATTGCAGGTTTTATTTTATCAATAGGTATGGCTGTAGATGCTAATATCTTGATTTTTGAAAGAACAAAAGAAGAATTAAAAGCTGGTAGAACATTGTTTACAGCAATCAATTCCGGATTCGATAGAGCATTCACAAGTATTTTTGATTCAAATATGACAACAATTATTACTTGCGCAATTTTATATTTTTGTGGAACAAGTATTGTAAAAGGGTTTGCATTAACTCTTGCAATAGGTGTTATAGTTTCAATGTTTAGTGCTATTACAATTACTAAAAATTTTATGCACTTAATATTTGGAACAGGCAATTTGAAAAACCCTGCGTTGTTTGGCTTGAAACCTGAAGAAATTGGTGAAGGTTTTAACCCTGTTGAAACAAAGCGTGAAAAAGCAAAATTCGGTATATTAGATTAATTTTGTAATAAGGAAAGGCTAAAAAATGGGATTAAAATTAAATATAGTAAAATACAGATTCTTATGCTTGGGTATCTCTGCGATATTACTGCTTCCTGGAATATTTTCAATGATTTATTCAATGATAACTTATGATACACATACTCCAGTAAAGGTTGGTATTGATTATACAGGTGGTACAACTTTGCAATATGGAATAAAAGAAAATATAACAAATCATGAATTAACTGCTGTACGTGAAAATTTAGAAAAAGCAGGCATTGAAAAACCTTCTTTGCAAATAATTAATGCTAATAATAGTGAACAATCTGAAGTTAAATCTATTTTATCAATCAGAACAAAATTTATTGATGAAAATTCAAAGGATTTAGCTAGCATTACAAATGTTGTAAATCAAGAATTTAAATCATCTGACTTATTACAAGTTAGTTCTGTTGGACCGACTTTGGGTGAAGAATTGTTTAAAAATTCGTTAATAGCTTTATCTTTAGCTTTATTAGGTATTATTGCATATTTAACTTTTAGATTTCAATTTGATTATGCTCTTGCTGCAATTCTAGGTTTAGTGCATGATACTATTTTTGTGCTTGGCGTATTTTCCTTGTTAGGATTATTTTATAATGTGGAAATCGATGCGTTATTCGTAACTGCATTATTAACAGTAATTGGATTTTCCGTTCACGATACAATTGTAGTTTTTGACCGTGTAAGAGAAAATTTAAAGTATTATTCAAAGAAAATGGCTTTTGGCGAAATTATGAATGCAAGTATTAATCAAACTTTTGCAAGAAGTGTAAATACTTCATTAACAACTTTAATTACGTTAGCGGCTTTATATTTCTTTGGTGGTGTAACAACAAAAGATTTTGTGCTAGCAATGATTCTAGGTATTGCAATTGGAACATATTCTAGTATTTTCTTCTGCTCAACACTTGTTGATATTTGGGAAGATAAAAATAATCAAAAAGGCATACAACAAAAAGTTACAGCTAACGTATAGATAATAGTAGGAAATAGCTATGAGTGTGAACCAGTCGATAAAACCTATAACAACATTAAGATTGACCAATTTAAATATTGGTGGTTGCGATTTGGTAAAACTTGCTCAAGAGTATTCAACTCCATTATATGTTATTGATGAAGAAACTTTAAGACAAACTTGTCGTGAATATGTTGAAGCGTTTTCTGATTGTAAAAATGTTCATTTGATGTACGCATCAAAAGCTTTATGTATAAAAGCTCTTTCAAAAATAATTGAAAGTGAGGGTTTTGGTTTTGATGTCGTTTCTGCTGGTGAAATTTATACAATTTTAGATGCAAAAATATCGCCTGAAAAAATGTTGTTTAATGGAAACAATAAATCAAAAGAAGAAATAAATTATGCATTAAAGAGTGGCGTGCGTAAATTTTCTGTCGATAATTTTTATGAACTAGAATTATTGAATAAATTTGCATCAAAAAATCAAAATGTAGAGATTTTGCTTAGAATAACTCCAGGTATTGAATGTCATACTCATGATTATATTCAAACAGGGCAAATTGATTCTAAATTTGGTTTTGATCTCTCTCAAATAGATGAGGCTGTTGAATTAATTCAAAATAAATATAAAAAACTAAAATTATGTGGTTTGCATGCACATATTGGTTCGCAAATATTTGAGTTAAAATCTTACCAAGATGAAATTGAGATTTTGGTGAAAGAATTAAGACGAATTAATAAAAAGTATGGTTTAAACCTTTCAGTGCTTAATATTGGTGGGGGCTTTGGTGTAAAATATACAGAGAACGATTGTCCACCAAGCGTCGCAGAGTGGGCTGATGTTGTAAAAACGACATTGGCAAAATATAAAGATGAAATTACAAGTCTTTATATTGAACCGGGTAGAAGTATTATATCAACTGCGGGTGTTACTTTGTACACTGTAGGTGGTTATAAACAAGTTCCTAATGGTAGAAAATATGTTTTTGTAGATGGTGGAATGGTGGATAATCCGCGTCCGGCGTTATATGATGCAAAATATACGGTTGAACTAGCGAATAATCATCAAAGAAGAAAGAAAGAAATTGTGACGATTGCCGGTAGGTTTTGTGAAAGTGGTGATATTTTGTTCAAGGATATTGAACTTCCTCAATTAAAGCCCGATGACATTTTGTGTGTTTATAATACAGGTGCTTACAATTATTCAATGGCATCAAATTATAATAAAGTTGAAAAACCGGAAATGGTACTTGTAAATAATTCTCAATCTGATATTATAGTATATAGAGAACGCTTAGACGAGTTGGTTATGACAGAGAATATTCCCGATAGGTTATAGGTTTTATGGTAGAAAGTATAGCAAAATTGTTTATGAATATTATAAGCCCTCTAAGGCTTTCGCTTTCTTTGGTTAATGTGTTGGAAGTGCTTTTTATAATATTGATTTTGTTTGTTTTTTATAAAAAATTTATTAAAAATACTCAAGCAGAAAATCTTGTAAAAGGAATATTTATTCTTGTTTTTATGTGGATTTTTAGTGAAATTTTAATTTTAGTAAATTTAAGAATCATAGGTGTTTTTCTAAAAGCTTTGGTAACAATGGTTGCGTTAAGCTTGATAGTGATATTTCAACCGGAATTACGTAGATTTTTAGGGTATTTAGGGCAACCGGGTTTTATTAAAAGAACTTTTTTTAATTATGGTAATTCCAGTAATGCTTTAGATGAAGAAGTTGATGTTATAAAAGAAATTCTTGAAGCAGTAAAATATTTGATAAAAACAAAAACTGGTGCTTTGATAGTTTTTAACAAAATGGCAGCACCTGTTGGAACAACAGATGTTGGTACCTTAATTGATGCAAGAATCTCAGCTGAATTAATTTTAACTATATTTCATCCTAATACACCTTTGCATGATGGTGCAATGGTTATACAGAAAAATAAAATACATTCAGCTGGTGTGCTGTTACCTTTAACAGAAGATCCAAAATTAAGTTGGAAATATGGAACTCGCCATAGAGCAGCTCTCGGGATGTCAGAAGTTTCTGATGCGGCATGTTTGGTTGTTTCTGAAGAAACTGGCGATGTTTCAATTTGTATGGATGGAATGCTAAAAAAATACGAAGATTTGACAACTTTAAAATCTGATTTAGAATCAATTTTAGGAATCAAACCTGTTGAAAATTCAGATAAGCATAATTTAAATATTTTTGATAAATTAAAAAATAAAGAATAAAAATAATTTTTTGTAAGTGGAGGGTATCATTGTTGTTTAATTCGCCTAAAAAAAAGACGCAAAAACCTAGTTCGTTAAGGGAAATAATTTTAAGTTTCATAAGACGCGCTTTTTTTATGACAATAGGGGCTTTTATTGTAGCTGTTGCATTGGAGATGTTTTTACTTCCAAACAAGATTATTGACGGTGGCGTTATTGGTATTTCAATGATGATGTCATATTTAACCGGTGGTAACTTAGGCTTGTTTATTTTAGGAATAAATTTACCTTTTGTACTTTTTGCTTACAAAACTTTAGGTAAAAAATTTGTTATAAATACAATGTTTGCAATTTCTATGCTTGCAATAGCAACGAATATTGTGACAAAATGGGGGCATATTACAGAAGATTTATTGCTTGTAACAATTTTTGGCGGTATTCTTTTAGGCTTAGGGGTTGGTTTGATATTGCGCAACAATGCATCTTTAGATGGTACAGAAATGGTATCTATTGATTTATCAAAACGGTTAAAAATTGTATCTGTTGGCGAACTTTTAATGTGTATAAATTTGTTTATATATGTTGGCGCAGGATTTTTGTTTGGTTGGGATAGGGCATTTTATTCAATTTTGACATATTATGTTGCATCAAAAATGATTGATGCCGTTTTAGAAGGTTTAGATAAAGCAAAATCTGTAAGGATTGTTTCAGATTTCTCTAAAGATATTGGTGATGCTATTATGAAGGAGCTTGATGTAAGTGTTACATATATGAAAACACTTGGCGGATATTCAAAAAAAGAAAAGATTTTAACATATTGTGTCGTTAATAAATTTGATATTCCAAAATTAAAAGAAGTTGTGCACGGGCTTGATCCTTCAGCTTTTATTGTAACGGAAGATGTGCATGAAGTAGAGGGTGTGCGTTTTAAACGGAGTCATCACAAATAATATTTTCTAAAAACATAGATAGAATTATTAAAAAAGGCTTATTGTTTAGTTAAAAAATCTTGTTTAACAGGAACATCGTTTATAAATCCCGGTTTAACAATGTTTCTTCCAAATTTTTCTTCAAGCTTATCTAAGCTTTTTGCAAGTTTTTCATTTTTTTCACGTTTGATAGAATCTCCAAAAAGTTGTAATTGCTGCTTTTCTTCCGGTTCAATTCCTGCAAGATAAATTCCAATACTTCTATAAATTATTTTGGAATTAAACATTTTATCAAGTAAAGGAAAAACTTCTCTTGAAATTTCAAATTCAAAATTTGTTTCATGAGGTAGATTAATTTTTTCAAAAAATACTTTGAAATCTTTAGTTTTTAAAATTATTCCGGCAATAGTTGCTTTCCCACAGGCATTTCGTAGTTTTCTGCAGGCTGAATGAATATGGATTTGAAGTTCATTTTTTAAAAAATTCAAATCAGATGAGAATTCGCTAAAAGATTTTGTATCACTAATTGATTTTGGCATATCGATTTTATTAGAAACTTTATTTATAAGAGTCCCTAAAAGTTCATATTTTAGTTCTAAACCATTTTTTCCAAATCGACTTTTTAGCCAAACATCGTTTTTTTGAACATAATCAAACGCTGTATATATTCCAAAGCTTTTTAATTTTGGTCCTAATTTTCGACCAATTCCCCAAATTTCTGAAATTTCAGATTGCTTTAACAACTTGGAAATTCCACATTTGCCAGTGATACAAATATGGTTTTTTGAATTTTTTGATTTGTCAGAAGCGAGCTTTGCTAAAGGTTTTGTCCGGCTAATGCCAATCGATACTGGAATTTTAGTTTTTTCTAAAATTAGATTTCTAATATATTGAGCCATTTTGTAATAGTTCATTTTATATAAACGGCTAAGCCCAGTTAAGTCTACAAATGCTTCGTCAATAGAATATACTTCTACATTTGGACTAAATTCTTTTAAAATTGACATTATTTCTTTAGAAATTTTAAGATAATTACAGTGATTTGCATTAATGTATATGCATTTGGGAAATTGTTCTTTTGCCATAAACAATGGTAGCCCCATTGGGATTCCCATTTGTTTAGCTTCTTTTGAACGTGCGACAACACAACCTCTGTCACCTGAAACAACGCACACGGCTTTGTTATTTAAGTTTTCGTTGAAAGTCCTTTCGCAAGATACAAAAAAACTGTCACAATCTATTAATGCGATGTATTTTTGTTCACTCATACTGATATTATAGCCTAACTAATTATAATTAAACAAATTTAAAATTTATCCTTATGTTTAGTAACTAAAAGCTTAGTTTTAATTATTTTAAGGATTATGGAATTACAGACTTTTTGTTATTGCAATTAGGAGATTATATACTAAAATATAGTATATAAAGATTTAGGGAGTAGACTTTTATGGTTATTGATAAAAAGAAATTATCTATTCAAATATTAGCATTAATAGGTTTAGGGTTAGCTATAAAATTAGCTTTTATATATTATTCTGCCAATTTTGATAAATATTCTTTGCCAAGCTTTTGTTCAATAAATTCTTTTGTTGATTGTGATGGCGCGGCAAAATCAAATTTAGCGCAATTTCTTGGAATCCCATTAGCATATTGGGGAATTTTCTTTTATTTAACAGTATTGTTTTTAACTTTTTCCGAGAAATTAAAACAAATTAAATTTTTGAAGTTTTTAGAAGTTTTTAAAAATCCTGAAGCTTATATTTCAACTCTTGGAAGCATTGCTTTTTGTGTTTCTATGTTGCTTGCAATAATTAGTTTGTTTATTATTAAAAAACTTTGTATTTTATGTTTTATAACTTACATTATTGATTTGATAATAGCAACAATCGCTGCTGATGGAATGTTTAAAAATATTATTAAAAATTTTAAAACTACATTTGTAGATTTTATTTCTGGTGCAAAACTTTATACAAAATCTTTTATTACTTTGACAATAATTGCGCTGACGTTTTTATGTTATTCAGCAACGACGCTTAATTTTGTTCCGCATGTCAAAAAATATAATTCTGTGATGAAATATAGAAAGATAAAATACAATCCTTATAGAGTAAAAGGAAATACTCTAGGAAATCCTTACGGAAATATTGTGATTGAACTTTATTCAGATTATGTTTGCCCGCTCTGTTATATGCATAATATTATGCTTCATCAAGCAGCTAAGGAATTTTTTAATATTAAAATAATTCACCACAATTATCCTTTTGATAGACAATGTAATTCTTATTTGTCAATAAACATGCACCCAGGAGCTTGTAACATGGCAAAAGTTGCAATTGCTGCGAAAAAACAAGGTAATTATTGGGAAATGGCATCTTTATTATATGAAAATCAGCCTAAAAATATTGAAGATGTAATAAAACTTGCAAAAATTGCGGGCTTGAATGAAACCCAGTTGTTGCAGGATATGCGCTCAAAAGAAACTTATGAAGAATTGCAAAAAGATATTTTAGATGGTGTTAGTAAAGAAATTGATTCTACACCGACAATGTTTATAAATGGTAAAAAAATTGTGGGTGTTAAACCTTATTATGAATTAAAGGAACTATTGATTGAAAATGGAGCATGTAAAAAATAACAAAATTTTATTACATTCTTGTTGCGCCGTGTGCTCTGCTTATCCAATTCAGTACTTGTTGCAAAATGGGTATGAACCAATTGTTTATTTTTGTAATCCTAATATTGATACAAAATGTGAATTTAACAAAAGGCTTTTTGCGCAAGAGATATTATGTAAATATTTTAACGTTAAACTTATTGTAGAAGAATACAATCACGATGAATATTTAAAATTTGTTTTAGGTTTAGAACAAGAACCTGAAAAAGGTAAGCGTTGTGAAAATTGCTTTAGATTAAGACTTTCTCGTGCTAAAGAAAAAGCCGAGGAGTTATTAATTAAAGAGTTTACAACTTCGCTTGCTATTAGTCCCCATAAGAATTTTGAACAAATTGCAAAAATCGGTGAATCTGTTGCAGATAATGATTTTACCAAGTTTATTGCAATAAATTTTAGAAAAAATGATGGTTTTTTAAAAACAAATAAAATTGTAAATGAGTTAGGGTTGTATAGACAAAACTATTGTGGGTGCGAATTTGCAAAACAACATTTAACATAAAGTAATATTACTATCAAATTTTAGACCTTTGTGATATTATATTTATAGTAGCAAAGAGAGTGATAAAATGGGTTATAAAATCTTATCAAAAACAGAATTATGTCCAAACCAATATGAGCTTGTAATAGAAGCTCCTTATGTGGTTAAGAATGCAAAAGCTGGACAATTTATTATATTTAGAGTTGAAGAAAACGGAGAACGTGTTCCTTTAACTATAGCAGATGTAAATAAAGAAACAGGTGCTTTAACAATTGTTTTTATGGCAGTTGGATATACCACCAAAAAGCTTGCAGAACTTGAGGTTGGGGATGAATTAATAGATTTGGTCGGACCTTTAGGACAACCAACGCATATAAAAAAATATGGAACAGTTGTTTGTTTGGCAGGGGGGTATGGAGCAGCTCCATGTTATTTGATAGCAAAAGCTTTCAAAGATGCTGGTAATAAAGTTTACATGATAATGGGTGCAAGAACTAAGGATTTAATATTTTGGCAAGATAAAATGAAACAAGCTTGTACAGAATTGTTTGTAACGACAGATGATGGTTCAGAAGGTGAAAAAGGTTTTGTAACACAAGTTCTTGAACGCTTGATGCAAAAGGAAACAATTGATTATGCTATAGCGGTTGGACCTATGCCAATGATGCGAGCTGTTGCGAATTTAACACGCGATAAGGGTATTTATACAGAAGCTAGTATGAATCCTATTATGGTTGATGGTACTGGTATGTGCGGAGCTTGCAGAGTTACTGTTGATGGAGAAACAAAATTTGCTTGTGTAGATGGTCCGGATTTTGATGCTCACAAAATAGATTTTGATGAAGTTATAAATAGATGTAAAATCTATAAAGATGAAGAACGCAGAAGATGCGAAAGTTGTAATTTGTTAAAAAAAGAAGTTAAAATATAGGAGAAAAAGATGCCTAACGATAAGTTTATACCATTATGTCCGCTGATGAGCGTGGGTTCACAGGTTGAGATTGTTTGTATGCAAGAAAATTGTGCTTGGTATTTGAAGAATTATAAAATATGCGCGGTTTATATGATGGCGCATAATTCAATGCTAGATGTTCAAGCTAAACAAGCAAAGCTACGACAAACACAAAATCAGTAATAAAGTTTTATAAAAAGCTGGATTGTATCCGGCTTTTTTAAATATAATAGCGAGGAAATAAGATGAAAAATACGGTTGTAATAGGTGCACAGTGGGGAGATGAAGGTAAAGCAAAAATTACAGATTTGCTAGCAGAGAAAGCTAATTTGATAATTCGATATCAAGGTGGTTGTAATGCTGGCCATACTGTTGTTACAAATGGTAAAATTTATAAATTTCATCTTATTCCGTCAGGAATTTTATACGGTGATAAAATCTGTATGATAGGTGCAGGAACAGTTATCTGCCCAGAGGCTTTTGAAAAAGAATTGAATGAATTGAAAGCTCAAGGTGTAGATTTTAAAAATCTAAAGATTTCACCTCTAGCGACTATTACTATGCCTTATCATATAGAAATTGATGGATGGAGCGAAGAAAATTCTAAAAAAGGTAAAATTGGTACGACTAAACGAGGAATTGGGCCGACTTATACAGATAAAATGGCTAGAATTGCGTTTAAGATTCAAGATTTATATTCTTTTGAAGCTTTGAATGAAAAAATTGATATGATGTTGCCAATAAAAAATAAAACGTTAGAAAAAGTTTATGGATTGGAAACTTATTCTAAAGATTGTATATTATCACTTTGTGAAATTTATGCGAAACTTTTTAAACCTTTTGTTTGTTTTGATTGGCAAGATTTGCTTAGAGAAAATAAACAAAAAACAATATTGTTTGAAGGCGCTCAAGGCGTAATGTTAGATGTTGATTATGGAACATATCCTTTTGTCACAAGCTCAAATCCGATTGGAGGTGGTGCTGCAGTAGGTAGTGGTTATGGCCCGACTGTTATAGAAGAAGTTGTTGGTGTATCAAAAGCTTATGTAACAAGAGTTGGCGAAGGCCCTTTTGTTACGGAATTAACTGATGAGGTAGGAAAACGTATTCAAGAAGTTGGGCATGAGTTTGGTGTAACAACAGGTAGACCAAGAAGATGTGGTTGGTTTGATTCAGTTGTAATGAAATATGCAGTACTTGTTGGTGGTATAACAAAAGTAGCTTTAACAAAAATTGATGTTTTTGATGATTTTGATGAAATAAAAATTTGTACAGCTTATAAAGATTGCAGAAATGATAAGATTTATACATCTTATCCTACAGATGTTTTTATTCATAAATACTTAGAACCAGTGTATGAAACTTTAAAAGGTTGGAAAACTTCATTATGTGATGTAAAACGTTATGAAGATTTACCTCAAAATGCTAAAACCTATATTAAACGTGTTGAGGAATTAATTGGTGCGCCTGTTGGTATAATATCTGTTGGCCCAGATAGGGAACAAACAATTTTTTGTTAAACAAAATGTCGCAAAATTATTCATTTTCAAGCATTGTGAAGATTTCAAACATTGGTTCCACAAGTTCTTTCGGGCTGATTTCTTCATCTAATTCTAAAGTAATTGTTGGAATATTTTTTTCTAATCCAGCCCAAGTGCCAAAACTGCCTGGAGTTGGATATCCTATATCTTTTTGTATTGGATAACCAATAATTTTTGATATTTTTTCAGAAATATCTTTAGCCTCACCATCATAATTAACTATTTTATAAGGCGCGTGAAGTGTCAAAATTAGTTTAGGATTATATTGCTCAATAATTTTTATTAAAAACTGAGTTTCAATCTCACTTGCCGGCGATTTACCTCCAAAATATTCGTTTTTAGGTAATAATTTCCAGTTTGAAGTCGGAAAATTACGATTTAAGTCGACACCGTTTAAATTCGTGCGCTTTTTTAAAATCTTTCCGTCCGGATTTAGACAAGGTATAAATAATATATTTGAATCAGGATTTTTTTTTAAATATTCACGAATTAAGAAATCTCCTTGTGGTTCATCACCATGAAAAACCCCAATGACAAGCACAGAATAAGATTTTTTACTGTCAGAGCCAAAAAGTTCAATAAGATTGTTTTTATAAGTTTTTTGAAAATCAAGACGTTTCATTTTATACCTGTGGTTTAATCATCGCTAAAACAAAATTCTCGTTCAAAAATTTGTTAGCAACATCTTGTAAATCTTTTGCAGTAACTTTTTTAATATCTTCTATAACTTCTTTTTGGTAATCAAATGGCTTTTCTGAAATTGCATAATAAGCCATTAAAGAAGATTGTTGCGAATTTGTTTCAGTTATAAATTGTTGTTTTCCTATTATATTATTTTTTGCATTATGCAATTCTTCTTCTGAAATAGGGATTGTTTTGATTTTTTCAATTTCTTCTTTAAAACCTTCTATTGAGGCTTGGATATTGGTAGGCTCAGTTCCAATATATATTGAAAAAACAGCTGATTGTTTAAGAACTTCATAAGAACTTCTTACAGTATATGCAAGTCCTTTTTTCTCGCGAAGTTCCATAAATAATCTTGAAGAAAGTCCGCTTGCGCCAAGAATTACGTTCAAAAGCATTAATTTAGGGTAATCAGAAGTTCCTATTTGTGGGACTTTCCAACCTTGAACAATTTGAGCTTGTTGCGCATCATTTTTTATAATTTCAACGCTTTCTTGAACAATTTCTGATGGCGGATTTACTTCGCTAGTTGTTACACAAGATGACGGAAGGTCACTTAGATATTTTTCTAAAAGTTCTGTTGCATAGTGTATTTTAACATCGCCAACTATTGCAATAACTTTTTTAGAAGTCTTTAAAATATTGTTATAAGAATTTTTTACATCTTCTATAGTAATGTTGTCAAGTTCTTCAAGAATTTTAGTGTAGCTATTTCCATAAAAATGGTTTTTATAAATTGTTTTTGTGAATAAATCTGATAATTTTACTTTTGCAGAATCAAGCTCAGCTGTTAATTCTCCTTTTAACATTGTTTTTTCTTTCTCAAATTCTTCAAATGTTGAATTTTTTAATGCATCGGCAAGTAAAGACAATGCAAGTTCAAAATCTTCATTTAGGACAACAAATTTAGCTCTAATATAGTCCTGTTTTGTTTCAATAGATAAATCAATCGCATTTTCATCTAAAATTGAAGCTAATTCTTCTGAAGAATACTTTTTAGTACCTTTTAATAATAATCTGCACATTAATAAATATTCGCCAGCAAATTTTTCTGGCTCATTAATTGATATATTTAATGTTAATGCTATTCGCGGAGTATTAGTGTTTTCTTTTATACATGTTTTAATATTATTTGATAAAATTAATTCTTTCATTTTTCACCTATTTTCATTATTTAAACATTATACTACATTTTTGCTTGAGCAAAAATGTTTTTGTCAAAATTATTGCCAATATATCTCCAATGCCATGGTTCAAATCCAAGATTTTGTTTATTATTTTGTGGAAAAGACATTTCAAACCCAAATTTATGAGCATTATTTAGTAGCCATTCATATTCTTTTGTTTGTGCAAAATCTTCTTCTAGCGAATTTATATCAAGAGCCAAACCTGTATGATGTTCTGAATATCCGGATGGCGCAGAATATTTTAAGCGTTTATAAAATTCATTATCAGTAGGAATTGAATTTATATCCCATTTGCAATTAAAAATCTCTATTTGATATTTTTGAGAACGGAAAGCAGAAACTATTTTTAATCGAATATCATCATTTAACGCAGATTTTTGCATTTTTTGAAATGCAATTGCGCAAAGCTTATGAGCTTTATAACCTTCAATTTCAACAATATCAGACAATTCACAATCTTCGTATCTATAATGAGTGATGCCAAAAATTTCAATTTTAGGTAGTTTTATTTCACCAAACATTATTTGTTTTTTTAAATCGTCACTAAGTTTTTCCATAAACAAATCTCCTCTATGATTATAAAGGAATAATAAAAAAATGTAAATTTTTGTAACAATACTTGTTAAAAAACTAAAGTTTTTCAAAAAAATGCCGATATACATAGTATACAAACTAAATATTGGAGGGATTATGTCATCAGTAAGTTTGAATTTGAATAATGAAGTTGAATGTAGAAAAGCTTATATTAATTATTATGTTCACGGTAATACTGGTGGATATAGTGCTTCTGATATGGGTAAGATTGCAAGTAAGTATTCTCAAAGTGAAATAAATAAATGGCTAGAAGGCATAACAACGTTATCTCAAGATGCAACTGAATATCAAATGACCGATGATGAAAAAAGTGATTCGCAAAAAGCTGGTGCAAAAGCAATGAATGACGCAACCGGTTACGATGGTGATAATTCTGGAATGAATAGAAGAGCTGTTGCAGATGGTGTCGGCGCAGCTGTAACAACAGCAGGAGCAACAGCGGGGTTGATAAAAGGTGGCTCTGGAGTTTGGAAAGCCGGAAAAGGCCTTGTTAAAGGAGGGGGCAAAGAAGCTTTAAAATCTGTTGAAGCAAAGAATGCTATAGGTACGAATATGCTTCGAATTTCATGTGCCTCTGCTAGTGCTGTAGGAATCGCATATAAGGCAAATAAACCCAATTTAGAACAGGTTAAAGCTTGTGCTGAGGCAACAAATCATATTGGTGCAATGCAATATTCAATAAACGAAACACAAGCTGATATTGAAGAGACTACTTCTGAAGCTGATGAATTAGCAGAAGAAGGTAGTGCAAAAAAAGAAGAAGCTGATGAAAATATAAAAAAAGAAAAAACGGATTATGATTTTTATAAAAACACATACCTTACTTTAAAAGCAAAAATTGAAGCTGGAGAAACGTTAACAGAAGATGAGCAAAGAATGTATGAAAAATGTATAAAGTATATGACTGAAGCTGGACAAAATATTGAAGATATTCAAAATGAATCTTCTGAAGAAATGGATGATATTAATAGTGATATAGAAGATTTAGCAGGTAGTTATACATCAAGTCAAGAATCAATAGAAGAATATACTGGAGCTCTTGGTGCGGTACGTGAATTTGATGAACCAACGCAAGATAATTGTTATGCTGAACGTACTGCTCAAGCTATTAACGGAGCTACCGGGGCTGTTTCAGGTACAAAGCTGGGAATTATTGCGGCTGCTGAATATACAGCCGCTGGTGCTGAAATTGCAACAGGTATTGGTGCTATTTTCGGAGGTAAGAAATTGGTTGATGCAATTGCAGATACCGCTTTAGCTGGTGGTGCATTGTTGGGCGCTGCTTGGAGTGCTGCCGGAGCAATAGAACAACATAATTTTGCAGGAGAAGCTGGTAAAACAATTGAAATAAGAAAGCAAACTGAAATTATAAAAGAAGAATTATCAAATTTCCATACTGAAAAATTAGAATTATACACGGCAAATGTTGATTTAGTGCAAAATGCAACAATAGAAATTCCGGATGATATTGAACCACCGGAAGATAATGCCAAAGCCGCGCTTGCAGATAATACCACAAATAATGACTCAGAGCCCGAAACTTTAAATATGTTTGGAATGCCTGTTGAAAATAATCAAAATAGTGCAAATTCAAATACTCAAACTTCACAAAATGAACAAAATACAAATAATACACAAGACGTAAATGGTGTAAATAATCAAAAGAAAAAAACAAACACCAATCAAAATCCTTTTCTTACTTAGGTATCCCTTTGTTTATTAAAAATAAAAATTCAATAATGTGAACTTTTAAGTGATAAAACACTCTTTCTCTTTTTGGAGCAGGAGTGTTTGTTATTGAACTTTTGAATGAAGAGTTCATATTCTTATTTTGGTGTTCACCCTGCTCAAATTGTAACAAAAAGTAAACATTCTTTAATTATTATGTTCAAAGCTATTCACAATAAAAAATATTAAGTGTAGAATAATATTATGATAAATTTAGAGGAGTTATATTCAAACGTTCCGCCTACAAAATTGCGGAATATCGATGAAAAATTTTGTCCGGCAGCGACTTCAAAGTTTTGGTTAGCTGTTGCAAACTTTTTTTTCTATAGAATGTTAGAAACTCGTTTTTATGCATTCAGATATAAAGGTTATGAGAACTTCTTAAATAGAGATAAAGATGTTCCTCTAATTTTGTTTGCACCACATTTCAATTGGTGGGATGGAATTGTTGGATATCATATTTGTAACAAGATTTTTAAAAAACAAATTCGTATAATGGTGGAAGAATTAAACCGTTTTCCGATTTTAAGACATGCGGGTGCTTTTAATGTAAATAAAAAATCACCGCAAGCTTCTATGGAAGCTTTGCGCTATGCGGTTAATTCAATTGAAGATTTGAACAATGTTTTGTATATTTTTCCTCAAGGTATAATAAAACCGCCATACTATCGTCCGATTGAATTTCAAACGGGGCTTGCATATATAGCTCAAAAAGCTGTGAAAAAATATGGAAAAGTAAATTTAATGCCTGTGTCTGTTAATTATACGTTTTTGCGTGATAATCGTCCGGAAGTTCTTGTTGAATTAGGTGAAATTATTCAGCTTAATAAAGAAACCGCTCTTGATAGGCATGAATTAACAACAAATTTGGCAAAGAATCTTGAACAACTTTGTGACAAACATTTTTATGATATAAGCCAAGCTCATTTTCAAGGTTATGAAACCTTGTTTCAACAACGTTTAAAATGGTATCGAAGAATTGAACAACGATTAAAAAGAACAGGTATTAAGGGCTCTGGTATCTAGATTTTGTTTAGTTATTTTCTAAGGTATTTTCAGTTTTTATAATCAAGCTTTTGCAAATTTCAAAAAACTTTTTGTCGTTTATAATATCAATAATTTCTTGTTTGTTGCCTTTTGCTAATGTAAATATGGTTTCATCAAGATTTTGTTTATTATTGATACATAATTCTAATGTTCGTCGTTTGTTGGTTTCATCTTCAAGATTTTTGCATGTAATTATAATTTTAGAGATATTTCTTGTCGGGTCTTTTGATTCATAAAGTCCAATTAAAGGTGCGAAATTCCCACAATTCGGAATTTGCTCGACTTTTTTTTGAAATTCTTGCTGAATTTTTACAAGATTTATATCAAGCGGATCTATTTCAAATTTCATATTTTGTACTAATTTTTTTGTGTCTTTATTGTTCATTTATTTACCGATTATAACATATTTTATTAAATATTTTATTATTTATTCCTTTTTAAATTATATGCTTTTTTTATAGCTTTTTCAGGAGCAGAACCGTCTTCATTTAAAACTTCTACAGCCCCTGGATCTATAATTTTATACTTTACTTTGTTATGCCGATTATCGTCTAGAATCTTAAAATTTATATTGGAATAATCACCTTTATAAGTATCTATTGGAACTGTATCATCTGATAAAAATTGAGTAACTAAAAAGCTATCATTATCTTGGCTTGCACCGACTTTGCCAAAAAACATTTTTACAAATTTATTAGTATGATTGTTTAAATATGTAAGTGCTTGAGGTTCTATATATTTGCCATGTAATGGATCTTCCATTTTTGAAACAGTATGGAATATCTTTAAACAAACATCTTCAGCACCTTCTATAGAGATTTTATAAGCAGTGCCAAACATTCCAGCGCCTAAGTAACTTACTTTTACCTGCTTATGCAAAAGATTTGATAAGTCTTTTTGCAATTTATCAGTATTTCTAGTATCAGTGTCACCGGTAAGTCTGAATTCTTCAAAAATATTGCTAATTTCATGTTGCAAAGCTTTATCTTTTGCACTATTTTCATTCCAACCTTTTGGTAATGTTCCTATGTTTCTGTCTGTATTTGGAAATACAGTTAACAATTCTGTCATATCATCAGCGCTTATGTAATTTTCTGCAATAAACTTCGTAAAATCGTTTGTTAGGGTTAACTCGCTATCTGTAAATTTTGTTGTACCGCATTTGTAATGGTATGTTAAAAATTGTATTAGTTCATTTTCTGTATAATTTTTTATTCTAGGATATTTATTTGCTAAATCTTTAATATCAATTGAATTAAAATATTTATTTAAATCTGCAAAACTGATTTTAGGATTATCAATGAGATATTGCACCATAAAATCATTATTAGAATTGAATTTTGTTATATATGGTTTAATATTGTGTAAAAATTCTTTAATGTTATTCATTTCATCGTTAGAAATATTTAATTTTTTAATTCTTAGCTGAACTGCTATTTCATCGCGAGGAATATTTTTATCTAAAATCAATTCTTTAGCAGTTTCTAAATTGTCAATTGAAGTTTTTTCTAAAATTGCAGCAACATGTTCTTTTGGAAATTCTTTATCATTGCATAATAAAATTGCTATTTCTAAATTTTCTTCATTAGTTGATTTAAGAATATTCTTTTTAGATTTTATATCTAAATTTTTACTATTTATAAGAGGCTTTGCTATTTGGTAATTGTCATCAACTATGTAGTAAGCCAATTTATCTAATTCTTGCGTAAAGGCTAGATTATCTTTATTGTTTAAATACAAATCTTTTAATCCTTTTTTGCTATTAATAAAATCAAAAGCTTGATTTAATAATTTTGGTAAATTTGCTTTTTTATCTAAAAGAACTGTAATCGCAAAATCAAAATCAGTTTTTTTATTGCAATAAGATAGTAAATGTTCAAGAGAACTTGCTTTTTTTGACAATATTTCAGAATTTTCAGGATTAGATAGTAAATCAAAAATCTTGGTCTTTGTTTCTATAGGTAAATTTTTATTAAACAATATTTTATTTAAATATTTTTGAACTATTTCATTTTTATGTAAATTTTCGTGTGAAATATAATATTTAAAGCCGTCAATAATATTTTTTGATTCTTGTCCATTATTAACTCTATTTAATAGATTTTCTAGCTCTGTTTCACCATATTCAGTATTTTTTTGTAAGTTTTTATTTTTAGACAATGTTTCATTTTTTATAAAATAATTCAGTATTTTAAAACGAGAATCTTGTATTAAATGTGATGATATTTTGTCTAGTGTACGTTCAAAAAAACTTCCAGTATCATCAGAATATTGGCAACTTTCTTTTAATTTATCAATATTTTCATCAAGCCAAGTGTTATGACTTTCATTTTCTTTTACTTTGTAATTTTCATCTAAGTGTTTAAAAGCTTCTTCAGTAAATTCTTCGCAAGCTTTATTCAATTCAGTTTCAAGTGCCGGTTTAGGATTTTTAATATATTTTTGATATGCATTTCGAGCTTTTTCTAGAAGTTTGTTTAATTTTGCAGAAGAAGCCTTTGTTGCTTTGTTTGCTAAAATATATGTAATTAAATGTGAACCAGGCACTGGGATAGGAGCTGTAATTACAGCTGTAAAAATTAAAAGTAAATGTTGTCTGCTTAATTTGTTTTTGTATATTTTGAACCCATTTTCTTTTATCATTTTAAAAGTATCATTAAGTAAAGCCTTAAAATCTGCAAATTCCGGGTTTATGTATTTTTGATAAAATTGATTTGTTTTTAGAGATTCCCAAATATCTGTGAATTTACTTTCAGGTTTAAAAATACCGCATCCTATTAATTCATTTTGAATATTTTTAAATTCCAAAATTTCTTCTTCAGTAGGCGAAGCTTTTTTTAAGATTTCATCATATCTTTTAATCAAATTGTCAATAGGTACGGTATTATTGCTTTTTGCTTCTAACTCATCCGTATTTAATTCTTGAGTTTTTATCTTTTTAGAACCAACATTTTTCGCTTCTTCCGGATTTTCAACAATATTTTCTTTTTTCAAATCGGAAGTTGCTGTTTTTGTTTGTATATTATTGTTGCTTTTTGATTTGTGTATTTTAAACTTAGCACCGGTTGCGGCTTTCAAATCATTTGATGTTCCAACTACAATACCAATTAAGTTTGCCCTT